>CAMATI010000364.1 GCA_945861095.1 Asaia bogorensis | reverse complement strand
CAAGCAAAACCTCATCGAGGAAGTCGCCGCCTGGGAGGCCAGACGAAACAAACACCACGCCAAGGCGGATTGGCAATTCACCACTGCCGAGGCCCGCGTTAAGCTGAAGAGGCTTTACCCCACATTATGAACGACTCGGGGCACTAGGTGTTGCGTCCAGGTCCGGATGGCAAGGTCTCCCCGGCCGACCCGCCGTTCAATCGCCGGCGTCGTCATCCGCCACGATCGGTTCGCCGCAGGCCGGGCAAGTGTCGCCGCATTGGGCGACCTTCAGGTCGATACCGCAACTCTGGCAGATAAGATGGTCCGGTGAAGGGCGTTCGTCTGGCATGGGGCGCCTGTTCGGTTGGGACGGCCGGCGCGTTCGCGTCTCACCCCGGCATCGCATCTCGGCCTCGCGTCGCTGCAACGCATCGCGCATCGCATCGGCGCATCGCATCTCTGGGCGCAACCCCTATCCCATCCCGTCCGCGTCGGCCAGCGATAACGGTGATTCCTCCCCCCGTGGTGCCCGACTGGCGCCGCGCCGTCCCCCCAAAGCCCGCGGCCGCCAGGTCCGGCGTCTTCCGCGTCCACCCCGGACACGCTAACCAACCCCCATGTCCGTCCCTACCACAAGGCCGAGTCTCGCCGACCTCTTCCTCGGCTTTTTCACCGTTGGCGTCTTCGGCTTCGGTGGGGTCCTGCCCTGGGCCCGTCGCATGGTGGTCGAGCAGCGCCGGTGGATGACCGCGGGCGAATTCACCGATCTGCTGGGCCTTTGCCAATTTCTGCCCGGCGGCAACATCATGAACGTCACCATTGCGCTCGGTGCCCGCTTCCACGGAACCCTTGGATCGGCCGCGGCATTTTTCGGCCTTATGATCGGCCCGATCGCCGTCGTCATTCTGTTGGGTGTCGTCTACGACCAGTACAAAGACCTGCCGGTCGTCCAGCGTGCGTTCGCCGCCCTGGCCGCCGCCGCCGCCGCCTATGTGCTGGTCGCCGCCCTGCGCATCGCGTCCCCCTTGCGCGGTCAGCCGCTCGGGCTTGCCATCGCTGTCGTCACGTTCGGCGCCGTCGCCCTGCTGCGGGTGCCGCTGCTGCTCGCCCTGCCGGTGCTGGCCGCGCTGTCCATTGCGTTGTCCTGGAGGACCCGGGCATGACCGGCGGCGATCCCCTGACCGACCTCGCCTTGGTGTTCGCCCAATTGTCGCTGCTGGCGTTCGGCGGCGCCAACACCATCATCCCGGAGATGCAGCGACAGGTGGTGGAGGTCCATCACTGGTTCGGCCCCGCGGAATTCGCCGCCCTGTTCGCCCTGGCGCAGGCCGCGCCGGGTCCGAACATGATGGTGGTCAGCCTGATCGGCTGGAACGTCGCCGGCGTGCCGGGCGCGCTGGTCGCGACGCTCGCGGTCGCCGGGCCGTCCTCGGTGCTGACCTATCTGGTGGCTGGCGTCTGGTATCGCTTCAAGGACGCCCCGTGGCGCGCGGCGATCCAGCGCGGGCTGATGCCCGTCACCGCGGGGCTGCTGATGGCCAGTGCGGCGCTGCTGTTGCATGCCACCGCGATTGACTGGGTGACAATGGCGGTCATCATCGCCGCCACCGGCCTGTTCATGTTCACCCGCCTGCATCCGTTGCTGGTCCTGGGTGGCGCGGCCCTGGTCGGAGCTTTGGGAGTCCCCGGATGACCGACAACATTGTTTCCGCCCGCCGAATCCGGGCCGATTCCTGGCTGCTGGCCTGGGATTCTCAGGGCACCCACCGCACCGGAACCCCGGGCGATCATGCCGGGGCCGACTGGCTGGCCGCGGAAGTCGCCGCACTCGGCGCGACGCCGGTCGTCGAATCCTTTGCCCTCGACCGGCTCGATCCCGTCGAGGCCTGGGTGGCGGTGGACGGCACCCGGATCGAGGCGACCCCGGTCTTCGATTCCCCCGGCTACCCCCCAGAGTGCCCCTTCACCCACGACATTCTGACCGCCCCGCTTGGCCCCCATGGGATAGAGGTCACGACCCTGTCGCCACAAGCCGTCTATACCGAGGCCTATCGCGCGATGCGCCTGGGCGCCCGCCACCAAGCCCTGGTGATCGTGTGCCAAGGGGCAAATCCAGGCCTCGGGCTGCTGAACGCCGAACAGTTCCGCACGCCGTATGGCGCGCCCGCGTTGCATGTCTCGACCGAGTTCGAGGACCTGCTGCGGGCAGCGGAGCAGCAAGGCGCCCAGGCGGAGTTCGTGTCGCGAGTTCGCCGAACGCCGAGCGAGGCACGCAACGTCGTGGTGAACATCCGGGGCCGCGACCGCACGCGACCGTCTTTGGTCGTGATGACCCCACGCAGTTCCTGGTGGCAATCGACGTCCGAACGCGGCGGCGGCCTGGTCTGCTGGCTGGAGACCCTGCGCGCGCTGCTGGCGGACCCGCCCGGGTGCGATGTCGTCATGACCGCGAACAGTGGCCACGAACTGGGTCATCTGGGGTTGGACGCGTTTATCGAGCGTCGCCCCGGCTGGGACGTTGCGGGCGGCGCGACCTGGGTCCACTACGGCGCCAATCTCGGTGCCACCGGCGGTCAATTGTCGGTGATGTCGGCATCGGACGATTTGCGACGGGCGATGCGCACCGCCCTGGACGCCGCCGGCCAGCCCCCCGAGGTCATGGCGCCGCCATCCCAGGTCCCCAGCGGCGAAACCCGCGACATCCACCGTGCAGGCGGCCGCTACGTAACCCTGGTCGGAAGCAATCCGCTGTTCCATCTGCCGCGGGATCGTTGGCCGGATGCCGTCGATGTCGATCGGATCGTCCGGATAGCGGCGGGGGCCGCCGCCATGGTGCGCGATCTCTGCCGCTGATCGTTCCGATGCGTGCCAGTCCTCCATCCCCTTGGCGGCATCCCCTTGGCGTCATCCCCCTGGCGTCATCCCCCTGGCGGCATCCCCCTGGCGGCATCCCCCTGGCGGCATCCCCGGTGCCTTAACCCTTCCTAAACCCCATGTCGGCAATCTGCCGGCTTGGACCATGGAAGGAGTCAATCGTGATGCTGAACCGGCGCCTCGCCCTGATGGGGCTCGCCCTGCTGACCAGCCACAAGGCGCTCGCCGCGCTGCCGGCACCGTCGGGCAAAAAAATTCTGAGCATAGCC
Source organism: Asaia bogorensis (assembly GCA_945861095.1). Classification (GTDB taxonomy): domain Bacteria; phylum Pseudomonadota; class Alphaproteobacteria; order Acetobacterales; family Acetobacteraceae; genus Rhodopila. Next base: position 2,938 of record CAMATI010000364.1, on the reverse strand, counting down.
GGGCGTATCGGTGCCCCCAACCAGGGCGCCAACGCCGTGTTCGACATGCCCATGCTTGAATCGCTGGGCCTTATATCGTTGCGTACATCAACCCCATGGTTTACCGGTGAAGTGGTGTTCGAAGGTGTATTGATGACGACCCTGATGGACGTGATCGGCGCGTCCGGGGACAAGCTGATGGTGTTTGCGTTGAACGATTATACCACCGAGATCCCGATGGCGGATTTCGCCAAATACAAGCCGATCCTCGCGGTGAAGCGCGATGGCCGCTACATGCCCGTCAGCGACAAGGGACCTCTGTTCATCGTCTATCCCTTCGACACCAGCGCCGAACTCAGAAGCCAGAAATTCTACAGCCGCTCGGCTTGGCAGATCGCCCGGATGGAAGTCGTTTGAAAGGACTTCCCGGATAAGCAACGCGGCCGTGATAGGGGGGCAAGGTGGATCGGTTATCGCGGTGGATGGGACAGGCCGGCATCGGGGTGGCGCCAATGGCGTGCACGCCATTGGCCCGACCTGTCCGTTGCGTCCGCGGCGCGGCCACGGCGGGCCGTTTTCCTGGCCCGTCGTAACGGATGCAGACGCTCGCACGCCTTTGGAAATGGTTGCTGATTTCCGCGGTCATCCTGTTGGCCGGCGCTGCCATCTACGTTTCGTATGAGCTTTATCGTCACCAGCGCATTCTGGAGACGTCCAACCGCTTCAATGTGGCCTGGAGCGTCACGCAATCCGTGACCGAGTTCTTGCGTCTGCAGCAGGTCATCTATCAGGCCGCCCTGGAAGGGGAGGATAGCGAGGCAAGCCTGCGCTTCGACATCTGCGTAAACCGGCTGTCTCTGCTGCGCGCGGGGGAGGTTGCCCGCTTCGTCACCAGCGATCCAATCCTGGTCGGGATCGTCGATCGTTTCGAACAGAGCCTGCGTCAGGTCGAGCCGCTGATCCTGGCCATCGCTGATCCGAAAAGTGCGCGACAGGCACTGGATATCCTGGAACCGCGAACCGCCGACCTGATCCGCCTGTCATCCGCGTCCAACGTCTACACCGCTGCCCGAGCCGCCGAAGGGCAGACCGATCTTATCGACATGCACTGGCTGTTCACCGCGTTTGTCGGGGTGCTGATTACCTGTGGCGTCATTCTGATCGGCGTCCTGGTGCGCCGGATGAACGAACTGGGATCGACCAAGCGCCGGCTGGAGGAAAGCGCCCGGGAACTGCGTCTGGCCCTGGTTCAGGCGGATGCCGCCGGCAAGGCGAAAGCCCGCTTCCTCGCGACCATGAGTCATGAGGTCCGCACCCCCATGAACGCCGTCCTCGGTCTGGCCGGCGCCCTGCTGGACGAGCAATTGCCGCCACGCCAGCGGGAGGTAGTGGAGACGATCCGGTCCTCGGGCGACAACCTGATGCGGATTCTGAACGACATTCTGGATTTCTCGAAGCTCGACGCCGACTCCATGATGTTGGAGGACGCAGCGTTCTCGCCGGCGGCCTTGACCCGAGAGGCGGTGTCCCTGCTCGCCCCGCGGGCGGAAGCCAAGAATCTGACGATTTCCGTCGATGCCGATGCACAGACCGTTCCGATGTTGATGGGCGATGCGGGGCGTATCCGGCAGATCCTGCTCAACCTGATTTCCAACGCGGTCAAATTCACCGAAATCGGCCATGTGAGCGTCCATTTGCGCCTGATCCTGCGGCCCAAGGAGGCAGCGACGGCCGAGGCAGCGACGACCGAGGCAGCGACGGGCGATTCCGCTACGATCGAGTGGATCGTCCGGGACACCGGCATTGGCATCCCGCAAGCGCGGATCGGCGGCCTGTTCGGAGAATTCATGCAGGCCGATGCCACGATCAGCCAGCGTTACGGGGGCACCGGGCTGGGGCTGGCGATCAGCAAGCGCCTGGTCATGCAGATGAAAGGCTCCATCAGTGTCGCGTCTCACCCGGGCGAGGGGACCGTCTTTCGGGTCCGACTGACCCTGCCGGTGACCGACCCGCCGACGACCGTGGTGCCGGACGGACGGGATGCGACCCGCCAGTTCCAGGAGGCCTTGAATGCGATGGGCCGCCCGCTGCGCATCCTGTTCGCGGAGGACAACCCGACCAACCAGTTCGTCATCCGCCAGATGCTGAAAGGCTTCACGGTCAACCTGGATATGGTGGCGGACGGCACCGAAGCGGTCGAAAGCGCGTCGAGCTTCCTTTACGACCTGATCTGCATGGACATGCGGATGCCGGACCTGGATGGGCCGGGCGCCGCGCGCGCCATCCGCGCGATGGGCGGGCGCCTGGCAAAGATCCCGATCATCGCCATTACCGCCAATGCCTTTCCAGAAGACGTCAGGACCTGCCTCGACGCCGGGATGAACCACTTTGTCCCGAAACCGGTCAACCGTGACGCCCTTTTGCTGGCCATCCTCGACGTGCTGGATATGTCACGGGTCAACGAGCACGCACCCATCTATCAGCCGCGCCAGACCGATCCGCCCGGTGCGACGACGCTCGTCCCAGGGGGCGCCGATGCCCCCGCCGATGCCCCCGTCCATGCCCCCGCCGATGCCCCCGTCCATGCCCCCGTCCATGCCCCCGTCGATGCCCCCGTCGATGCCCCCGTCGATGCGGAGTCCTTCGCGGACCTGTTGGAGGCCCTGGGCGAGGACGGGATCGGCGAAATGCTCGCGGTGTTCGTGGCCGAGATGGAGAGACGGTTGGCGTTCCTGGCGGCCGGCACCGACGACCGTGATCTGTTGACCAGGGAAATCCACAGCACCAAGGGCGCGGCCGGCACCATCGGGGCCGCTAGCAGCCTGTCGGACTCGGGATTTTCGATCAATAACGACGGCTGTTCGGCTGCGCCGGCGCGGTCATCAGACCGCCGGCGGCGCCCCGATCACGTCCTGACTGGCTTCATATCGGCCCGGAGGTGGCGTCACGGCCGACCCAT
>CAMATI010000363.1 GCA_945861095.1 Asaia bogorensis | reverse complement strand
GAAACGGCGCGTCAGCCGAACCAAGAAACCGTCGAGCCTCGCGGCCGGCTCGGGGCAACGAGTACCATCCGTGCGGTCTGCGATAACGCTGGAAAACTGTTACCCATGTGCCCGGTCTGAAATGTTACCCATGTGCCCGGTTGAAGAGGGCAGCGCCCCGCCTTCTTCTACAATGGCGACATCCGATACGCCGCCTCCACCAGTGCCACCGCCGCGGCATTGTCTGACAAGTCCGCGATCGGCTTCCGACCGTCCCGCACCCGCTGCAAAGTATCGCGCACGAATTCCGGATAGAAGAACGCGTTGGTCAGCTTCATCTCCCGCACGGTCCGCGCGCGGTCGTTCGTCACGATCTCCATCGACCCGTTATCGCGCGCGGAAAAGTAATGTTTCTCGGTCCGGATGCTGTAATGCATGTCGAACACCGAGTTCGGGGCCGGATACAGATACCCGGTTTCCACCATGCAGCTTGCGCCGCCGCCCTGCATCAGCACCACCGCGTGGTCTTCCACGTTCAGGTGCTCTGCGCGGTTCGACATCATCGCGCCAGTCACCGTCAGGTCCGCGCCATTCAACAGAACCCGGCACAGGTCGAGGAAATGCACGCCGAGGTTCAGCAACGGCCCGCCACCCGATTGTGGGCGATCGATCACCCAGGGCACGCGCTGCTGGTGGTAGCGGTCGACCATGCCGCCCACGAACTTGAACATCAGGTAGTGGATTGCCTCGTTGGCCGCGACCTCCCGGATCGTGTCGATGATTGGACAGTAACGAAATACATAGGGCACCGCGGCGAAGTGATCGGCGGCCTTGGCGTGGTTCGCGATGTCCCAGGCATCGGCCGCGGTGATCGCGCAGGGCTTCTCCATGGCGAAGGGAATGCCGGCGTCGATCAGGAAGCGGGCGAGTTCGGCCATGTCGCAATGGCGCGCCAGGGCGAAGGCGAAGTCCGGCTTCAGTTTGGCGCACATCTCACGGTAGTCGGCGAAGGCCGAGCATTTGGCTTTGGCCGCGATGGGTTCGGCGCGCGACAGATCGGGGTCGCTGACGCCGACAAAGGTCGCGTCCGCCATGCCCAACACTGGGTCCAGAAAAAATGGCGTGTGCCAGTGTGAAACCCCGATCAATACGATGCGCATGGCGCTCTCCCGTTTTGGTCCCGCATCATATCAGCCTGGGCGTGGTCTGACGAATGGCGCGCCAGGGTGGTGCCTCGGCTTGTTCGGCGCCGGAAGAAACGATGGTGCGACACCTGGCCCGATCGTTGCTTTGGTCCGGCCCGGCGTTTCGCGCGGCCACCTACAGGCAGCCGCGCGCTGTTCAAGATGCCAATAGGGCGTCCCGATGCCGCCGTCGGGGGGTCATTCCATGCGCATGTTCAATTTCTTGACCATCGTTCCATAAAGATCGTAGTCCGCCCGAAGCGTCTTGGCCAGTTGCTCCGCAGAGCTTGGGTTGGGTTTCAAGGCCAGCTTGCGGAACTGCGCGACCAGATCCGGTTCCATCGCGATCTTGGCCATCGCGTCCGCCAGTTTGGCGATGATGGGATCGGGTGTGCCGGGCGGCGCGAACATGCCGAACCAGGCATAGAAATCGATTTCCGGATAGAATTCCGTCAACACGGGCACGTCCGGATAGTCGGGATGACGCTGGCGGTCCAGCACCGCCAGCAGCTTGCCCTTGCCCTGGGCGAGATGCGGGAAGGTGTTCGCATCCGCGTGGATCTGGTGCACGCCGGACAGGAAATCGGACAGCGACTCGCCGCCCCCCTTGTACGGGACATGCAGGATATCGACGTCGGCGGCCAGCTTGAACGCCTCACACATCATGTGGCCCTGGGATCCGAAGCCGGCGGTGCCCCAGCTCAATTTCCCCGGGTTTTTCTTCGCGTATGCCACGAATTCGGGGATCGAGTTTGCCGGGACGGACGGATGCACCGCGAACAGCAGCGTGGCGTCGGTGAACCGCGACACCGGCTTCAGATCCTTGAATATGTCGAATGGCAGCTTGCGCATGTTGGGCAGCACGGTGACCGAAAGCGACGGTGTGGCGACGAATGTATAGCCATCACCCGGCGAACGGACCGCCGCCTCCAGCCCCAGCGCGCCGGATGCGCCGCCCTTGTTGTCGATCACGAATTGCTGACCCAGCGCGCGGGACAGGCGATCGGCGAAGGGGCGCATCGCGTTGTCGGTCGATCCGCCGGGGGCGAAATTGACGATGATCTTGACGATCTTGTTGGGCCAGCCATCGGCGGATTGAGCCTGGGCCGGGGCGGACCCGCCAGCCACGACGGCGGCCGCCATTCCACCGGTTACGAAACGACGTGTAAGCACCTAAGCCTCCCTATACAGCGTTTGACGCATTGTGGTTCCGGGTCTTTGCCCGTTCGGAGAGAGTAGGAGCAGCCCCGGACCTTGTCACGCCCTTTGGTGGTACGCCGGCGTCCCCCAGGGGAGGACCCCAGGGGAGGACCCCAGGGAGCCACCACCGCTGGAAACCAGCGCCGCAGCCGAAGCGCCTGCCAATCGGTCCCGCGGTCCGATCCATGCGGCGGGAGCCTGCCGCCGCATGGATCGGATGCCTCGGATCGGTCTGATGGTCAGGCGAGGTCGCGTCAGATCTCTACCCGTCGATCGGCCAACGCCGCCTCGTTCACCCGCAGCCCCAATCCTGGGTCATCCGGCAGGTGAAACAGGCCGGCGATCGGCACCGGCGGATTTTCGAACACGGCATGCGTTCGGGTGGACGGATCGTTCCATTCCGCCGGCTTGGTGCCTTGCAGCAACGATGCCACGACATGCAGGTTGGCGGCATGGCCGATCGTCGGCTGCGTCTGGTGCGGCACCAGTTCCACCCCATGCGCGTGCGCCAGGGCGGCGCAACGCAGCAGGCCGGTGATGCCGCCCATCTTCACGATATCGGGCTGCACCATGCGCACCCCCGCACTGATCAGGTCAGCCAAAGCCGCAAGCGTATAGGTCTGCTCCCCCGCCGATACGGTGATGTCGAGCGCGCGCGCGACCTCTCCCATGGCGCGAACATGGTAGTGTTGCACCGGTTCCTCGAACCACCAGAAACCCAGGTCTTCCAGCGCCCGCCCGACTCGGATCGCGCCGCCGGTCGTGTAACAATTATTGGCGTCGAAGGCCAAGGGGAAGCCGTCCCCGACCAGATCGCGCACCGCCCGCGCCTTGGCGATATCGCCGGGAATGTCCACGTCCAGGGATGTGCGGTTGTTGTCGAAGCGGATCTTGATCGCCGCCGGTTTGTCGGCCAGCCGTCGATCGACCACGCGCAGCACCTCATCCACCGTCCGGTCCCCGTTGCCGCCGATGGACGCGTAGAAGGGCAGGGCGGTCTTCCAGGCCCCGCCAATCAACTTGTAGATCGGCAGTCCCGTCAGTTTCCCCTTCAGATCCCACAACGCGATGTCCAGCGCCGCCAGAGCGCCGGTCAGCGCCCCCTCCGGCCCCAGTTTCACCAGCGTATGCATCGCCTGATCCAGCAGCACCGCATGATCCAGCGGATCCTGGCCCAGCAGCAGCGGCGCGATGTCGTGCCTGATCATGCCCAGGGAGGCGAGGCCGCCCTGCATGGGGGATGCCTCGCCCAGGCCGGACAGACCGGCATCGGTGTGCACGCGCACGAACGCGCTGCGCTGAGAAGGCTTGTCGTTGGGCGACCAGGCGACCTGGAAAGCCTCGACCCCGGTGATTTTCATGGCCGTTTCCTCCGATTCTTGCCGCATCTTGAGGCGGTTCCCTGGTCTGGCCGGCCGAGCGAGGTTCGGGGGAGACAAGATGGAACCGAGGGGCGGGGCCGCCAGCCGAAATCAACCTACCAGTCTTCCAGCAGAACGGGCACCACCGACAACACCAACAGCACCCCCATCGCCACATTGAACACCCGCAGCCGCTCGGCCGACCCCAGCAACCTGCGCGCGCCCTTGCCGATCAGCGCCCAGACCATCAGGCAGGGCAGGCCCACGAGCATGAACACGACGAAGATGCGACCGAGTTGCCAGACCAACGGCAAGTCCGGCGCCATGTATTCGCCCGCCGCGCCAACGCCGATCAGCCAGGCTTTCGGGTTCACCCATTGGAACGCCGCCGCGCCCGCAAATCCAAGCACGCGGCCGGACGTTCCGGGCTCGGTCGGATGCGCGGTGGCGATCTTCCAGGCCAGCCACGCCAGCCAGGCCGCGCCACCCCAGCGAAACAGCGGCAGCAAGGGCGGCCAGGCGATCAGCATCGCGCCGAGGCCCGCGCAGACGACCACCAGCATCACCGCGAACCCGACCAGGATGCCCAGCATGTGGGGCATGGTCGCGCGGATACCGTGATTGGCCACCGCGGCGGCAACCATCATGTTGTTCGGCCCCGGGGTGACATACATTGCCACCGAGAATCCGATCAGCGAGAGCAAGGTCGTGTCCATCGTCAAAGGACAGCATACCTGACTTTATTTGACTCCTGCCGATCAAGCGGGGCTGCTCCGCGACCGAGGCAGCCTGAATGGGTGCTGGACGTTCCCTCGCCGCGCCTGTCATGCTGATCCCATGAGCGATGCATCCCAGCCCGGCCCCGACATGGACATCAGGCCCGATGAGGTCGCGGTGCCGTTGCCGCCCGCGACCGACGCCGGCGTCTATTTCATTGGCACCATCCACACGCCGTGGAAGACGCGGGCGGAATGCCCTCGGCGCGGGACGCATGACGGGCCGTTATGCACGATCGTGATCGACGAACGCTGGCGGGAGGCGTTGACCGGCATTGATCGCAACGCCCGCTTGCAGGTGCTGTACTGGATGCACCGGTCTCGGCGAGATCTGGTCTTGCAGACCCCGCGTCACAGCGGCCAGACATTGGGGACGTTTGCATTGCGCTCGCCGGTGCGGCCCAATCCGATCGCGTCTTCGGTGGTGGTGCTCGAACGGGTCGAGGGCACGACACTGTTCGTGCGTGGCCTGGATTGTTTGGACGGGACGCCTTTGGTGGATTTGAAACCGGATCGTCCGGTGGCGTAGCCACGCTGAGATTACGCTCCGCGCCTATCCGTGGTGCGGCCGGCCTCGTTGGCGGGCTCGGTCATGCCGAGGACAGGGTTGGATTGCCGCCTATCCGATGGTCTCGGCAATCGCTTGCCTGAGTGCAACCCGGTCGCTTGCGTGAAGCGCCCCGAGGGAACGGATGATCAGGCGTTGTTCAATCGTGGCAAAGACCGGCTTGACAACGGATGGTTTGAGGAGCCCTGCCTCCGCCCAGTGATTGAGCCACACCTCGCCCAAGCCAGGCGTCGGGCGCAGTTGGCCGGTCACCGCCATCACCACGACATCCCGCCGTCCTTCGTTATAGGCATGATTGCTGACGATGACCGCGGGGCGCCGCTTGGATGCGCTTTGGTCGGAGAAGGGGAGCGGCACCAGGACCATGGTGCCGAACTCATATTGCGTCGTAGACGTCGTCTTCCGGATTATTCCAAATGGCGGCGAAGGCCAGTGTGCTGGCGGTTGTCGCGTCCCGCGTGAGCCCGTGCTCTTGTTCGCGTAGCCGAATGAAGTCCACGAAATCCTCGACCTCGATTAGCCGATCCGGCGGCAGGGCCTGGATCTTGTCGATCAATGTCTGGACATCGGCGGGCATGATGGATGTTTCCGAGTATGTGTAACGAGACATGCGGTATTGCCGGGCCGGTATCAAGCCGCGGGTCGGCGATTTAAGGCTCCTGTCAAGCCGACCGGCAACGACGCGGGGCGGATCGCAACGCATGGCGCCGTGATGCGTCGGACCGGGCACCGACAAAGGCACCCGGTCCTTCGGCAATCACGCCTTCTTCACCAGCAATGCCAAAATGGCATCCAGGTGGTCGTCGGCCATCTGCCTCAGTTCCGTATCGGTGCGGTCCTGCACCGGATGCGGCACGAACACATAGGCCGGATCGGTGCCGAGCGCCTTGGATTGGGCGGCGGCGGCGTCGATGAACTCGGTGGTGGCGACACCGACAGCGGGGATTCCACGGGCTTCGAGATCCGCCAGATCATGCGTACAGCACGATGTGCAGGAGCCTCAGTCCGCCAACCCTTCGAT
>CAMATI010000362.1 GCA_945861095.1 Asaia bogorensis | reverse complement strand
GGTCACCAACGCGGCCTCCGGCACGATCGGCGGCTATGGCGGCGTCGGCATCCGCGGCGGCTCCGGCACGCTGATCAACGCCGGGTCCATCGACACCACGGGCAACTACGCGGTGCGGTTCGAGGCGGGATTCACCCACCGCCTGGTCTTTGTCCCGGGCGCGACCTTCACCGGCACTGTTTCCGGGGGCAACCCCGCCGGGTCCACCGCCGTCAGCACCCTGGAACTCGGTTCCGGCGCGTCCGCCGGCACGTTTTCCGGACTTGGCACCCAGTTCGTCGGGTTTGGGCAGATCCTGGTCGGTTCCGGCGCCACCTGGACCCTGCCTGGCAACACGACATTGGACGCGATCCGCCTGACCGTTGCCGGCACCATGACCAACGCGGGTGGCCTGACCGGTGATGCCAGTGTCACCCTGGCCGCCGGCGGAACCATCACCAATGCCGCCGGCGCCGTCATCTCTCCCAACGATACGGCCGCCGCCACCGCGGTCATCGCCAGTGGCACCGGCGCGACGGGTGTGGCGGTGATCAACGCGGGGCTGATCGCCGGCTCCGGCCAATATGGCACGCTGACGACGCGCGGCATCGTGCTGGGGGCGGGTGGTTCCGTCACCAACCAGGCTGGCGGCACCATCGGCGCCTATGCGGGCGTGGTCATCGAGGGTTCGGCCGGCACCGTCGTGAACGCCGGCGCCATCCGCGCGTCCGGCACCGACAGCGGCGGCATCGGTGTCGTCCTCGGCGCCGGTGGGCTGCTCACCAACCTGGTCGGCGGCACGATCCAGGGTTCCGCCGGCGTCCTGATCGCGGGCGCGCCGGGCACCCTGGTCAACGCCGGTATCATCAGCGAGACCGAGTCCAACACCGATGATTTCGGCGTCTCGCTGGCGTCCGGCGGCTCTGTCACCAATCAGGCCACCGGCACCATCAGCGGCGATGTCGGCGTGAGCCTTGGCGGTGGCGGCACGGTGATGAACGCCGGCCTGATCGTCGGCACCGGCGCCAGCGCCATCGACCTTCAGGCGGGCGGCAGTATCGTCAATGAGGTCACCGGCACGATCCGAGCCAACAACGGGATTTCCGCGGACGGATCGACCACGGTGACCAATCGCGGGACGATCGACGGCACCGACGGCAGTGGGATCTACTTCGTGGCCGGCGGCGTCCTGACCAACGAGGCCGGCGGCGTCATCCTGGGCGCCAACGCGGTTGGGATGATCGACGCCGGCACGATCGTCAACGCAGGCACCATCGCCTCCAACGGCACCTACGGGCCCGGCGTCCTGATGGCCGGCGGCAGCACCCTGACCAACCAGGCCGGCGGCACGGTCAGCGGCTACTACGGCGTTTCCATGCCGCTGGGGCATGGGACGGTGGTGAACGCCGGGATGATCGCCGGCACCGCCGCCACCGGTGTCTTTCTGTTCGGCGGCCTGGTCTCCAACGAGAGCGGCGGGACCATCGTCGGGGCCTATGCCGCGGTCGCCCTGGTCGCGGCGGGCACGGTCGTCAACGCCGGTCGATTGCAGGCCACCGATCCCGACGGGGTCGGCCTCTTACTCGCCGGGGGGGGAGCGGTCACCAATGCGGCCGGCGGCGTCATCACCGGTGGCAGCGGCATCGTCCTGGGCGGTCTGGGGACGGTCGCGAATGCCGGCACGATCGTCGGCGACACGGGCAAGGCCGTCGAGTTCGCGGCAAGCTTCGCGAACCGCCTGATCGTCACGCCCGGCGCGGTGTTCCAGGGCAGCATCACCAGCGGCAACAGTCTTTCGTCCAATATCGCCAGCACGTTGGAACTGGCATCCGGGGCTTCGACCGGGACGCTGAGCGGGCTCGGTTCGCAGTATATCGGGTTCAAACAGGTCACAATCGATGCCGGCGCGTCCTGGACATTCGCGACGACCTCCACCATCGCCAACCTCCAAACCCTGACCAACAGCGGCTCTCTCGCGGCGCCGCTGACATTGGGCGCGGGGGGCATCCTGACCAATGCGGCGACGGGGTTGATCTCGGCCAGCGGCACCTCCGCGGTGGTCAGCGGGATCGAGGCCACGGGTGTGCGCGTCGTGAACGCCGGCGTGATCCTGACCTCCGGCACGTATGACACCGGGGTAAGCCGAGCGGTGTTTTTGGGCGGCGGGGGGACGGTTACGAATCAGGCGGGGGGGACCATCGCCGGCTATGTGGGCGTGCGGATCGACACCCTGGCCGGGACGGTGGTGAACACCGGTCTGATCGAATCGAACCACCCCGATGGCATCGGCGTGGTCCTGATCGGTGGCGGCGGCACGGTCACCAACCAGGCCGGCGGCACCATCGCCGGCGGTGGCGGCGTCGGCTTCTACGGTGCCGCGGCCACGGTCATCAACGATGGTGTCATCCGAGCGACGGACACCGAGCGAGCCGGGGTTTATTCCGACTCTGGCGGATCGGTCACCAACAATGCTACCGGCACGATCGGCGGCGGCGGCGCTATCGTGGTCCTGGGCGGACCGGGCACCGTCGTCAATGCCGGTCTGATCGCTGGCGACAATCCGGACCGGTACGCCGTCTATCTGGACAGCGGCGGCAGGATCACCAATCAGACGGGCGGGACCATCTCGGGCGGGATTGGTCTCTACAACCAGCCTGCGACCGTGGTGAACGCCGGGCGCATCCAGGCCGGCGGCACCGAGGCCTCTGCCATCTTCATGAAGGCTGGCGGCAGGGTCACCAACCAGGCGAGTGGGGTCATCACCGGCTTTTCCGGGATCGTGGCCGCCGGTGGAGGCGCCACCATCATCAATGCCGGCATGATCGCTGGCGTAACGACCTCCGCATCCGGCGTCTATCTGACCGATGGCGGCCGGGTCACCAACCAGTCCGGCGGCACGATCAGCGGCCGAGTGGGGGTGCGGGCTGAATATGGCGCTCTGACCTTGGTCAATGCGGGCGCGATCCTGGGAGGAGCCTCGTCCACCGCCGCGGCCGGCGTCCTTCTAAAGGCTGGGGGTCTGGTCACCAACCAGGCAGGTGGCACGATCAGCGGCCGCGACGGGGTCGCGATGACCGAGGTCGAGGGCACGCTGACCAATGCCGGACTGATCAGCGGAACCGGCACCGATGTTTCCGCCGTCGCCGTGCTGCTGTCGGCCGGCGGGATTGTCACCAACCAGACCGGCGCGACCATCACGGGTCGGACCGGGGTGGTCATGAACGAGGTTGGCACTGTTTCGAACGTCGGGCTTATTGGCGGGACCGGAACCGAGGCGGGTGATACCGGCATCTACCTGTCCGAGGGCGGCACTGTCACCAACCAGTCCGGCGGGACCATCGGCGGCTATGTCGGGATCCGGGCGGAATACGGCGCGCTGACCTTGGTCAATGCCGGCGCGATCCTTGGCGGGAGCGCGTCCATCGCCGCGGCGGGCGCTCTTTTGAAGGCCGGCGGTCAGGTCACGAACCAGGCGGGCGGTACCATCGGCGGCCATGTCGGGGTCGCGATGATCGCCGTCGCCGGCACGCTGACCAATGCCGGACTGGTCACCGGAACCGGCACCGCCGCCCTCGCCGCCGCCGTGCTGCTGTCGGCGGGGGGGCTGGTCACCAACCTGGCCGGCGGCACGATCAGTGGAGAGAGTGGGGTCACGCTGACCGATGCCGCCGGCACGGTGGTGAATGCGGGCCTGATCCGTGGGTTGGGCACGGGCGCAGCGGCCGCCGGAGTGTACCTCCGGCGCGGCGGATCGGTGACCAACCAGACCGGCGGCACGATCAGTGGTCCGGACGGCGTGGTCGTCGATGGCGGGCCTGGTACGGTGGACAACGCGGGCGCGATCAATGTTGACCCGGTCGGTGGCGGCATCGGTATTTATCTCCTGACCGGCGGAACCGTCTTCAACCGGGTCAGCGGCACGATCCGCGGCGCCGTTGCGGTGCAGGTCGTCGGCGGGACCGACACAGTGGACAATGCCGGCCTGGTCGACGGTGCCGTGTTCGGCGTCCGGGTCGGGTCGGCTGGGATGGTGACCAACCATTCCGGTGGCACCATCCAGGGCCTGTCCGGTGTCGTGGGCGGGACCGACAGCACGGTGGTGAATGCTGGCCTGATGCATGGGACGGGCATTGATGCCAACGCGGCCGGCGTTTTTTTCAATAAGGGAGGGTCGGTCACCAATCAATCCGGCGGCGTCATCAGTGGCCGATATGGTGTCTTGATCCGGGGTTTCGGCGGTACCGTCGAGAACGCCGGAACCATTATCGGAACGAATGGCATCGCGGTCAGTTTCTATTTCGGATCCGAGAACCGGTTGGTGCTGGCGCCCGGCGCCGTATTTTCCGGGATCGTCGATGGCGGCGTCGGCGGCGACAGCACGATGGAACTCGGCTCCGCGGCCGGGGGTGGAACCGTGACCGGGATTGGCACGGATTTCGTCAATTTCGGCAGTGTCCTGATCGACACTGGCGCCAACTGGGTCCTGACCGGCGCGAACACCCTGGCAGCCCCAGGCATGATCACCAACCTCGGCACCCTGACCTTGGACAATGCGTCGCTGACCGGTGGGGCGTCGCTGCTGAACAACGGTCTGGTCGTCCTCGACCCCAGTGTCCTGGGCATCGGCGATCTGACCGGCACCGGCACGGTCGCGATCGACGCCGGCAGCACGCTGGCCGTCGGCGGCACTGTCGTTGCGACGGGAACCATCGACTTCCTGTCAATGTCCGGCACGCTGTCGCTCGACACGCCCACCGGGTTCGCCGGCCTGATCGGCGGCTTCGGTGCCGGCCGCTTCATCGATCTGCCCGATGACATCATCGCCCAATCCGGCTCCATCCTGGCCGGCAACACCTTGCAGATTGTAATCGTCGGCGGCGGGGTGCTCGATTTCCGTCTGGACCCGACCGAGAGCTTCCAGTTCCAATCGGTTGTAGTCAGTAACGACAAGATTACCCTGACCCCGCCCTGCTTCCGTCAGGGCACGCTGATCCTGACCACACGCGGCGAAATCGCGGTTGAGGCATTGCAAATCGGCGACCGCGTCATCACCGCCGGCGGATCGGGGCCGGCCGAACAGACGGTGGCCTGGGTGGGCTACCGGCGGGTCGCCTGCGCAGCGCACCCGAAACCGCGTGCCGTGTGGCCGATCCGGGTCGTGCGGGGCGCCTTCGCGGACGATATGCCGACCCGCGACCTGTGGCTCAGCCCGGACCATGCGGTGTTCGCGGACGGGGTGCTGATCCCGATCAAGCACCTGGTGAATGGACAGACAATCGTCCAGACAGAAACCGATGCGGTCACCTACTACCATGTCGAACTGCCTCGGCATGGCGTGCTGCTGGCGGATGGCTTGCCGTGCGAGTCGTATCTGGACTCGGGCGACCGGGAGAATTTCGAGAACGGTGGCGGCGTCCTGCGCCTGCACCCGGAATTCGGCATGCAACGGTGGGAGGCGGAGGGCTTCGCGCCCCTGCATGTCACGGGCGCGATCGTCGATACCGTCCGCGCCCGGTTGCGCCATCGGGCGGCGTTCGTTCGGCCGTTGGCCGAAGCCGAACCGGCGGCTGGTTTGGCGACAGCTGGACGGGCAGGGGACTGATGCCGACCGCGCCAACCGCTGACCTGTGGTTGGCCGCTGTCATTGCGAGCGCGGAGACGCAATCCAGGGGCCGGGCACGATCGGTCCCGTTGGTTGCCCTGGATTGCTTCGCTGCGCTCGCAATGACAGCGTCCGTTGTTGCCATAGGTCACTGGTTGGGTGGGTCGGTGTGATCCGATCGGCGACACACCCGGGTCGGGTCGGGTCGGGGGCCGGCAGGGTCGGGGGCCGGCGGGGTCGGGGTCCGCCCCAAACCCGTATGGGCGGCGCACGCGCCCGAACCCAGCGCTGGTCGGGAATCCCCTCGGCACGCCCGACATGGCGGTGGACCGTGTCGCGGTGCGGTCTCCACGGCCATCGAACCAGCAGCGGTGCCCGAATCATAGCCCATCTTTAGCGTTTTTTCCACCATATACCGTAACGACTACGGAAAACCCCTGATATACAGTCGACCGCCCCTGGAATCTTCAATGTAGTGCCATAATTATTCTATAACCCCTTGACGCCACGCGCCGCCACGCTCACCTT
>CAMATI010000361.1 GCA_945861095.1 Asaia bogorensis | reverse complement strand
AGATGGGTCGGCCGTGACGCCACCTCCGGGCCGATATGAAGCCAGTCAGGACGTGATCGGGGCGCCGCCGGCGGTCTGATGACCGCGCCGGCGCAGCCGAACAGCCGTCGTTATTGATCGAAAATCCCGAGTCCGACAGGCTGCTAGTGGTCCGTATCGTTCATTTTGCAGGGATCGTGGCTCGGCTCTCTCTCGCCGTCATGTGGGCGCAGGCCCACCATCCACGATTTACGGCCGTTGACAGTGTAGAAGCCGTGGATGGTGGGCCTGCGCCACCATGACGGCGAGAGACTGGAAATCCAATCCCCGCACTTGTCTGGCAACCACTGTCAATCGGGCGGGTTGGTGACCGCCTGGACGTAGCGTTGCACCGATCGCGACAACAGCGACTGACCATCGGCGGGGACCATCTGATCCCAGGCGCTGCCGTAAATGGAATCGAACGGCCAGGCCAACAACGTATCGGCGATGCGATAGGCCGTGCTGGCGTCCAGCGGGATCAGGTTCGGATAGCTGCGCATGAACGAAATCATGCCGTCCGGCCCAATCCGCAGCGTGTCGCTCGCCAGCAGCGCGCCGCGCCCACCCGCGCCTTGCGCCCAATGGATGACGGAACTACCGGCGAAATGGCCGCCAACCCGCAGCAAGGTCACGCCGGGGATCACCTGGAACGCGTCGTCCTCCCAGAACATGATACTGGAATCGAGCCGGGTGATGAATTTCCGGTCCGCCGCATGAAGGTAGACCGGTGCCGAATTGAACGCGTGGCTCCATTCGATCATCGCCCCATAGTAATGCGGGTGCGACGCCGCGATGGCTGAAATGCCCCCCAGAGCACCGATCAGCGCGATCGTCGCGTCGTCCAGGAAGCTGAGGCAATCCCACAGGATGTTGCCCTGCGCGGTCCGCAACAGCAGCGCCCGTTGCCCCAGGGCAAAGCTGGGCAAGGTCCCGATTCCCATCAGGCCGGGTTCAAGACGGCGAAATGCGTTGAAGTAGGTCGCCCGCATCTCTGCCTGAGTCGTCCAGGTCTGGTTCGCCGCGACACCCAACCGGCGATCATCACGGCAGATGACACACTGGGCGGGCGGTTGATCGGCATTCGGATACTGAACGCCACAGCCGGTGCAGATATAGGCTGGCATGGTTCGCCCCGCCTCAGCCCGGGACCGGCGCCAGCCGAGCGGCACGATCGCGTATCACCAGGGCGCCGATCAGGATCAGGTTGAACAGATTGAACAGCACACCGGCCGCGAAAGCCGGGCCATAGAAGCCGTATGCGTCGTACATCGCGCCGGCCAGCCAGCCGCCCGCGGCCATGCCGAGCGAACCGGGGAATAACACGACCGGGATACGCCAACTGGCTTCGCTGGCCGGGAAAAGATCGCGGATCGCCAACACATAGCCTGGGATCAAGCCACCGAACCCAAGGCCAAACGCCGCGGAAATGGTGAACAGCCCGAGCTCATCCTGGGTCATCAGGAACCCGGCCATCGCCACCGCCTGACCGGTGGAGGCGAACAGGACCGTCTTCAGGCCGCCCATTCGGTCCGCGAGCCAGCCCCAGAACTGCCGGGAGATGAAGGCGCTGCCCAGCAGGACGGACAGCATGATGGCACCATGCGCCGGCTTGATGCCGATATCGCTGCAAAACGCGACCATATGCGCCAGTGGCATCGACATGGTGACGCAGCAGCAGAACACCGCGCCCGCGAGCATCCACATCACCGCATTTGCCGGCAATCCCAGCACGCGCCTGCCGACGGCCGGGCCGGCGTGCATCGAACCTTCCGGCGGCGGCGCCGGCGGCGGATGCAGGAAAATGGCGGCGAGCGGCACGATCACCACCACGGTCAGCAGGCCGAACCCGAACATCGTCCAGCGCCACCCGGCCTCATCGATCCCGAACTGGAAGACCGACGGCCAAACCGCGCCTGCAACATACTGGCCGGAGGAGATCAACGCGACCGCCGATCCACGCCGACGGTCAAACCACCTGCTGACATAGGTCATCAACGGCGCGAACATGCCCGCCGCGCCCAGCAGGCCAACCAGCAGCAGGTTGCAGGCGTAAAGCTGCCACAGCCCACCGAACGAGGAGATCAGCAGCCCCGCCCCGATCATTGACCCGCATCCCATCACCACCACGCGGATCCCAATCCGCTCGGCCAGCCAGCCCATCGCGATCCCACCCAGCCCGGCACCGATATAGGTCAGCGAAATGGCCAATGCCGGGGCCGAACGGGTCGTTTCGAATTCCGCGGCGATGGGTTTCAGGGCGACCACCGTGACCAGTGGCCCGCCATACGACATGGTCAGCACCGCCAACGCCACACAGGCGACAACCCAGGACTTGCGGGTCTCGACGCTGCCGGCGGTGGAGTCTGGGGTGGGGCCAAGGATGGAGCCGGGATCGCGGCCTGGGCTGGGGCCTGTCATGGGTTGCCTTTCATCCTGGCGATGCGGCCGCCAAGCGCGATCGCGTGCTTTTTTGCAGCAGCACCATGGGCAAAATTACCACCAGGTTCAACAGATTGAAGCCCAGTCCGGTCGCGAAAGCGGGGGTGTAGAAGCCAAAATGGTCATAGAGCAGTCCCGCGACCCAACCGCCACCAGCCATGCCAAGCAGTCCGGCAAACATGATGATGGGGACCCGCCAGCTCGCTTCCGAAGCCGGGTAGAAGGCTCGCACCGCCAGCACATAAGACGGGATCAGCCCAGCGAAACCCAACCCGAAGGCCGCGGACACCGCGAACAATCCCATTTCGTCCTGGGTGACCAGGAAGCCGCTCATGGCCACTGCCTGCGCCATGGACCCCAGCAGGATGGTTTGCAGACCCCCGATCCGGTCGGACAGCCAACCCCAGAACTGGCGGGCAAAAAACGCGCAACCGAGCAGGACCGACAGCATCGCCGCGCCACGCGTGGGGCCGATCCCGATGTCGCTGCAAAACGCCACCATGTGCTGCATGGGCATCGACATGGTCATGCAGCAGCAAAAAATCGCGAACGACAGCAGGCCGAGCGCGACGTTGGGATGCAGGCCGATGACCCGGGTGCCGGCGCGGGGGCCGCCGTGCAGCGATCCCGAGGCGGGGGCGGCCGGCGGTGGACGCAGGAAGATCAGCGCAAGCGGCACAACCCCGCCGGCGACCAGCAGCCCGAATGCGATCATCGTCGGCCGCCAGCCATACCACTCCACGCCGAGTTGTATGAGACTCGGCCAAACGACGCCGGCGATGTATTGGCCGGAGGAGATCAGGGCGACGGCGGTGCCTCGCCGCCGGTCGAACCAGCGGCTGACATAGGTCATCAGCGGGGAGAACATGCAGGACGCGCCAAACAGGCCCATCAACACGCCATGACCGATATAGAGCGCGCCGAGGCCGCCCGAGGCGGATAGCGCCATCCCGGCGGCGATCATCACCGCGCCGAACATGACGATGATGCGGACGCCGATCCGTTCTGTCATCCACCCCATCAGGATGCCGCCGAGGCCGGCGCCAAGATAGGACAGCGAGCTGGCCAGTGCGGGGTCGGAACGCGGAACCTGAAGGTCGTTGGCGATGGGTTTCAGCGCGACCGCGGTCATCAACGGCGCGCCATAGGCGATGGCGAGGATGATCAGGGTGACAATGGCAATGAGCCAGGAAGCCCGCGTTTCCACGCTGGACGGATCGATAGGACGGGCGGGCATGGGGCGGCTTTGTCCTGGAATGGTTCCGGGCGGAGTGTAGGCGGCGTTGGCGTGACGATGAAACGCAATGGGCGCGGGGTTGGTGTGCGCAACGATGTCGGCCGAACAAGCGGGCGGCTATTCCCGCAGCGTCACCGTAAAATGCAACCCACAATCGCCATTGGTGACATCGCCTTGCATCTTCTTGTCCGCATAGCGGCCCAGCAGCGTGATGCCGGGCCCTTGGCCTCGGACAGTGCCATCGTCCAGGACCTCGGCATCGACATGGACCTGATAGGCCCAGCGATACTGGAAGCGACGATCCCACATCTGCACGGTGACAAGTCCCGGGCGCGGGCATTGTCGGCTACCCGCTTGGAACCTTGTGCTGGTGCCGCGATAGAAACCGTCCACCACGGTTTGCTTCGGGGGCGGGGGCGGTGGTGGTGGCGGCCCGGCACAGGCTGACACGGACAGGGCCAGAGCCAGAGCGAGAGCCAGAGCGATCGCCACGCGGTTGGGTTTCATGCGATTCAACGGGTTCCTGGGACAAAAGCCGGAGGATACAAGGCGGCAAGACGTGACCGGCTGCCTTCATGCGTTGGGGGTTTCGAATTGGCAAGCGCGGGATGGGGTTCCGTTGGGGATCCAATGGGGTTCCGGGGGGGCCGTCATTAGAATCCCACGTACATCAACCCGAATGCGTACGCTCCCGCCGCCATACCCATACCGTCAACACGGCCGACATAACCACCATTTGGGCTGTCACCAGGGCATAGGGGATCACCCAATTATCGAAAATCCGCAGTCCTTGCGCAAACAGCATGGGGCCAACCACGTATCCCATAAAAGTGATCATGGTGGAGCCTGACGCCGCATCGGCGATCCGCCCGGGCGGCGCCAGACGGGATATCTCCGACAGCATAAGGCCCGGCCAACTGGCACAGACCAGCCCCATGACCAGCGCGAGCGCCCCAGTCAGCGGCAGCCCCGAATCCGAGGGCAACCATGCCCAAACCATCACCAACCCCGCCGCCGCCCAACCTTGCATGACCATGTTGCGCAGCGCGTTCTGAGAGCGATCGGCGGCCCAGCCGACAATGATCCGCCCGACCATGGCGCCGCCCTGCATACAAGCATAGGCGATTCCGGCCTCGGTCAGGGACATGCCCCGGGTGGTAACCAGATAGGTGACGCAGAAGGAAAACAGACATCCCTGCACGATCGCCAGACAGGTCGTCAGCACGGTCAGGGCAACGAGCTGCCCGCTGGCCATAACGGCGCTGAACGGCGCTCGCAAATTGCGCCAATGAAACAGCGCGGCCGGAGAAATCGGCCGCGGCGGATCCCGCGCGACCTCCAACGGCCGGCGTAACGGATGGACCGCCAGCGCCGCCAATAGGCCAATGATCACCGGCAGGGCCAGGCCAGCGGTCCAACCAAACATGGCCGCCATCGGGGCGATCGTCAGTCCCGCCAGCACGCCGCCAAATTGCGCTCCCGCCTGCTTGATCGAGAAAATCAGGCCGCGGTGACGCACGATTGCCGTTGCCGCCAGAATGCGGGTCGAGGCCGCGGGGACCGGTCCGTACGACAACCCCAGCAGCAACGCCGAGGCGACGACCACCGGCCAAATGCCCACGGACAACAGCGCCAGCGAGCAGGCCGCGCAGATCACGGCGACCTGCAAGGCGCGCAACGGACCGAAACGCACCACGATCGGGGTGCCGAACGCCATGAACAGCACGGACCCCAGCGAGTTCAACGCGGTGATAGAGCCGATTTGCTCCGGGCCCACACCGATCCCGGCGGTCAACAACGGGGCGATGACCGGCAGACTCTGGCTCATGTAGCTGGTGGCCATCTGGATGCCGGTGGTGGCCGCCAGCGCCGTGAACCAGAGAGGAATTTTCATGCCTGGAAGCGGTTCAGTGTTATCGCGACGACGGGGAATGCCCGCCGTCGCGGAACCGCACCAATCCTGCCAGTCTCACCGCTTCGGCAGCAGGTTGAACGGGTAGTATGGCGGGAATTCGCCGACGGCGGTCATGTCGACTTCAACCATCGTCAGGCCCTTGATCGCCAGGGCCTTGGCGACCGTGGCGCCGAACGCCTCCGCCTGCTGGACCTTGAAGAACGGGATGTCCGACAACGCGGCGAGCTTGCCCAGATCGGGGCTTTGCAGATCGGCGAAGAAGCGCCTTCCCTGGGTGGCGTCCTGGATGCGCTTGATCACGCCATAGCCGTTGTCGTTCATGACGATCACGCACATATCCAGCTTTTCCTGCACCGCGGTCCACAACTCGCCCACGTTCAGAAAGAAGCCGCCGTCACCGCTCATGACCACGGTCTTGCGGTCTCCGGCCGCGGCCGCCGCGCCGATACCCAGTTGCAGCCCCTGCCCGATGCCGGCGCCCACCGGGTAGACGTTCTGGTTCGGGTTGTAGATCGGGAAGACGCGGTTGCCCCAGGTCGTGTTGTT
>CAMATI010000360.1 GCA_945861095.1 Asaia bogorensis | reverse complement strand
CTCGCATCCTGCCCGCCCCGGCCCTGACCGCGCCCCCTCGTCGATTGGCGGAGGACCGGACACGTACGGCCACGGCCACCCCGGAACGAGCGCG
Organism: Asaia bogorensis; assembly: GCA_945861095.1. GTDB lineage: Bacteria > Pseudomonadota > Alphaproteobacteria > Acetobacterales > Acetobacteraceae > Rhodopila. The sequence goes on along the minus strand of CAMATI010000360.1, from coordinate 6,096 downwards.
TCCGAAACGGCGGGTGCTGCGCTGGCTGGTCAAGTGGACCATCATCCTGAGTATCTGGGCCTCGGTAGCGCTGGCGGTCGCGTTGCTGTGGTTCGCCCACGACCTGCCGCGCCCGGAAGCCGCGCTGGACAAGACTCGTCGCCCCAGCCTGACCCTGCAGGACCGATCGGGGCGGGCGTTCGCGACCTATGGCGATCTGATGGGCGAATCGCTGCGCCTGGCCGATCTTCCCGCGTGGCTGCCCGCCGCCGTGGTCGCGGTGGAGGACCGGCGCTTCTGGCACCATCCCGGCATCGACCCGATCGGCATCACCCGTGCCCTGTATGTGAATCTGACCGAGGGGCGGGTCGTCCAAGGCGGCTCCACCCTGACCCAGCAAGTGGCAAAAACGCTGTTCCTGAGCAACGAGCGCACGATGCGGCGCAAGGTGCAGGAATTGCTGCTGACGGTCTGGGTGGAACACAGTTTCACCAAGCAACAGATCCTGGAGATCTACCTGAACCGCGTCTATCTGGGCGCTGGCGCCTGGGGCGTCGACGCGGGCGCCAAGATGTTCTTCGGCGTGTCGGCCCGGAAACTGTCCCTGTGGCAGTCGGCGGTCCTGGCCGGATTGCCGCGCGCGCCGTCTAGCTTCAATCCCAACACCAATGCATCGGCCGCGACCGCCCGCGCGAAAGAAGTGCTGAACGCCATGGTGGACACCGGCGCGATCACCGCGGTTCAGGCGCAGGCTGCGATCGCTCAGATCGCTTTCCCCCCTAGGCCCGCAACCGCCCCGGGCTGGTTTGCCGACTGGGTCGCGGACCGGGCGCAATCGGTGCTGCCGCCAAACACCGATGCCACGATACGCACCACGCTGGACAACCGCATCCAGACCGCCGCCGAAACGCGGCTGGCCGCGTTGCTGGATGGCAACGGCGCCGCCGCCAACGTATCGCAGGGCGCCGTTGTCGTCATGGACAGCGTGACAGGCGCCGTGCGCGCCATGGTCGGCGGACGCAGCCACCGGGACAGCCAATTCAACCGGGCCGTGCTCGCCCGCCGCCAACCTGGTTCCGCGTTCAAACCGTTCGTCTGGCTGTCGGCGCTGGAGCGCGGCATGACGCCGGACGACCTGGTCCTCGACGCCCCGATCCGCATCGGCACCTGGAGTCCGGCCAATTACGAGCACCTCTTTCGCGGCGAAATCACCCTGGAGGAGGCGCTGGCCCATTCCGTCAATACCGCCGCGGTGCGTCTGCTGATGCAATCGGGTGGCCCGAAAGCCACGATCGCCATTGCGTCCCGCCTGGGCATTGCCGGCAAACTGCCGAATGACGCCTCCATCGCCCTGGGAACCGGAGAGGTCGGATTGCTGGAACTGACCGCCGCTTATGCCGCGTTCTTCAACGGCGGTTGGCGGGTAGTTCCGCATGGGCTGGACGGCGCCGGCCGGCCAGCCGCGGTCCAGGTCCTGGAACCGGCGAACGCCGCGATGATGGCCCGCATGCTGACAACCGTCGTTTCTCGCGGGACCGGGCGTTCGGCCTCGGTGCTCGGCCAGGCGGTCGCCGGCAAAACCGGTACGACCCAGGATTTCCGCGATGCCTGGTTCATCGGGATCACCAACGGATTGCTGATCGGGGTCTGGCTGGGCAACGACGACAACACCCCGACCAAGGGGGTCTCCGGCAGCGGGCTTCCGTCTCGGCTGTTCAAGGACATCGCCGTCGCCATCCGGTGATCCACTTCAAGCCCCAACACCGGATGAACCGCGTCTGCAGCCACTGAAGCCGATATCCGGCAACCCGCACGGATCGGCGATCATCGCGTGCGCCGGGATGGAATGCCGTTCGGGTGGGCACACGCTCCCACCCTGTGTGTCGGACCCGCGCCAGCCAACCGACAGCCTGGGTCATCGGCATGTGCTTTCCGGTGGCGCCGGATCAAACGACTCCATCCGCCCGGTCCCGCGCCGAGGCATCGATCGTCCGTAGTGCCGGATCGCCATACCCGCCACCACCACCGACCGCCAGGGTGACGATGTCGCCGATCTGCAACGCGAATTCGGTCTTCGATTCCAGCGGAATGGTCCGCCCGTCCCGCAGCACCTCGCAGTAGCCGGTCATGCCGGGCTGGCCACCGAACAGGCCCTCGGCGGGGCGGGTGAACCGGTCGCTGTACAGCGCCAGCTTGACGCCGTCTTTCAGCACTTCCATCCGACGCAGGAAGCCGAGGCCGCCGCGATGCGCGCCTGCACCCGCGCTGCCCGGGCGCAAACTGTATTCCAGCACCCGGAAATGGGAGAAATCCTGGTCCAGCGCCTCGATAGGCGTGTTGGAGCAGTTGGACAAAAGCCCATCCACCGCATCGCACCCATCGGTGCCCGACGATGCACCGTAGCCGCCGCCATAGATTTCCAGATAGACAGACCAGCCGGCCGACTCCAGATGGGACAGCACGCCCACCGTCGTCGTGTCGAAGCCGCACGCGATGGCACGGTCGGGGACCGCCTGCGCCAGCGCCTTCATGGTGGCGTTCCAGGCCCGGAAACACGCCTCCATCCGCGCCCGAACCGGGGCCGGAGGATTGGGGTTCAGCAAACTGCCCTTCGGCGCCGTGACGGTGACCGCCCGTGCCGCACCCGCATTGAACGGGATGTCGGGGCTGGTCAGCACGGCCTTGATGCAGGACAGCGCCGCCGAAACGGTCGAAGCGAACGGCGCGTTCAGGTTGCGGCGCACCTGCGGGGCGGTGCCGGTGAAATCGACGGTGGCGCTGTCACCCTGGATGGTCAGAGTGACCCGGATCGGCACCGGTCCGTCGTTGATGCCGTCATCGTCCAACGCATCCTCGCCCGTATAGACACCGTCGGGCGCCGATCTTATGCCGGCGCGCATGCGGGCTTCCGAATAGTCCTGCAACGCGGCCATCACCGCGGTGACCTTGTCGGCTCCGTAGCGGGCGGCGAGTTCCCGGACTCGTGCCGCGCCGATCGCGTTGGCCGCCATCTGCGCGTCGAAATCGCCCATCGTCTGATGCGGCACGCGGACATTGGCGCGCAGCAGGCGCTGGAACATGCCGCCATTCCAGTCGCGCTTCATGTTCAGCTTCAGGGGCGGAATGATCAGCCCTTCCGACCAGACATCGGTGGCCAACGGATGCAGCCCGGGCGCGCCGCCTCCCAGATCCAGATGATGCGCGACCGAGGCGGAAAAGCCGATCAGCCGCCCATCGGCGAAGATCGGATGGAAGAAGAACACGTCCTGCAGATGCTGTCCGCCCGAATACGGGTCGTTGATGGCGAAGAAATCGCCTTCCTCCAGATCGTCCAGGGAATAGATCGCCGCGCACGACTGAAAAATGAACCCGATCGTTCCCAGTTGCATCGGGATCAGTTCGGCCTGCGCCACGGTGTTGCCCTTGGCATCCAGCAGCGCCGCCGACCCGTCCTTCGCTTCTCGCAGCACGGTGGAATAGGCGGAGCGGACCAGCTTCGCCCCCATCTCGCGCGCCGCGGCAATCAGCGCCTGGCTGATGATCGCGTAATCGACCGGATCGAGTGTCATGCGCCCTGCCCTCGCCGCATCAGGATATTGCCCGCCGTATCCGCCACCGCGCGCCAGTCGGGCGGCACCCAGGTGGTGGAGCTGTAGCCCTCGATCATCGCCGGACCTTCGACCGGTTGACCCACCGTCAGCGACGATGCCGCAACCAATCGCGCCGCGAACGTGGTGGTACCGACGCGGACCGGCGTGTGGGAACGGTCGGGTGTCGAGGTTTCTCGTTCGCGGAACGAATCCAGCGGTGGCTGCGGCCGGCGGATGCCGCAGCGCAGGCCGACGATCTCGATGCGCCGTCCCGCCTCGCCGCCGTGCATATACACACGTCGGTGCTCCGCATCGAAGCGCTCGGCCAGATCGGCGACCCGAAGATGCTCCAGCAACGCCGGATCGAGCGCGACGGGCACTTCGAACGCCTGCCCGACATATCGCATGTCGATGCTGAGGCTGAACGACCGGGTCCCGTCCAAGCCAAGCGCGTCGTATTCGGCGAGGGCGGCACGACTGAAGCGCGCAAAATCCTCGCGCAGGACGCCGGGCGCCGCTTCATCCAAGGGCACTCTGCGCGTAATTCCCGTTACCTTCACGTAATCGGCGGCGACAAGGCCCAGGGCGGAAATGACGCCGGGATTGGGAGGCACCAGGATCTCGGTGATGTTCAGTTCCTCGGCGATTTCCGCGGCCAGCAGGGGGCCGGCGCCGCCGAACGGCAGCAGCGCGTAATCGCGTGGATCGCGGCCGCGTTCCGTGGAGACAAGCTGGATCGCGCGCACGATGTTGGCAACGGCGAGCCGGATGGATGCCGCCGCGGCGCCTTCAATATCGGTGCCCAACCGGCGTGCGATATCGGCGAAGGAGGCGCGGGCGCGGTCGGCGTCCAGCGCCATCGCACCGCCCAGGAACGCTTCCGGACGGATCGTGCCGCGCACGACATGGGCGTCGGTGACGGTCGGCTCGGTGCCGCCTTTGCCGTAGCAGGCCGGGCCGGGGGTGGCGCCGGCACTCCGAGGGCCCACCCGCAGCATGCCGCCATCGTCGATCCAGATCAGGCTGCCACCACCGGCGCCCACCGAAACGATGTCCAACACCGGCGTGCGGATGGGAAGCCCGTCGATTTCGGTTTCCGCCGCGATGGGTGGTTCGCCGTCGGTTACCAGGCTGACATCGGTGGACGTGCCGCCCATGTCGAAGGTGATCAGATTGCCTCGCCCGGAGCGCGCAGCCTGGCGGATGGCGCCGACCACGCCCGCGGCGGGGCCGGAGAACAGCGCCGTGATCGCGTTGGAGCGCATGGCCGCCGCCGGCAACCGCCCGCCATTCGACTGCATCACGCTGAAGCGGCCGGCGAACCCCGCGCCGGCCAGGGTGGCCTCGAAACGGTCCAGATAGCGGTCGATCACCGGTTGGACGTAGGCGGACAGGACCGTGGTCGAGGCTCGCTCGAATTCCCGGAACTCCTGTGCGACCTGATGCGAGCAGGCGATGCGCAAACCCGGCAGGGCCGCCCGGATCAGGTCGGCAATGCGCGCCTCATGCGCCGGGGCGACATAGGCGGACAGCAGGCAGATCGCCAGGGCGTCGTAACCACCCGCCGCCAGGGCCGGAACCAGATCGCGGGTCACGGTGGCTTCGTCCAGCGGAACGATGACGGTCCCGGCGGCGTCCACGCGTTCGGCGATCTCGAAACAATCCCGGCGGGCGAGCGGCGGGTTCGGCTTGGCATAGCGCAGGTCGTAGATGTTCCGGCGGTCGTGACGCTGCACGAACATGATGTCGCGAAAGCCGAGCGTGGTGAGGAAGGCGACGCGGGCGCCCTTGCGTTCGAGGATGGCGTTGGTGGCGACGGTGGACCCGTGCACCAGGTCCTCGATCAGGGCCGGATCGATGCCGCCCGCGCCCAATGCGGCGAACGCCCCGATATCCGGCGAGGCTGGCGTGCTGGGCACTTTCGCGACGGTCAGACGATCCCCGTCCGCGGCCACCAGGTCGGTGAACGTGCCACCGACCTCGATACCAACGCGCATCAGTTAGACCGGATCTCGGCCCATGTCGCATCCAGCGCCTTGGTCAGGCGGGCGGCGATCTGATCGACCTCGGCTTCCGTGATGATCAACGGGGGCGAGAAGGCGATGCGGTCGCCGACGAAGCGGGCGATCAACCCGTTGGCGCGGGCGTGCTTATCGACGATGGCGCCGACCTTGCGGGCGGGGTTGAACTGTTCGCGGGTTTCCTTGTTGGCGACCATTTCGATACCGGTCAACAGGCCGACACCGCGCACTTCGCCAACCAGCGGGTGATCCGACAGGGCACCGATCGCCTTTTGCAGGTAGGGACCGACGCGCTGGACGTGGCCGATCATGTCCATTTCCTCGTAGATACGCAGGGTTTCCATCGCGACCGCGGTGGTGACCGGGTGACCGGCATAGGTGAAGCCGTGCGCGAAATTGCCCAGCTTGCGGCTTTCGTCCAGCATCGCCTCGAACACGCGCTGGTTGATCAGAGTGGCCGAGATCGGCTGCATGCCGGCGGACAGGGCTTTCGCGCTGGAGATCAT
>CAMATI010000359.1 GCA_945861095.1 Asaia bogorensis | reverse complement strand
TCAGAGGCCGTGTGCTCGGTTCGAGTGACCGCGATTGCCTTGCCCATTCGATCCCTCCTTGGCCGCGAATCGGCCGACGAGGGTATCGAATCGAACCCGGAGACCTTTGCATAGGGGGGTGAGTCGGTGTTTCGGACGGTTGGTATTAGGGCGACGAGTGACGGTAAGGCCAGGCCGAGAAACTTGGCCTCCATTTTCGCATCACGGGCCGGAGTATTGTCATGGCGGGGTGAATTCGCGCTAGAATTCGAGCACCGAAAGAATGATCGACGGTACTTCCGGAATGTTCGCGGGTTTGGACGCGACAATACCTAGACCTGGCGCGGTTGCCCCAATGACTATCTCTAGTATGTCGTTCTTTTTCATGTCCATGCCGGTCTGAGTTACAAGCACGGCAGTGAATTTCGGGAGGGGAATGGTCTGTATCGCATTTGATTCGGGCACGTCCTTCCCGTTGATCCGCAGCCACATATAAACATCGCCGGTGCCCGTGCCGCCGACCTGTGCGGCCGAATTGACTACGTAGAACCCATCGCGAAGAATAGTGAGCTTGGTGCCGTCGATTTTGAACGCGCCACTGCTTTGGCCCGTCATTTTGATGGCGAATTGGCTATTGGCAGTGCTCACGAGTTGCGTTTCCATGCTCGTGATGGCTGCCATGGACCCTGCCATCGCTGTGCCGCAGGACAGGGCGATCATGCAGGCGGTGACTATGGGACCTAGTTTTCGCATTCTGAACTCCTATTGATTGCCAACCAGCGGCGCTCCCGACTAGCGGCACGAATTGATCTAAATCGGCATCTGTAGCTAATTCACAATGTATTTCGAAATTGCTTCCTAAATCGTTTTTGACGTCCTTAATTTTCGCAATTCGTCCACAATTATATATATTCCACATAAATCCCGTCTCTGGGAATAATTTTGCTCCAAGGCCGATGTGACCGGGAGCGTTCGCCGTTACTCGATCGCCGGACCATCCGTACGAACCTAACCCCAACCGTCATGCCATCCGGGACCTTCTGGGACGGTATCGCGATGAACGGGCGTCGATCGGATGGCCCATTGTTGAGGCAATGGTTTTTTTGCGGGGCTTATGGATGAGCCGCATCCTTCGCGGTCGCCGCTTCCAGGTTCAACGTCGTGTTCACCAACGCCAGATGCGAGAAGCCCTGCGGGAAGTTGCCCAACTGACGACGCGCCAACGGGTCATATTCCTCAGCCAGCAGGCCGACGTCATTGCTCAGGGCAAGCAGACGTTCGAACATCACCTGGGCCTCGTTCAGACGGCCCTGCAGGATCAGCGCGTCCACATACCAGAAACTGCACGCCAGGAAGCTGCCTTCGGTCCCGGACAGGCCATCCCTGGCGTCCTCGGTGCGGTAGCGGCGGATCAGGCCCCCTTCCATCAAATCCCGACCGATCGCCTCGCAGGTCTCTACGATCCTGGGGTCATTGGCGGGCAGGAACCCCATGGCTGGCAGCAGCAGCAGGCTGGCGTCCAAGGCGCCGCTGTCGAAGGATTGGGTGAAGCGGTTGCGCGCTGCGTCGAACCCATCCGTACAGACCATCGCATGAACCGCCGACCGCAGACCGCGCCAGAGCCGCAAGGGCGCCGGCAGGTCATGCGCCTCGGCCATTCGGATGGCCCGATCGAACGCCACCCAGACCATCGCCTTCGAGTAGGTAAAGTGACGCGCGCCGCCGCGTACTTCCCATACCCCCTCATCGGGCAGATGCCAGACGGTCTCCAGATGTGTGATCAGCGCGACCACCATGTCCCAATGCGCGCGTGGGTCGATCACACCCGACTGCCCGGCGAGGTGCAGGGCATCCATGACCGACCCGAAAATGTCCAACTGGCATTGCGTGCTGGCGGCATTGCCGATGCGAACCGGTTTCGACCCGAGATAGCCCGCCAGCCAGGGCACCTCCCACTCCGCGATATGACGTTCGCCGGCCACCCCGTAGAGTGGTTGCATCTGTGCCGCCGCCCCGCCGAGGCTCCGGTGCAGCCAACCGGTCCAGGCCCGCGCCTCGGCCCCGAACCCAGCCCGCATCAGGGCGGTCAGCGCCAGGCTGGAGTCGCGGAGCCAGCAATAGCGGTAATCCCAGTTGCGCTCCCCACCCAGACGCTCGGGCAGGGAGGTCGTGGGCGCGGCGACCATCCCGCCCGTTGGTTCGTATGTCAGAGCCTTCAGGGTGAGCAAGGACCGCAACACCTGATCCCGCCATGGCCCGCGATAGGTGCATTTTTCGGCCCAATCCCGCCAGAACCTTGCGGCTTCGGCCAGTGCGGCGTCCGCGTTCGGCGATGGAGGCACGGGATGGTGCGACGGTGCATGGCTCAACACGAATGCGATGCGCGCACCTGACGCGCCACCCGGTGTGCCATCTGGTGCGCAATCCGATGTTCGCCCGGATGCACCGCCAGAATCGCCTCCGGATACGCCCCCGGATGCGCCCCTCGTTGCGTCAAAGGGTGAGCTGCCGGATGCGACAATGAAAGCAGCGACTATGCTGGCATCCGGCCCAACCTCCACCCCCGGTCCGCGCAGCACCAGTTGGTCCGGTCCGGCGACGGCATGGATGCTGCCATCGTTCAGGCGCCTGATCGCAGGAATAGCCGCCCCGTAAGCGAAACGCGGCACCAGGGTCAGGCGCATCGGGACCGTTCCACCGCGTCCCTCAATGACACGCACGACGTAGTTTCCGTCCGGGCGGTTTCCACCCGGCACCATGAAGTCGAGCAGAACGACGCTTCCATCCGTGGTCTCGAACAAAGTCTCCAGCACCAGCGTTTCGGGTCGATAGCGACGGCTGACCCGCGTGACAGGTGCAACGGGTGCAATGCGCCAGAATCCGTTGTCCGAGCCGCCAAGCAGGGCGGCGAAACAGGCGGGAGAATCGAAGCGGGGAAAGCAAAGCCAGTCGATCGTGCCGTCATTGGCTACCAGCGCCGCTGTCCGGCAATCGCCAATCAGTCCATGGTCCTCAATAAGCCGCCCCGCCCCCTTCACCCCGCTCGGCCCCACACCTTCTGTCCCTGGTTGCCGCGGCAGTAGCACGCGGAGCCGGGGATGACGGGTTGGTCCATCGGGCACATATATGCGCCGGCGTTGCACGATTGGCCGGCAGCCTGGGCCGGATAACCAGACGCGCCGCGTCCCGCGGCGGGCGGCGGAGGCGTTATCAGCGGCGTGGGCGGCGCGCTATAATAGACGGGCGGCGGGTAGTAATAGGTCGGCGGCGCATAATACACCGGCGGCGGGTAGTAGACTGGCGGCGGAGCGTAATAGGGCGGCACGAACAGCGGCAGTCCCAGGCCGAACCCCAGGATCACCCTCGCCTGCGCCGGACCAGCCATCATCCACCCCAACAGGGCGGAACACAGCAGCATTTTCCCCCAGCCCGTGCGGCGCGCGGCGGGGGGGTGGCGTGTTGCGTCTGTCGCCCGGATGGCGGGCGATCGCGCCGACCATCGGCGATGATAGACGCAAGACCAGGGGTTCATGGGACGACGCTCCCTCGGGACAGGCGCGCATTATGCCTGATCGAGGCGCCCCACCGCACTCAGTTTCCGCTGGAGGCGGCCGAGGCCATGGCGGACTGGATCTGCTGCATGCTGCCGGCCCGGTCGCTGTCCGACAAAGCGCGCAACGCCTGGGAAATCTGGCGCACCACCGCGTCGTTGCTGGGGTCGTTGGTCTGACCCAGCGGCACCGATCGGTCGAGCAGGCGGGTTTGCGCCATTTCCAGCGCTTGTTGCGCCTCCCCCGTGCGGCCTGCCGCCAGGGCACCCTGGGCGGCACGCAGGAAGTCGCTCGGGCGAGCGTTTTCCGGGATCGCCGGCGCGGGCAGATTGGGCGCGTAGGTGCCGGCGGAATCCCCGGGGCCGATATTGCTGGCCTTGGTGCCCATCGGTAGCGACATGCCGGTGCCGACCTGATTGCCGGGACGGGCGCCGGTCGTTGTGTCCCCCCCGGATTGCGGCGAGACCTGCGCGGCGGCGGGAAGGCTTGCGCCGGCGAGCAGAATGGCGACGAGTGCCAGGCGTGGTGTCAGGGAACCCATGCGGATATCTCCGTCTGTAGCGTCCGATGCGGAAAGGACTTCGCGTCCGTAGGCATCGTCTTTCGATGGAATGCCAACCGTCGTAACGGTCGGATATTACAAGTCGATACACCGAATCCGGGCCGAAATTAAGGCATCACGCCATCGGCCCCCCGGTGTGCCCAGATCGGACGCGTCAGCGCCAGCGACGGTGGAACCACAGCCATTGTCCGGGGTTGGCGCGAATCCAGCCCTCGACGATCGTGGTGATCATCTGGGTGGTTGCCGCGACGTCCACCTCGCCCGTTCCGTCCCGAGGCAGGTCGAACGGGCCTTCCGCCATGATCTGGAAGGTTCGGTCCGTATGGCGCACGACATGCACGCCCACCACCGGGCAGTCGAAGCGGCGGGCCAGGCGGGCAATCGCGGCGTTGGCCTTGCAGCGCCGCCCGAAGAACGTGACGTCGATACCGCGCGAGAAATGCTGATCGACCAGCATCCCCAGATGCTCGCCGGCGTCCAGCGCGCCGGCCATTTCCAGGGCGGCCTGGGCGCGTGTGCGGATCAGGCGGCCCATCAGCGGGGCACGGATCCGGGTGATCTCCCGCGCCACGGCCTTGTTGTTGGGCATGCGGTAGACTACGGCCGAGGGCAGCCCGTGTGCCGCGGCGGCCACCGCCGGCAATTCCCAGTTGCCCAGATGCGCCGCGAAACACAAAGCCGGCTTGCCGTCGTTCAGCAGCAGTTCGAACATCGGTTCCGAGTCGGTTCGGATGCGGCCGGTGTTGGGATGCGCCGGATCGTAGTCCCATATCCGGACCAGGTGCACATACTCGCCGACCACCCGCCCCAGATTTTCCCAGGCCTCGCGCAGGGTCGCCTCGATCCAGGCGGCGTCCTTTTCGGGGAAGGCCGAACGCAGATTGGCCTGGCCGGTGCGGTGGGCCGGCAACCAGGGGCCGATGCGGCGTGCCATGCGGCCGCAGAAATCCGACGACCGGTCCGGATCGGTGCGGCGCAAGATGTGCAACAATCCCTTGACCAGCCGTCCCAGCAGCCGGTCACCGTAGAGCGTTAGCTGGCGGCGCATGTCACAGTTCGAGCAGGATCTTGCCGAACACGTCCCGGTGTTCCAGCCGTTCGACGCCGGCCCGGAAATCCTCCAGCCCATAGACCGTGTCGATCACCGGGGTGACGCCGGACGCAATGCGGTCCAGTGCCCGCCGGATCGCCGACATCGGCGCGCCGAAGGACCCGATGATCCGGTATTGCTGCTGGAACAGTTGCATCAGGTTCAGGCTGGCGGTCGGGCCGGAGGTGGCGCCGCAGGTCACCAGGCGCCCGCCGCGGCGCATCGACAGCAGGGACCCGTTCCAGGTGTCGGCGCCGACATGCTCGAACACGACATCGACGCCCTTCTTGCGGGTCAGCTTGCGGACCACACCCTCGAATCGGTCCTCGCGGTAGTTGATGACATGGTCGGCGCCCAACGCGGTGGCGCGGGCGGCCTTTTCGGCACTGCCCACGGTGGTGATCACGGTGCAGCCCAGGGACTTGGCAATACGGATGGCAATGCTGCCGATGCCGGATCCGCCGGCGTGGACGAGGATCCATTCGCCCGGTTCGAGCCGAGCATTGTCGAATAGCATGTGCTCGACCGTGGCGTAGGCGACCGAGACGCAGGCGGCGTCGCGCAGGCCGACCCCGTCCGGGATTTTGACCGCGAGGCGGGCCGGGTGGTTGGTGATGTCCTGAGCGAACCCATCGACATGGAAGCCGCGCACGCCAGCCACGTTCTCACACAGATTGTCCTGGCCGCGAGCACAGAACCGGCAGGTGCCACAGGTCAGCGCGCCGAATGGCACCACGCGGTCTCCTGGCGCCAAATCGGTGACGTCGGAGCCGATGGCGATGACCTCGCACGACGCTTCGGCGGCCACGGTCAGCGGGTATTTGCGTTTGGCAAAGGCCATCCCGCGAAACCCCCAGACGTCGATGTGGTTCAACCCAACAACGCGCACCCGAAGCTGTACCTCGGTGGCACCCGGCGGGGGCGGAGCCGGGATGCTGTTCAGCGCCACATCCCGATCGGCGAGCAACTGCAATGCGCGAATCATAACCATGAGGCGATACCTGCCATGGGCCGGGGTCCGCCGGCAATCGGACGTTGTGGGGGAGGCTGGGGA
>CAMATI010000358.1 GCA_945861095.1 Asaia bogorensis | reverse complement strand
CCTCGCCGTGCAGAAGGAAGTCAGCGTTGCGCGCTCCATCGTGCAGTTCGCCGATGGCGTCGGCGCGTCGGCAAGCCCGCTCCGGCAATCGCTGGTCGAGTATCTGCAATCGGTCACAACGCTGGAGCAGACGTGGCTGGAGCGAAACTCACTGGAGGAGGACAGCCCGGCCCAGGACACGGCGGATACCATGGTCCAGGTAGTCACGCTGTTCGTCGCGCAGAGCCCCGCCTCGCCCGCGGTGAAGTCGTTAATCGTCAGCAAGGTCGATGACCTCAGGCAGGCCCGCACGGAGCGGATATCCGCATTGCATCGTTCAAGCACGGTCATGCAATGGGTCGCCCACACGACGATCGCGCTTATAACGCAATTCACCATCGCACTTGGTTACGTCGGCAAACTCCAGGCGAGGCGCTTTGCCGTCGGGGCTTTCACCGCCGCGGCGGTGCTGTCGATCAGCTTCATGGGATGGTCGGATGGCTTGATCGGGCCTTCGAAGGTGGCAGCCTCAATGTTACCGATTCGTAACGTTCTGGCGGCGATGACCAATTGATTTGGATTCACACAGGCAAAAGGACGAACCCTATGCAAAAATTCCGGGTGACGATCGTAGCGGCATTGATAGCTTTTTCGATGGCGGCGCCGGCGGGCGCGCAGGAAGCCGATGCACTGAAGAAAATCAAGGCGACCGGCGTCATCAACATGGGCGTTCGCGACGGGTCTCTGCCATTCTCCTACAATGACCATATGCGTCTGCCTATCGGCTATTCCATCGATTTGTGCATGCGGGTCATCGATTCGATCAAGATATCCCAGGACTTGCCCAAGCTCGACGTCAAGATGCGCCTGGTGAACCCGGCGATCCGCATTCCGCTGGTGGCCAACGGAACCGTGGATATCGAGTGCGGCTCGACAACCAACACGATCGAGCGCCAGCAGCAGGTGGCGTTCCTCCCGACGACCTTCGTTGCGTCGACGCGCTTCGCATTCAAGAAGACATCGAACATTAGGTCGATCGATGATTTGAAGGGCAAGACCGTTACCGCCGCGACCGGCACGACGAATCTGCGGCAGATCACCGAGATCAACACCCAGCGTGGCCTGCGCATGACGATCGTACCTTCGAAGACGACCGCGGATGGCTTCGCGATGCTGGAGAAGGGCGACGTTGTGGCCTTGGCCTCGGACGACATCCTGCTTTACGGCATGATCTCCAACGCGGGGAAGCCGGCGGACTTCGCGGTGACTGACGAACCGCTTTCGGTGGAACCCTATGGAATCATGATCCGCAAGGACGACCCGGCGTTCAAGCAGGTGGCCGGCGACGCGATCCGGGCGCTCTTCAAGTCCGGCGAGATCGAGACGATTTATGCAAAATGGTTCATTGCGCCGATCGCGCCGAAGAACACGTCGTTGAACGCGCCGATGAGTGCCGCGTTGAAGCGGGCGATCGCGAAGCCCACCGATTCCGGCAATCCGACCGACTACTGAGCGCCGCTGGCGCGGCTTCCACGGGTTAGCCTGCGTCGTTTACAGATGCTTCGTTGGCGTCGGGATTCGGCCCAGGTGTCACCCAGGGAACGGAACCCCGCCTTTCGGTCGGCAACGGTGGCCAGGGTGTTCAATAGGTCGCGGGTGGAACGGGCCAGGCGGTCAAGCCGGGTCACCATGAGCACATCCCCGGCCTCAAGTTGGGCCACAACCTTGCGGAGCTGGGTGCGGTCGGTCTGGGCGCCGCTGGCCGTTTCCCGGAACACCTTGACGGCTCCAGCCGCGGTCAAGGCGCCCACCTGTGCCCCGACGGTTTGCCCGTCGGTTGATACCCTCGCGTAGCCATAAATCATGCCATTACCATGCAGCGGATTTCCGCAGCAGAAAAGCATAATCTTCTCAATGCCCTAATTTTGCTGCGAAATTCTTGAATTCCGCATCACGCGTAGGCCGCATGAAGCGACATTCCATCAAGTCACCCCCCGGTTCGACAACCGGTCGCCTGCCGGACATTCGAAACGAGAGCACGCCCAACCGTGCCTCAGGCAGGCGGCTACGCCGTACGCGGCACGGTACGCGCGGCACGCGCTTTCAGCGCCGCAATAAACTTCACGCGGATTTCCTCGAACAGCGCATAGGGCAGCGGGCCATAGGCCACGCTGGCCGCATCTCCCGGCGACGCCGGGCGCAAGTCTGGCCCGGGCCAAACGAAGCGATTGGCCTCGGTCAACACCACCCACGACCGCGCGTCGTCCAGGCCAAGCCGGCGTTTGACGGGATGTGGAATCTCGACCGCAAGCGCGGAAACCGCAGGCGGGGTGTGGGTGATCGGCAGAACGGTCACCACCGACTCACCGGCGGTGTTGGCGGTCACAAGGACCACGGCGGAAGGTCGTTCTTTGATCCCCTCCTCCCGGCCGAGCGCATGCTCGCTGGCCCAGAGGTAGCTGTATCGGATGACCAGACCGGGAACCGGGGACGGAAACGCCACGAAGCTATCGTGTCAGTTCGTCATCGAACGCCTTCGATGTCTCGGGTGCACGCGTTGCCTCCAAAGCGGCAATATCGGCATCGGTAAAGTCGTCGAGGGTCAGCACCTGCCGGTCGCGGCGTGTGAGGCGCTGGTACTCCACCACGGAGATCAGCACCGTACGGTCCCTGCCATTGCGTGTGATGGCGACCGCCTGGGTTAGGGCAAGGTCCTGGTAGCGGCCGAGATGTTTGTGGAATTCCGCGGCAGAAACCTTGAGCATGTCCGAGCATCCAGCAGTCATGGAGAGGCTACAATACACAGATTGCGCAGGTTGCGCAATTACGTCGCGGCGCGTCCTACCACCCCATCGAAGATCGCATCCGAGCCACAACGTCCATCTGCCGCTCATGCTCTCCAGCGAAACGCAGCATCAAATGGCTGGCACCAGCATTCGCATAACCGGTCAACCACTCGGCCAGACCAGCCGCAGGGCCGGCATAACAAGCCTGCCGACGCCGAAGCAGCGCGGCGGGCTGGCTGTAATAGCGTTCCAGGAAATCGTTCAACCGAGCCTCAGCCGCACCGGCATCATCATCCAAGGCAACCGTCAAATACATCGCCCCGGTCAGCCGATCCGCATCCCGACCAGCCGCCCGCGCGGTTTCCTTGATCCCCGCCCATTGAACCGCAAACGTCGCCGCATCAGGCGCAATCGGGAACCAACCATCGAACCACTTTCCCGCGCGATCCAGACTGGCTTGCAAATTGCCACCAATCCAGATGGGCGGCCCCTCCGGCCGGTGCGGCGTCGGAGCCAGCACCCCGCCCTTCACCTGCCAACGCCCATCCCAATCCACAGCCTCTCCCGTCCAAAGCGCTCGGCTTAACCGCAGACCTTCCATCATGCGGCCAACCCGTTTCTCGAACGGCACCCCGGCAGCCGCGAACTCCGCCCGGATGCTCGGCGCGTCGGCGGCAATGCCAACGCCCAGGATCAAACGCCCCTCGCTGACCTGATCCAGCGTCGCGATCTGATGCGCCAGCACGACCGGGTTGCGCAGCGCCGGCAACAGCACCGCGGTCCCAATCTCGACCCGAGGCACCCGACCGGCGACACCCGCCAGCAACGTCAGCGGATCGTGCCGAGGACGGGCCAGCAACGAATCGCCAACCCAGATGGAATCGAACCCCAGCGCCTCCGCCCGGGTCGCCAGTTCCAGCAGCGGTTTCGCTTCCGGTCGCCCTTCCATGATCTGCTCACGGGTGGGCAACAGGTAGCCGAGTTTGATCGGGCCGGGCATATGTTCAGGCTTCCAGTTGGCGTTTCAGTTCGGTCCAGCGGTCGAGGATGGGCATGATCTTGTCCTCCTTCTCGGCCGGCAGGGTGAAGACGACGCGGTCTATGTCGATTTCCTCGCAGAAGCGCAGGCGGTCGATCTCGTCCGGCACGCGGAAGATGGTGATGGGCAGGGATGCCGGATCGCGGCCGGCTTCGCGCGCCATGTCACGGAACTTGCCGATCAGCACGCCGACGCCGTCCTTTTCCAGGCGGTCGGCGCGGGGAATCCAGCCATTGCCGTAACGGATGGCGCGCCTCGCAGCGAAGGGAAAGGCGCCGCCGACGATGACGGGGGGGTGTGGGGTTTGGAACGGCTTCGGCCATTGCTTCATCTTATCGAAATTCACGAATTCGCCGTGATATTCGGGCTCGTCTTGGGTCCAGATCGCCTGCATCGCTTCCAGGCGTTCCCGCGCCAGTTTGTGGCGGGATTTGAATTCCGTGCCGTGGTTCTCGATCTCATCCTGGTTCCAGCCGTTGCCCACACCGAACAAAAAGCGACCCTGCGATAACTGGTCGATGGTGGAAACGACCTTGGCGGTGACGATGGGGTCCCGTTGGGTCAACAGGGCAATGCCGGTGCCGATTTTCAGGTTGGTGGTGACCGTTGCGGCGGTATTCAGCGCCAGGAACGGGTCCATGATGTCGTAGTAGGGACGGATCAGCGGCCCGCCGGCGGGGTACTGGGTCTTGCGAGAGGACGGGATGTGGGTGTGCTCCGGCACCCAGAGCGACTCGAAACCACGCTCTTCCAACGCGCGCGCCAAAGGGGCGGGCTGCATGGAGTCCGTGGTGAAGAACATGACCGCGCCGATTTTCATGATTGCGCCTCCCGCTGTTGGTGCGGAGGGTAGTGCAAGGTTGGGGTCGGTGGAAGGGCGGTAGACTTGTGCTTCGGGGCCTGCGCCAGGCTGACGC
This sequence comes from Asaia bogorensis, assembly GCA_945861095.1. Lineage (GTDB taxonomy): Bacteria > Pseudomonadota > Alphaproteobacteria > Acetobacterales > Acetobacteraceae > Rhodopila. The sequence goes on along the minus strand of CAMATI010000358.1, from coordinate 1,536 downwards.
GAAACAGGGTCGCGCCGTCGTTGATCCCATTTCCACGCGCGCGATGAATCGTGCCGAGGCTTCGACCGCGCGCGTCAGGGTCAAGGTCGGCGGGAAGCCAAGCCGATAGTGCGGACCCAGCGGCCGAGGTGGGGATGCGACGGGGTATTGGCGCGAGGAATCGCACTCGGCTGGGTCTCACCCAGTGATTTGCCTCCCGGCGACGCTTAGCCTGACGCCAATGAGGCACGGGGGCGGAGTTCCAACCCGTTTACGTCAATTGATGTATCCACATGTCAAATCACAGAAATCGGTTTCAATTGATGTCATACGCACATTCTTCCTTGTTGCGCCTACCCCGCTGATGCAAATCTCCGCCCATGAGAGGTGCCCACATGGAAATCAGCACACATATCGCGGTCGTCGAGGACGATCCTGAAATCAGCCAGACCATGGTGCAGGCTATGACGGAGCACGGCTTCGTCGTCACCGTCGCGCGCAGTGGCCGGGACCTCGATCGTGTGCTCTCGGTCGGCAAGATCGACCTGGTCATCCTGGATGTCGGCCTGCCGGGCGAAGACGGGCTGAGCATCTGCCGCCGTCTGCGCAACCAGTCCTCGGTGCCCATCATCATGGTCACCGCGCGCGCAGCGGAGACCGACCGCATCGTCGGGCTGGAAATCGGCGCCGACGACTACCTGCCCAAGCCGTTCAGCCCACGCGAACTGGTGGCACGCGTCCGCGCGGTGCTGCGGCGGAGCAACGGCAGCGACGACATGACCCAACAGTCGCCGAAAACCCTGGCGTTCGAAGGCTGGCACCTGGACATGGCCCGCCGCCAACTCACCGACCCAAACGGGGAGGCAATGCCGCTGACCAGCGGCGAGTTCAACATCCTGGCAATCTTCTGCCAACATCCGCAGAAAGTGCTGTCGCGCGACGCGCTGCTCGATTTGCTGCACGGACGCGCCGCGGCCGTCTTCGACCGCAGCATCGACGTGCAGATCAGCCGCCTGCGCCGCAAGGTAGAGCCGAACCTGAAGAACCCCACCTACATCAAGACGGTTCGTTACGGCGGATACTTCTTCACCCCGGCCGTTTCGGTCGTGGAACCGGCGTAGCTGGCGCGGCGCCGCCTTACCACGGATCAACGTGCATACCGGTCCGAATCCAGCGTTGCGCTAACTTCGTCTGGACTCAACCGCTTGCCGGTGATTGTGCGATTTAGCCGGCGTATCTCGCAATCTCTCATTGGTAGCAGGTCTTCGCCCGCCTCCCCCCGCGAGACGACGCGCCGGCGCCATGGGGCTCGGTTCATCACTCGGAAGGGTTGATAAGCCGCCGCCGCCAACGCATGACCGAGGAACCGCGCCAACGCTCCTTATTCCAACTGGCCGAATGATTGACTCTCTAGCAGCCTGTCGGACTTACGCCCACCGGAGGCTCATGTTAGAATCGTAACGTCGATTCGCTCCCTCCCCGGATGCCGCCAATGAGCAACTTCCGCCCCACCGATCGCCTAACCGGCTTCCTGATGCCGCCGTCTATCGATGAATG
>CAMATI010000357.1 GCA_945861095.1 Asaia bogorensis | reverse complement strand
CCGCTTTTTGTATCAGGCTGGGTTACGTGACTCGAGGTATGACCCGGTCAGTTGGGCCAGCTTCCCGTTGCAGGTGGCGGGGCGACTTGGCATCCAAACCTACTGCCTTGGAATCACAGGAGAAAAAATGAGGGGATGGCTGAGGGTTGCTGGCGGACCCTGTTACCGTCGCGGACTATTTTGGTCGTGGCTTCCGGGTGACCGCACTGCCGCATCCGTCCCGCAATATTGAAGCCGTTGAGAAGGCTGAACTCTTCAGGTCTCTGGCGAATGCCACCCAGGATTGCCGGACAAAGGCCCGCTACGGCAAGGGGGAGCACTCGTTTGAGTTGCTGAGCAGGATCGACCCGGCGCGGGTGATGTCCGCGTCGCCATGGGCTGCGTGCTTTGTCACCGCGGTAAAGGCGGTGACGGATGGCTATGGGCAAACCGCGCCTCGCCCATGATAAACGCCAACAATCGGGCAGGATCGGCGGCAAGGGTCTGCCCATACCCCTGCCCACGGCCGCAATTTGAGCTATATGGTCCAATGGAACACGACCCCATGAAAGACGGCAGCAGCGGACGGACTCATGAAGCACTGGCGGATTGAAGAGGTTGCCTGGCACCAGTTCGACCCAACGCGGGTCGATCCGGAATTGGTGCCCCTGGTCAAGGCGGCAGCGATGGTGGAACGGAACGGCCGCGACTACGCCACCTATCTGAACAGCGTGTTCGCCGACGACCCCGACTTCCGCCAGGCCGCCGACCTCTGGGCCACCGAAGAAGTCCAGCACGGCGACACGCTCGGCCGCTGGGCGATGCTGGCCGATCCGACCTGGGACTATGAGGCCGCGTTCGCCCGCTACAAAGCCGGCTACTCGGTCCAGACCGATGCCACCGCATCGATCCGCGGGTCCCGCACCGGGGAGTTGATCGCCCGCTGCATGGTCGAAACCGGCACATCATCCTACTACACCGCCCTGTCGGAGGCGGCCGACGAGCCCGTGCTGAAGCAGATCTGCAAGCATATTTCCGCCGACGAGTACCGCCACTACAAACTGTTTTACGATCACATGCGCCGTTACCTGGAGCGTGAGAAAATCGGCCTGATGGGGCGCATGCGAATCGCCCTGGGTCGGATTGGCGAAAGCGAGGATGACGAACTCGCCTTTGCCTACCACTGCGGGAACCAGGCCGAGTCGGCGCCCTACCATCACGAACGGTGCACCGCCGCCTATATGGCGCGAGCGATGGCGTTCTATCGTTTCCGGCACATAGAACGCGGCACGGGCATGGTCCTGAAGGCGATTGGTCTGCCGCCTCGGGGGCGCCTTTCGGACATATCCGCGCAACTGGCGTGGCGCCTGTTGCAGTGGCGCCAGAAGCGGTACGCCCGCTATATCGCGGCGTAGGGACCGCTTTCCCAACATTCCCTGGTGACCGAGAGCATCCTGCGGCGGCGGCGCCGGTTTGTGGCTCGCGCCAGGAAATCGCTTGCCCCCAGGGTACGCGACCGCCTAGCGTTCGGTGCTGACGCGATAACGCCCAGTGGCAAGTCGTGGTACGGGCTGTGCCAGGACGCTCGGCGCCCCGGCCATTCGTTGCGTTCGATCGTGCTGAAGTCGATCCGGTCGCGTTGTACGGTCAACCGACTGGAATAACGACAACAACCGGCCAAAGCGCCGGATAAGGGAGACACCGGAATGCCCACCGCCAAGAAGGGACCGAGTCGCAGACAAATCCTGAAGGCAGCGACAGCCGCAACCGCCCTGCCGCTGGTCCATATCCGCACAGCAGGAGCCGCCGGAAAGATCTCCATCGGATTTTGGGATCATTGGGTTCCCAAGGCCAACGTCACGTTGCGCGCGCAGGTCATGGCGTGGGCCGCGAAAAACAAGGTGGAAGCCGAGATCGACTTCATCACCTCGGTCGGTGGCAAGTTGATGTTGACTGGGGCGGCCCAGGCCCAGGCCAAGAAGGGGCACGACCTGCTCACCTTCCGCGACTGGGAGATACAAAACCATGTTGAGGTCCTGGCCCCGGTCGACGACCTGGTGAAGTCGATCACCGCCCATGCCGGAGAGGTGAACGAGGTCAGTTCCTATCTCGGGAAATTCAAAGGGTCGTGGCGTGCCGTCCCGAGCACCGTCGGCTCTAACTACAAAGGGCCCTGCGGCCGGATCAGCCTGTTGCAGCAGCACGCCGGGCTGGATGTGCGCGCGATGTATCCGCCGGAACCGCGCCAGACGGTGGAAGCCGACGCCTGGACCTGGGACGCGCATCTGCGCGCGGCCGAAGCCTGCCACAAGGCGGGCGTTCCATTTGCGATCGGGCTGGGCACGACGGTGGATTCCGTGGACACCATCGGGTCCCTGTTCCGGGCCTACGGCGCCGAACTGGTGAATGCCAAGGGCGAGGTGATGCTCGACTCCGATGCCATGAAGCAGGCGTTGGAGCATGCGTCCAGGCTTGTGCGGTATCTTCCGGCGGACGCCGCCAGTTACGACGATGCGTCGAACAACCGCGCCCTGATTTCGGGCAAGTCGGCGTTGATCTGGAACCCGCCCTCCGCCTGGGCGGTGGCGAAGCGGGATGCGCCGGCGATCGCCGAGGATTGCTGGTCGTTTCCGGCGCCGAAAGGGCCGAAGGGACGTTTCACACCGGCCGGCCCCTGGTTCTGGGGCATCTGGTCCTTTGCGCAGAATCAGTCGGCGGCGAAAGAACTGGTCGCCCATCTGATGCAACGCCAGGCCGTCGAGGAGCGGGTGATCGCCTCCGACGGGTTCGACGTGCCGCCCTACCGCAATATGCTGGACTTCCCGGTCTGGGGCGAAATCGGTCCGCCCAAGGGCACGCTGTATTCCTATCCGGCCCGTCCGTTCCATGACGCGGTCGCGGCCATCGCCGGTGCCCCGGCGCCACCCGAAATCGGCGTGCAGATCTACAGCCGCGGCGTGATGCCCTCCATGCTGGCGCGTCTGCGCACCGGGCAGACCATTCCGCAGGTGATCGCCTGGGCCAAGCACGAATTGGACGGTTTCAAGTAGGCAGGCCGGCGGGCTACAGCCTCGACGCAAGGCGTGGCGAGGGAACAGGCGGATGCGCTTCCATTGTGGGGAGCTGACCGCCTGGCCGAGCTCCGCCCCGGAACCGCCGCCGTCCGACGGCATTGGACCGGCGACGATTGCCCCGGCGCAACCCCAAGACCGGGTCAGAGAGAGCGCCACATCCGCCACGTCGCGGCCATGGTCAGCAAGCCGGCCGCCCCGGTGGCCGCCGTGGCCCAGGGGGCACCGATCGCATCCGCCAGCAGCCCCACGCCGAAAAACCCGATCGGCGCGCTGCCGATACAGACCGACAGCACACCCAAAATACGGGATCGCATTTCCGGCGGAGACGCCAGATAGACCAAGGTCGCCTGCATGGTGGCGAACCCGGCGCCACCAAGCCCACAGCAGATGAGCGCTACCCCGGCCCACTCCGGTCCCGGAACCAGCGCGAACACCGACAGCATGGTGATGCTGGTCAGTACGCCGCCGACATAGACCCTGCCATACCAGGCGGGGCGCACGCACATCGCCACCAGAACAGCCCCGGTGAACGCACCGATGCCCTCCATGCTGGTCAGGATCCCAACGCCTTCCGGTCCCAGGTTCAACCGGTCGCGCCCGATAACCGGGATCATGCTGGTCAGCGGGAAGCCGAAAATGTTGTAGATGATGGTGACCACCAGGGTGCCCATCAGGCGCGCGTCGCCGCGGACCATACGCAGCCCATCCACGATCCGCGTGATGACCGACCCGGCGCCCGAAGGCTCGCTGTTGCGGTAGCGCACCTGCCAGGCCGCGATCAGCGCCAGGCAATACAGCACGACGCAGGCCGCGAAGGCGCCCACGATGCCAAACGCCGCAAGCAGCAACCCGGACACGGTAGGGCCGATCATGCGACTGGCATTGCCGACGCCGACATCAAGCGACATCGCGATGCCCATCCGAGAAGGCCCCACCGCATCGCCGATCATGACGCGGCGCACCGGATTGTCGGTGGCCCACCCCAACCCGCTGATGAAACAGGCAACGCCCAGGTGCCACACTTCCAAACGGTCCGACCAGGCCAGGGCCGTCAGCAGCGTGGAGTTGGTTCCCGCCACCAGCACCATGCCGATCAACGACGCCCGCCGCTCCACCCGTTCGGCCCATGCGCCCAGGAACGCGCCGAACAGGCCCATCGGCAGCATGCGCAGCATCGTCATCATTGCCACGGTGAAGGCCGACCCGGTGCGTTCGTACACCACGATGCCGATGGCCACGGTTTCCAGCCATCGGACGACGGAAAACGCCAACCCGACGAACCACAGCCGCCAGAAATTGGCATATTGGATCGCAAACAGGTCCCTGATCGACGCGTCGGTCCGTCCACTGCTGCGTGCGTCGCTCAAGCCGTTCCATCCTCCCGTGGGTCGTCTTCTGACTCGATTGCGGCCCGGTGGGATCAATCCACCATGATGCCGCCATGGCGACCAGACCCAGCGACGTATTGCAGGATAGCGCGGTACGAGGGACGATCCCGCCGCAAGAATGCGGAAGGCCGGACCATGACCCAACGGATACCCCTGGTGTCGATCGACGAAGCGCAGCGCATCTGCGCCGAAGCCGGATTGCCGGAACGCCTGGGCCGACTGAGCGCGTTCCGCGTCCTGGCGCACAACCCCGAATTGCTGAAGGCGGTGTTCGGCCAGCTCATGACCCTGATGAACCGCAACCGGCTGGATACCCGCCTGCGGGAACTGATGATCATGCGCATCGGCTGGGCCACGGGATCGGTTTACGAATGGACCCAGCACTGGCGCGTCGCAACCGGTGTCGGCATCCCGGCGGAGGATGTGCTGGCGGTGCGGGACTGGCGCAATTCCGACCGGCTGACGGCGGCGGATCGCGCCGTGCTGGCCGCGACGGATGAAACCTTGGCCGGCAAGACGATCTCCGACACAACCTGGGCCGAGGTGACGAAATATATCACCAACTCGGCCGAACAGATGGAGTTCATCGTGGCAATGGGCAATTGGACCCTGTTTTCGATCCTGCTGCGTAACCTTGGCGTGCCGCTGGAAGACGGCCTGGCCGCCTGGCCGCCCGACGGCAAGGTTCCTCCGGCGGCGGAGGCCTGACCCATGGCAAGAGCCATCGCGGCAGGCGTGGGCCTGCAGGAATACCCGTTCGACACCACCGACGGCTTCTGGCGCTGGGTGGACCTGTGTGAGGCCGGGGGGATCGACTCGATCTGGCAGACCGACCGCCTGGTCAGCCGCACCCCGATCCTGGAATGCATGATGGCATTGGCCGCGATCGCCGGGCGGACCAAGCGGGTGAAGTTCGGCGTGAACGTGGTGTCCGTGGCGATGCGGGAACCGGTGCTGCTGGCCAAGCAATGCGCGACCTTGGATTTGCTTTCGTCCGGCCGGCTGCTGCCGGGTTTCGGCATCGGCAGCCCGCGCGGACCGGAATGGACCACGATGAACCTGGACCCGACCACCAGGGGTCGGAAAACCGATGAAGCGTTGGAGATCATCAGCCGCCTGTGGGCCGGCGAAAAGCTGGACTTCAAGGGTCGGCATTTCCAGTTGAACGGCGCGTCGATCTCCCCGCTGCCGGTGCAGCCGGACCTGCCGATGTGGATCGGCGGATCGTCGGACGCGGCGATCAAGCGCACCGCCAAATACGGCACCGGCTGGCAGGCCGGCGCGGAAACCGCCGAAACCGTGGGCAAGGTCATCGCTGGCATCAAGGCGGGGGCGATCGCCAATGGCCGCACCATCGATGACGACCATTACGGGGCAGCGCTCGCCTATCGCTTCGGCAAGGCGGACGATCCGGGCATGGCGAAAATCATGGAGCATTACAAGGCCCGCACCGGCCGGGACGCGGCCGATTATTTCGCCATTGGCGGCGCCGATGAGATCATGGAACGCATCGCCGCCTATGTTGACGTCGGTGCGTCCAAGTTCATCCTGCGTCCGGCGGCGCAGGGCGATGCCGACATGTACGCGCAGACCAAACGCCTGGTGGAAGAGGTGCTGCCACGGATGGCCGCGCGGTGGCCGAAACCGGTGAAGGTCGCGGCCTGATCCGCCTCTGATCGCACGACGTGTCAATGCGCCAGGGACCTATCGGGGGGGGCGCATGACCGGAACCAGAACGGGTGCTTCGGGTCGGTGTCGGGAAATCCCGCACACCAAGATGGCGTCGCTCTGACCGGAAACGGCTAACCGACCTGGATCCCTGTTTGATCGCATGACTTACACCGTGTCCTGTTCGACCC
>CAMATI010000356.1 GCA_945861095.1 Asaia bogorensis | reverse complement strand
CCCGAGGCCTTGAGGGCGAGGTCCAGCGTGTCGGTCACGTCCTCGGCGCGCATGTTGGTGCACAGCTTCCAGGCGATGATGGTGCGCGAGAAGTCGTCGAGGACGGTCGACAGATACATCCAGCCCCAGCCGATGATCTTGAAGTAGGTAAAGTCGGTCTGCCACATCTCGTTCGGCCGCGTGGTCTTGGTGTGGAACTGGCCGGCAGCCTTGATCACGACATAGGCCGGGCTGGTTATCAGATCGTGGGCCTTGAGCAGGCGGTAAACCGTGGCTTCGGACACGAAGTAGCGCTTCTCATCGGTGAAGCGCACCGCCAGCTCGCGCGGTGACAGTTCGCTGTAATCCAGAGCCATCTCGACGATCTGGTCCTGGATATCGTCGCCGATGCGGTTCCACACCCGGTTCGGCGCCGATGGCCGATCATCCAGCGCCTCCGGTCCGCCTTCAAGGAAGCGATCATACCAGCGGTAGAACGTCCGCCGGGCGATACCGAGCTGGTCCAGCGTCCGCTTGGCGGGTAGGTGCGACTGCTCGACGATCCTGATGATCTCGAGCTTCTCGGATGCGGGATACCTCATTCGTTGTCGCCCCCATCCGCGATCATGCTTTTTTGAGCAGGCGGTTCTCGAGCGTCAGGTCGGCCACGCATTCCTTCAGGGCACGGGCCTCGCGGCGCAGATCCTGCACCTCGCCGGTGGTCGCGGCACGGGCGGTATCGCCGGCCAGGTGGCGCTTGCCTGCCTCCATGAACTCCTTCGACCAGGTGTAATACAGGCTCTGCGCGATGCCTTCCTTGCGGCACAGCTCGGCAATGCTGTCCTCGCCGCGCAGGCCATCCAGCACAATGCGGATCTTGTCCTCGGCCGAGAAATGGCGCCGGGTCTGCCGCCGGATGTCCTTCACCACCTGCTCAGCAGGCGCCTTCACCGGCGAGCTTCTCAAGGAGGGTTGGGGCTTCATCTTCGTTCCTTCGTCACTACGACGAAGCCCCAACCCTCCTTAAATCACAACCTCAAATCTGTGCCATAGGTGCTGACGGGGGACAATCAAACAGGTTGGCAAGCTCCGCCAGCGTCTTCTCGCCGTTGATCGCCGCAGCGCCACCTTCGCCTTGAAAGCCCGGCTGTGCATCCGCCGTGTGCGTTTCGTCATGTTCGCTCCTGAGCCGCGGCAACATTGCCTCTGCAGGCAGGAAATCCACCTATCGGGCTGTCCGAATTTCCCGAGCCACCTCGGCCATCTCCGGAGTTGTCGTGGTAGACGCCGCCTCCTGCGGCTGGCAAAAGCACGGATGCTCGTTGGAAGGACACCGTGAACTTGCGCTACTGGACGCTTGCCAAACGGCCCCCTCCGCCCTGGCCCGATGAGGCCACCTTCGCGCTACATGAGGCACCGGTCCCGGCACCCGGCCCAGGCCAGGCGCTCACACGGACACTCTACGTCTCCCTCGATCCATATCAGTGGGGCCGCAGGCGCCGAGGCGAGGAGCCGGAGGGCGCGCCCTGCCACGCCCGCACAGTGTCGCAGGTTGTAGAAAGCCGCATCGAAGGCATTGCCGCGGGGGATTTCGTATTCAACACCAACGGCTGGGCTGAGTACGGCTTGATGGGGGACGGCGTTCCCCGGCCCTCCTACATGATCCCTCGCAAGCTCGATCCGGCCCACGGCAAGATCAGTCATGCGGTGGGCGTGCTGGGAATGCTCGGCCTCACCGCCTATGCCGGCATGGCCTTGCAGTGCGAGCCGAAGCCAGGCGAGACGGCGGTCGTGTCGGCGGCGTCCGGCGGTGTTGGTCAGATTGCCGGTCAGATTGCGCGGTTGAAGGGTTGTCGCGTGGTGGGCATCGCCGGGCACGCGGAAAAGTGCCGGTATGTGTTGGAGACGCTCGGCTTCGATGCCTGCATCTCGCGCCTGTCGCCCAGCTTTGCCCAGGATCTGAAGGCCGCCTGTCCGGACGGCATCGACATCTATTTCGAGAATGTCGGTGGGGCGGTGTTCGACACGGTGCTGCCGCTGTTTAACCCGGGCGCGCGGATGACGATTTGCGGATTGATCGCGCATTACGGCGATGATCCCGGGGAGGATGCCAGAGCTGTGGTGCGCAACCGCGCCGAAGCCCGCAGTGTGCGCGTACAGAACCTCTCTGTCGGCGACTATGTGGCGGAGTGGCACGACGCGTTCCTGGCCGAGATGGCACCCTGGGTCGCGTCTGGCGAGGTCCGTTATCGCGAGTATATCCGCGAGGGGTTTGAGGTCATCCCCGCCGCCTTCACCGAGATGCTGCGCGGGGAGAATTTCGGCAAGACCTTGGTTCGCGTGGCGCCGGATCCCACCCTGGCGACGTGACGCGGGTGCGCCTGGGAATGTCCAGCAGGGACCGTCACGGTCCGCCGAGCGGGCGGCGGATCATTGCCGGAAACCGCACGTCACGCGTGACCTTCGCGATCGCAGCCAGGATCAGGACGCAAAGCGCCGCCTTCGAGATCGGCTCCATGGTCCCTTCGATCAAGATCGCATGGACGACGGTGGCCACGACAATCACAACGGCAAGGATCGTGTGGCAGAGGCGCCAAACCTGCGGTCGCTGGGATCGGCGCAGGGCGGCGAGAAGGGCCGTCGCGAACACCGCCCACATCGCAACGACGCCCCAGGCGGAGAACTGCGTCGGCGACCGGAAGAGCAGGGCGTCGATCACGTCGGGTGGGCTGGTCAGCCACAGCGCTGCGACATGGAGGGTGACCGCTACGACGAGCGCAGCCCCGACCCAGGCATGGACGTTCCGTCCGCGCCGGATGCGCAGGCCCGGCAGGTATCCCCCGGCCAGCAAGGGTTGAAGGAGCAGCAGCGCCAACGCGGCAACGCCCGCGAGGCACCCAGTGATGTAGATCGGATCGCGCCAAGCAAGCAGCAGGCTCGTCGCCGCCAGGATGCCAGGCACCGCAACGGCAACGGCGACAATGGCCCAGACCAGCCCTGTACGCACTGGCTGCGGGCCGGTCATGCCTTCTGCAGGACGAAGTCCGCGCTCAGGCTCTTGTCGCGGGCGCTGCGCAGCAGGGGCCGAAGAAAGACCGTCGCGAAGCCGTTGCCGTCGTGTTCGGCATCATAGGCAACGTGGGCGTGCGCCTGACCGAAGGCCGGCACGATCTGCGGCATCTCCATCCTAAACACGCCGTTCTCGTCCGTCAGCGTGGCGCCGTGGCTATGCTGGTCGCGCTCATGCCCCTCCGTGGTATGCGCCCACATCTGGATCCGAATGCGCGGAAGTGGGGCGCCGTCGCCTGCCCGCCGCACAGTGCCGGTCAACCAGAACTCACCCCCGCCGATGCGCGGGACAATCGGTGCACCGGGCAGGTAGTTGTTGGCGCCGCCGCGCATCGTCGGTGTCGGGTCCAGGCCCAGCGCTTGCAGCGGCGCTAGGAGACCGAAGGCACGGGTCGTCAACGCGGCACCGGTCATCACAGCACAGGCGGTGATGAGGGAGCGGCGAGCCTGAAACGCTTGGGGCAACGTTGTCCCTCCTCCCATTGCTGCCATGCATCAACGCCCCACCGTTCATTCGAGCCTGACGGCGGCCGTGACAGACCACATGTCTTGCCACAGATGTAGTGCGGGCGAGCATCTTGAAAAGCGTCGTCACGACACTTCAAGGCAATTTCGTGGCCGCGTGTGCGGTTATCGCCTCCAAAGCCAATGATCATCCAACATATGCTCAGGTGACCAGACGGGCCCTCTGCCCCCACTCCACGGGAAACCCGTCCCGAAGCACATGGCCCTTGAGTTCCGCCGGCTGCCGCCCGTCCAGGATCGCCTCGACGATTTCCGGCGCCAGCAGCGTCAGCATCGGCATCTTGCCGAGCTAGTCCCGGTCCAGCTTCTCTCCGTCCACCAACTCGGTGACCGTCCCATAGCCGCCGTCGTCCAGTAACTTCATCCACCGGTGTGCCCGCGCCAATGCCTTGAACGTCGTGCTATTTTCGTGGGGGATCGGCGCCGCGGGCAACCGGAGGCTATCCGTGCTATCCCCCATTCATGGAAACCAAATCGCCGGTCCCGCTGGCCGTTCTCGTCGGCATCCAGTTGCCGCACATCACCGACATCATGCACGAAGCCAGCCTCGAAGAGCTGGGGCGGCTGGTGAAGACACTCGGGTATGAGGTGGTGGGCAACGTTTCGCAGAAGCGCGACGGGACGGGTGCCGGGCTGCTGCTGGGCAGCGGCAAGCTGGCCGAACTGGCCGCATTGACGGGCGGCACGGGTGTGGTTGGCTCGATGGCGGCGCCCTCGAAGTCCAAGGCCCGCGAACGGTTTGAAGGTCCTTCTGACGCTATCACTCCTGTTCAGACGGAGCAGGATGCGGCGCGCAAGCCAGAGTTCGTGATCGTCGACCATGAGCTCTCGCCCAGCCAGATACGCAACCTGGAGCGCGCGACCGGTGCTCAGGTGTTGGACCGCACGGGCGTCATCGTCGAAATTTTTAACCGCCATGCCAACACCCGCGAGGCGAAGCTGCAGGTGGAGATGGCGCGCCTGAAATACGTGGCGCCTCGCTTGCGGGAGTCCTCGGGTGGCGGCGGTCGTCAGCAGGGCCCCGGAGCCGGCGAAACTTCCCTGGACCTGGATCGCCGCAAGGTTCGGGACAGGATCTCGGAGTTGAAGGATCAGCTTGAGGCGGTCCAGCGTGACAGCGAGCAGCGTCGGGCGGGCCGGCGCGACCAACTGCGGGTGGCGCTGGTGGGCTACACCAACGCGGGAAAGTCGTCGTTGATGCGTGCCCTCACCGGCAGCCAGGTTCTGGTGGAAGACAAGCTGTTCGCCACCCTCGATACCACCGTGCGGGCCCTGCAGCCGGAGACCCGCCCGCGTGTGCTCGTCTCCGACACGGTCGGCTTCATCAAACAGTTGCCGCACGACCTCGTTGCGTCATTCCGCTCCACTCTGGCGGAGGCGCTCGAAGCGTCGCTGTTACTGTACGTGGTCGATGCCTCCGACCCGACCTACGAAGCCCAACTGGAGGTAAGCCGCAGCGTCCTGCGGGAGATCGGGGCGGACGCGGTGCCGTCTCGCTTGTTACTGAACAAGCTGGACCGGGTGGATGCTGCCGGGCGTTCCGCTCTGATGGAAAAGCATCCGGACGCAATCCTACTCTCCGCACATGCGCCTGAGGATGTAAGCGCATTGCGGGACACCATCATCGGGTTCTTCGAAGCGATGATGGTGGAGGATGTATTGGTGCTACCGTATGCAAAACAAGGCCTGATCGGCGAAGTTTATGAAAGCGCGCGGGTTCTCTCCGAGGATTACAACGAGACTGGCCGGATACTGCAGGTGCGCGGGTTGCCTGGCGCTATCACTCGACTACGACGGACCCTTGCCACGCATTGAGTCTCCAAACTCGACCAACATTGGGCCTCGCGTCGGGGGTGCCGGCAGCCAGTGGCAGGTCAGCAGCGGGCAATGAACCAGACCCTCCGGACGGATTCACGCGAGAATGGTGCAGCCAAATAGCCACTGCTGCTCCCCCCACCCCACCGGAATCCCCTGCCGCAGCATGTGCGCGACGAGGTCGATAGGGGTGGCTCGGTTTCTCGCTACAGCGTTTCGGTTCCGATAAGTCGATCGCCTGCCGGTTGATACGCACGTCTTGCCGCTGCCGTAGGGCCGCGGCGGGCGGACGTAGCTCAACCGGAGCGGTGCCACGGCAGCGGCGGCGCCTTCATGCTGCCACCCGGGATGGCAGGTGGTCGAGATAGGCCCGCTCCGGCGTCGTCGCCCCAGGGCTCGAGTGCGGCGGGCGGGCGTTGTAGAAGTTCAGATACCGCCCGAGTGGGTCCCGCGCGTCGCTCACGCTGTCTTAGTGTCCGTCCAAGATCATCTTGAGTCCCTTGAATCCTTTATGATTCCCTCTCGGCAGCCTGCGATTCGCAGGAGCTGCCGATGTGGACCGTCGAGAACCGTGCCCGATATGACCGCATCCGTCTTCGCTATCCCAGCGATCTGACCGACGAGGAATGGGCGCTGCTCAAATTGGAGATCCGGCCTGCAAGGCGCGGCGGCAACAAGCGGACTGTGGACGTGCGCGCGGTGGTGAACGGACTGATGTATGTGTTGAGCATGGGCTGCCAGTGGCGGGCGATCCCCAAGGATCTGCCGCCGCGCAGCACGGTGAACTGGGATTGGGATTGGGATTGGGATTGACCCGTTTTGGTGGACACCCTGAGACTTTCACCAGAGGTGCAGCTGATGCCGAAATCCCGACCACCGTATTCGCCTGAGTTCCGTCGCCAGATGGTCGATCTGGTGCATGCCGGGCGCGATCCCGACGA
>CAMATI010000355.1 GCA_945861095.1 Asaia bogorensis | reverse complement strand
CGATCCATGCAGCGGTCCGGCAGTGGGATCCGTTCGGCGTCGACCACGGCGCAGGAGACATCAGCCGTCCACCCGGTCTCGATCGCGCGGTCCCGGCCGACCCGCAGCATCGCGGTGTTGATGTCGGTCAGCAAAACCGGCCCGCCGCCGGCATTCAGCCACCCGAAGGTGATATCGCCGGTGCCACCCGCCAGATCGAGCAGGTGGAACCCCTGCCGAGGCCCAAGGTCGCTGACAAAGATCCGCTTCCAAATCCGGTGCACGCCAAGCGACATCAGATCGTTCATCACGTCGTATCTGGGTGCCACGCTGTCGAAGACCGCGCGCACCAGACCGGATTTCTCCGCCCGATCGACTCTGCGGAAACCGAAATCGACGGTGCTGCGGATCGGGGCGGCGATCGGGCCATCGGACTGGCTGGGACGGGGATTGTCGGTCATTGCCACCCTCTATAGCCTGATCGCCACCCATGCCGGAACTCCCCGAAGTCGAGACGGTGATGCGCGGCCTCCAGACTCGCCTGGAAGGCCGGGTGATCACATTCGCCGCCGTGATGCGGCCCGATTTGCGCTGGCCGTTCCCGCCCAATCTGCAACAACGGCTGACCGGCGCGCGGATCGCCGGGTTTCGTCGGCGTGGCAAATACATCCTGATGCGGCTGGACGGAGGCGACTCCGTGCTGTGGCATCTCGGCATGTCCGGCCGCATGGTGTTGACCCCGACCCGGCCCAACACCCAGACCGCGCATGAGCATCTGGTGCTGGAAACCGACGAAGGCTGGCGGGTGGGCTTCGTCGATCCCAGACGATTCGGCTCGGTCGATCTGATGCCGACAGCGCAAGAAGACTCGCATCGCCTGCTGGCCAATCTGGGCCCCGAGCCCCTGGACGCGGCATTCGACGTGGCGACGCTGTCCCAGGCGCTTGCGGGAAAGAAAACACCGGTCAAATCCGCGCTGTTGGACCAGTCGATCGTCGCCGGTCTCGGCAACATCTATGTGTGTGAGGCGCTTTTCCGCGCCCGCATATCTCCCCTGCGTCTGGCCCATACCATCCCGGGCGTGCGGGCAAAACGGCTGATCCCCGCCATCAAGGCCACCCTGACCGAGGCCATTGCCGCCGGCGGCTCCTCGCTGCGCGATTATGTCCAGCCAGACGGCGAACTCGGCTATTTCCAGCACGCCTGGAAGGTCTATGGCCGCGAAGGGGAAGCCTGCGAGCAATGCCCGGGCACGCCCCTGTGTGAGGGTGTGATCCGCGTTACCCAGTCGGGGCGCAGCACCTTCTATTGTCCTCGGGTTCAGCGATAGCCGTCGCCGGCCGGAACGCCGCAACCGGTTTCCCGTCCGCCCGAAAACCCTTTAGAAGCGCCGGCAATCGTTGGGAGCACGCAGCCATGACCACCTATGAAAGCATCCTCGTCGAAACCCAGGGCCGGGTCGGTTTGATCCGCCTGAATCGCCCGCAGGCCCTGAACGCGCTGTGCGACTCGCTGGTGCGCGAAATGGGCGAGCAGCTTCTGGCCTTCGATGCCGACAAGGCGATCGGCGCCATCGTGATCACCGGCAACGACCGGGCCTTCGCCGCCGGCGCCGACATCAAGGAAATGCGGGATCGCACCAATCCATCCGCGATGGTCGAGGATTTCATCGGCGCCGGTTGGGAAACCGTGCTGCGCGTCAAGAAACCCGTCATCGCCGCCGTCGCCGGATTCGCCCTGGGTGGCGGCTGTGAGCTGGCGATGATGTGCGACATGATCATCGCCGCCGATACCGCCAAATTCGGCCAGCCGGAGATCAATCTTGGGGTGATTCCGGGCGCCGGCGGCAGCCAACGCCTGACCCGCGCGGTGGGCAAGTCCAAGGCGATGGATATGATCCTGACCGCCCGCATGATGGACGCGGCGGAGGCGGAACGGGCCAACCTGGTATCGCGCGTCTTCCCCGCCGACCAGATGCTGGCCGAGGCGATGAAGATCGCCGATCGCATCGCCAACCTGTCCCCGGTGGCGGTGCAGTTCGCCAAACAGGCGGTGAACCGCGCCTATGAGACGACTTTGGTCGAAGGTGTGCGGCACGAACGCGCGCTGTTCCTGTCGCTGTTCGGCACGCCGGATCAGCAGGAAGGCATGGGCGCCTTTGTCGAGAAGCGCAAACCATCCTTCAATTTCGGATGAGATACTGATTTTGTTGAAAAATGATACGCGTCTGATTATATAGCTATTGCATACGGATTTCAACGCGCTACAATTTCTTACATAGTATTGCGATTCCGAGGCTGTCAGGCACCGCGAATGGCAAAGACACTTGCGATATAGGACGAAATGGACCCTTGCGCCGACATGTCGGGCCACGCCGCCTCTGGGATTAGCTCGCCCAGCCTCTTCGGCGGCGTGGCAGGCCCGAAGATCCTGCTCGTCTGCCGTGATCCATCCTGGGACCGCGCGGTCCGGGATGCCACGGCGGGAATCGGACGATGCGGCACCGTGTCGTCGGTCGCGGCCGATGTCGCACTGCGCCATCTTGCGGCCTTACCCGACCACTACTCACACCTTCTGGTTGAAAATAGCAGCGACGAGACACTTCTGGACACATTGATCCAGTTGACATCAAATGCCGCCGGGTCCGAAACCGAGATCTTGATGCTGGGCGGCGGGATCAATCACGTCCCCCATGTCAACGTGATCGCCGCGGCAACGAGCCAGTCCGTCCGAGAGGCCTTGATGCTGAACCCACCCCAACGTGGCCAGACCAGGACCGACCTGCAACTCTCGGAGGTGCGCGCCGCACTGGCAAACGCACAGATTTCCGCGCGCTATCAACCAATCGTTCGGTTGAAGGACCGCGGGCTGGCGGCTTTGGAAGTGCTCGCCAGGCTGGACCACCCGGTCATCGGCACCGTCATGCCCGATCGCTTCGTCCCCCAGGTCGAGGATGCCGGGCTTGCCGAACAACTGACCGAACTGATCGCCGCGCGCGCCTTCGCCGACATGACCAGCTCTGCGCTCAACACGCTGAAAACGCCGATTACCATCAATTTTCCGCTGTCGGTCCTGCTCCGTTCCGAAGCCATCGCGGTTCTGGAGGCGCAACGCACCGCGTCCGGCCTTCCCGCCGATCAGGTTGTCGTCGAATTGACGGAAAGCACGCCGGTCGAAGATTTCGTCGCCCTGCGCAAGGCGGTCGAGCATGTCCGTGCCCTGGGATACCGCGCCGCGATCGACGATGTCAGCCCCACCGTGCCTGGACTGCGGGAGTTGCTGTCGATCCCGTTCACCAGCCTGAAGCTGGACAAGGACCTGTTCGCCGGCCAGTTAGACGATGCCGGGACCGCGGACTTCGTGCGCGATACGATCCGCCAAGCGCATGAACACGGCATGCTGGTGATTGCGGAGGGAATTGAAACGGTCGACATGTGGCGCAAGGTGAAGGCGTTGGGGGTGGACGCGGCCCAGGGCTTCCTGATCGCACGTCCGTTACCCGCCGCCGCCGTCCCGATCTGGCTGGAAGGCTGGCAGGCCTCCAGCCTGTTGGACTGATCGCCGAACCGATACCGGCCGAGCGCGCAGACAGCACCCCCGGCTCGGCGCCTGTATCAGGCTTCCGGCACCAGGACGAACAGCAACGCATAGGTCGGGTATGGGCGCAGGTCGCTGACCCCATGGGCCGGCGGATCGTCCGCCAACACCAACGCCCGTGCGGCATCCAGCGCGGCCGGCACCGTCGCCTCTATCATCAGCACCCATTCGACCCCGCGATCGGGCCCGGCGCGCAAGGCCAGTTCCGCTGTCTGACTGGCCGGCTCTTTGTCCGAACCGACCCAGGCATGCGCGGCGTTGACCTGTGTCAGCCCGACCAGGGCTTGCACCTTCGCCTGCAGCCAGGCGCGAGCGGCGGCTTCGCGGCCCGGCGCCACGGTCATGTGGATGACGGCGGCGGCCCCACCGACCCCCTGCCCCGCCGACGCGATCACATCGCAGATGCCGCGTTGCGCGACCCGAAAACCGGCCATCACGCGTTGCGTCCAGGGCGTGGGATGGTCCAGTTGCCAGCGATACAGGCCGGTGGTCAGCACATCCATCGTCGTGGCCTCATACAAGGCCATGTAGCGCGGCGATCCCTCCGCCGCCCGATACCGCCGCCCGCGCACCATGCCCGGCACCGAGGTGCGCTCCGGGATGTGCTCATGCAGGTACCAGTCGTTGAAATCGTCCTCGATCGCGGGATCGACTTCGTTCCAGACGCCGAGAACGGCGTTGCCGAGAAGAGCCATCAGGGAAGCACCTTCAGTGAACGGTAGGCATCGAGGTGACGGATGAACTGGTCTTCCGTGTCGTCCCCGTCGTGAAATCCGGCCAGACGGGCGCGGTTCATGCTGGACACCACGTCCCAGTCGATATTCCAGACGAAGTCGCCATAGGGCCAGAGCGCGACGTCGGCGATGTCCGGAAAACGCAGCCCGTGGCGTGCGGCGATCGCCTGCCAGACCGGGCCCTTGTCCGCCATCCAGCGTTCCAGCTTCAACGGCCGCACCATGCCCGGCGGCAGGTCGAAATAGGCGGCGAGTCGCGGCCAAAGGCGTGACCAGCGGAAGGTGTCGCCGTTGGTGATGTTGAACGCCTGATCCGCCGCGCTTGGCTCCGTCATGCACCAAAGGATGAAGCGGGCGAGCACGGTGCAATCCGTCACCTCCGACAGCGCATCGTAGGCACCCTGCTTGCCCGGGAAGTCGAACCGTGCGCCGAGTTCCTTGCAGATCGCGGCATAGGCGCCGACCACGGTGATCAGGTTGCGCGGGCGGCCTGGCTCCACATCCACCAGATATTGCGGGCGGCTGGCCGACCAGGTCCATGCTTTACCCGCTCGGCGGGCGGTGAGCAGGTCCTGCTGGTCGTAGTAGAAATTCGGCGGCAGATGGCGGGGATCGTCCTCTCGCGTTGGGGTCAGCATGGCGCCGAGATGCAGGCCGTACCACTTGCCGCCTTCCAGCAGATGGACGTGGCGCAGGGATGGGATGTCGACGGCGTCCAGCAGGTTGCGAAGCAGGATGACGTTGCCGGGCACGTCTTCGACCCCGCCTTCGCCGAACGGCGCGCGGGAGGCGTAGACCATGTGCGTGACCGCGCCCGCCTGCGCGACGGCGGCCTTGCAGGAGTCCAGGCTGGTGAAATCGGTGCGGATATAGCGGACATTCCCGGGCGGAGGGGCGGCCGGCGGATTGCGGCAGAGACCCACGGCGCACCAGCCGGGCGTGCGGGCGATCAGTTCCGTCAGGCGGGACGCCGCGGCCCCGGTGGCGCCAGCGATCAGCGCGATATTGTCAGGCATGCGCTGACCTCTTTGGCATTTTCGATCCTCCGTATCGGAGGTTCATGCTGACAGCATGTGGCTGTATGGGCAAACGAGAGGGGCGTTGTGCGGGACCCAGGAGATTTGGGAATGCGGCTTGCGGCACGAATGCCTGTTTGCCACACCGCATGATATGGTCTTACCCATCTGCGATCGATGGAGATGTTGCTATGGCGCTGAAGGACACGGCCAGGTTGTCGGCGAAATTTCAGATATCGATTCCGAAAGCCATCCGGACCGCGCGGCAATGGGAGGCTGGGCAGGTTTTCGCCTTCGTTCCGAAGGGGGAGGGCATGCTGTTGGTGCCGGTACCCGCGCTTAAGGAGCTTGCCGGCTTGGCGCGTGGCGCGAACCGGGAGGATTACCGCGACCGGACCGATCGGGTTTGATGCGGGTCGTCGATACCTCGGCCTGGATCGAATTTCTGGCCGGTTCGGCACTGGGTGTTTCGTTGGCGACCGAGCTCCCCGATCGCTCACAATGGGTGGTCCCGACCATGGTGCAGTTGGAACTGGCGAAATGGCTGACCCGCGAGGTCGGCGAGGATAAGGCAGACCGGGTCATCGCGTTTACCGAGACATGCGTCGTCGCCGATCTCGACACGCCGATCGCTCTGGCCGCGGCTGAATTGTGCGCTCGGCATAGGCTGGCAACCGCGGATGCCATCGTCTATGCAACCGCGCTGGCGCACCAGGCCGACCTGCTGACCTGTGATCGGCATTTTGAAAATCTGCCCGGCGTGCGGTTTTTTCCCAAGTCAGGCGGATAGAGACTCAGACAAGGCTGATTGCGTAGTTCCCATTCAGATCCCTACCAGAAATCAAGAATTTAGCACCAAAATCGGTAATAGGGGCAAAACCGTGGGCACGCCGGTCTTGGGTTCCCCAAGCCGGTTGATCCTATCGGCAGCGCTCCGCGACTTTCGGTGCACCTGCCACTCAGGCAGGACGGAGCCGCGCTCTGACGTAATGGTCAAGTGGTGCGATGAT
>CAMATI010000354.1 GCA_945861095.1 Asaia bogorensis | reverse complement strand
GCATCCAGTTTGCCCAGCATCGCCACGGTCTTGGCGGGGTCCAGGTTGAACCCGTACCACCCGGCGCCGAACCGCACCGCGCGCCGGAACGCCGCA
Organism: Asaia bogorensis; assembly: GCA_945861095.1. Lineage (GTDB taxonomy): Bacteria > Pseudomonadota > Alphaproteobacteria > Acetobacterales > Acetobacteraceae > Rhodopila. The sequence goes on along the minus strand of CAMATI010000354.1, from coordinate 6,256 downwards.
TCCGCATAGCCGCCGACGATGATCGGCACATGCGGCTTCTGGATCGGCTTGGGATCCATGCGCAACGTCTCGAACTTCACCCATTTGCCGGCGAAATCGACCACTGGCTCGGTCCACAGGCGGCGCATCACCGCCAGGAATTCGTCGCACCGCGCGCCGCGATCTTCCCAGCGATAGCCGCAGGCCTCGACTTCCTCCTTGTTCCAACCGACGCCGATGCCGAAATCGATGCGCCCGTCGGTCAGCCAGTCCAGGGTGCACATTTCCTTCGCGGTGTAGATCGGATTGCGTTGCGGTACCAGCGCGACCCCGGTCCCCAGCCGCAATGTGGTCGTCGCGGCGGCCAGAAAGCCGAAGGTCGCGGTCACATCCAGCATGCCCCCGCCGAGCGGGACCGGGATGCGGCCGTCTTTCGAGCTGGGGTAGCCGTAGGTGTTCTTGTCGAACAGAGCGACATGCTCGCCCATCCAGATCGAGTCCAGACCGATGCCTTCGGCCTGTTGCCCGAAATCGCGGATCATCGATGGTGTAGCCAAGGGCGACATGAACGTGGCGGAGACTCCGATTTTCATATTTGCGTTCCTCATCTCAATGCGTCGGTTATGGGATCGATCATGCACGAGGCGGGTCGGTTTGCCGACCTTCAAGCGCGGACGCGCCAGGCCAGGCCGCGCCGGCGCGGAATCGGGTACTCGCCAGGGAGCCGTGGGGAGGCGGAAGAAACAACCGCACATTGTGATCGACCCCATATCTGGCAGCCCTGAAATGTCATTGTAATGGCACCTACGACGCGGAGTAGGCGCTCCCGCCCTGCGATCAGACCCCCACCCCACGCATTCGTCATATCAAGACGCGTGTTGCGCAACCGGACATTCGAAGCCTAGCCTGCTCTCGACATGGACGCTCAACACGGCCCCGGCGATACTGCCCAATCCTGCCCGCCCGCGGGAGGAGAGTTGACGCAAGATCAGGACCTATGCAGCGATGAAGATCGGTATTCTCTACACATCCCACCCCGACCCGGCGACGGAGCCACACCCGTATCACGCCGTACATGCCCGTACCACCCGGGAGGTTCTGGAAGCCGAGGCGCTCGGCTTTGACAGTATCTGGATCGCGGAACACCATTTCTCGAACAAATACGGTATCCTGCCGGACCCTTTCAGCTATCTGTGTTATCTGGCGGCGCTGACCAGCCGGATCAAACTATGCGCCGGCGTGATGGTCGTGCCCTTGCACCACCCGATGCGGATCGTCGAAAACGCCGCGTTCATCGACATTCTCAGCAATGGCCGCTTCCAGCTTGGCCTCGGTTCCGGCTACCGCCCCTATGAATTCGAGGGTCTCGGCGTCGATTACGAAGCCCGCCGCGACATGCAGGAAGAAGCCATCCCGTTGATCCTGCAAGGCTTCCACGAACAGAAAATGACGGCGCGCGGCAAGTATTACAACTTCGCCATTGCGGAACCTTATGAAATCTACCCCGTCCCCGTGCAACTGCCGCACCCGCCCATTCTGATGGGCGCCGGCACTGACCGATCCATGATCCAGGCGGCGCGCTGGGGCTTCGGCCTGATGCAGTCCACCCTGCCGGATCTGGCGACGATCGCCGACCATATCGCGACCTATCGCAAGCACATGAAGGAAGCGGTGGCCCCCTATAACCAGAACCCCGCGTTCGGAGAGGTGGACGTCGCGCGTCTGGTCTATGTCGCACCCACCGATGCCCAGGCCAAGGCCGACAGTGCCGAAGGCGTGGTCCGCCATGTACGCAGCTTCGTCAGCAGCGGCACCGGGCGCTATTTCGGGGAAGTCACCGCCGAACGCGACGACAATGCGTTAAGCTATGACAACCTGGTCGAAAACACGATCCTGCACGGGTCGCCGGATACCGTGATCCGCAAGATCGAGGAATTCCGCAAGGTCGGCGCCACATCCATCATGTTGCACTACCCGCCTTACTACGGACCGGAAAGGACGTCGCAGATGTTGCGCCTGTTCGCCAAGGAAGTGCTGCCCCATGTCCAGGCGCTGGAAGCCCCACGCCTGGCCGCCGAGTAGACGGTGATGTCGCGCCGCGTTCCGGCTCGCCCTGGCGGGCCAACGCGGCGTGTAACCCGCGCGCGGGACGCTTGGCAGGCGAGATCGAAAGCGCGATGGCGCCCGGGGCGGACCACGACGACATGGCGGTACTTCGCCCCACGCGAAACGCCACGGCGGTTCCGTGTGTCGGGACAGGGTGAAGCCGTTCGCGACCGGCCATGCCAAAGTTTGCTTATTTTTTGGACCACCGAACGTTTAATCGTTATGTTTGCATGAAAGCAGGTCATTGCGGATGCCTACGGCGGAAGATGGTAAGGAAATGACCTTCCGGTTCTGGGGGGTCCGAGGCAGCCTGCCGACGCCAGGTGCGTCAACCGTGCGCTACGGCGGCAACACGTTATGTGTTGAACTTCAGTGCGGGCCCTACCTGGTTATTCTGGATGCGGGCAGCGGGATGCGCGGTTTGGGCGACGCTTTGGCGGCGTCCGGGATGCCCACGGATGCCGATCTGCTGATCACCCACACCCATTTCGACCATATCTGCGGGTTGCCGTTTTTCGCGCCGCTGTCCGACCCGGCCACGCGGTTGCGCATCCACGGCGGCCACCTGGCGCCGCCCGCCGGGATCGAGCAGGCATTTCGGCTCAGTTTGCAGGCGCCCTTGATGCCCGACCTTTATGGAGGGTTCCGGGCTCGGCTATCCTTCCACGACTTCACGCCGGGCGATCGGTTGTCCCTGCATCCGGGCTTGCGGGTAGCAACGACGATCCTGCGCCACCCGGGCGGGTCAGTTGGCTACCGCATCGAATGGGGCGGGGCCAGCGTCTGCTACGTCACGGACAATGAACATCCGCCGGATGGGCTGGACACCGAACTGGCCCAATTTGTCGCCGGCGCCGATGTGATGATCTACGACGCGACCTATACGGAGGCTGAGTACCGCGCCCGCGTCGGCTGGGGCCATTCGACGTGGGGGGTCGGCGTTAGCCTGGCCGATGCCGCCAAGGTCCGCCAGTTGGTGCTGTTCCACCACGATCCCGGACACGACGATGCGACGATGGACGCGATCGGTGCCGCGGCCGAACGCCGTCGCCCGGGCACGTTGGTGGCGATGGAGGGCATGCGGATCAAGGTCGGCGGCGGCAGGTAAATCCAACCCGCCGAACCAGTGACTTATGAGACAACGGTGGCTGTCATTGCGAGCGAAGCGAAGCAATCCAGGGCAACCAACCGGATCAATGGCGCCAAGACCCTGGAGTGCTTCGCGGCGCTCGCAATGACAGCCACCACCCGCGGGTTATTGTTTCGGCCAGTTGGCATAAGACGCGCCGGATCGCCCGGGGGCTGACGGGCGACCGGTCGGCGTCACTCCAGCTTGACGTTGGCCTCTCGGATCAGCTTGCCGTTGCTCGCGAAATCGGTGTCCGTGAAGGCCAGGATTTCTTCCGCGGTCTGGGTCGGGCAGATCACGCTGACCTCTCGCAGGCGCCGGATCATGTCGTCGGTCTTGGCGAGTTCGACGATCTTGCGGTTGAACGTGGCGATGATGTCCTTCGACACCGCGGACGGCGCCTGCACCGAGTACCAGATCGGCACGTCGCTGTCCGGATAGCCGGCTTCCGTCAGGGTCGGCACGTCGGGGAATTCGGGATTGCGCAGCGCGTGGTTGATGCACAGCAGTTTCAGCTTGCCGGCTTTCACATGCGGCAGGACGATGATCTCGTTCATCATCTGCACGTTCCCGGCCAGCAGGTCGTTCATCGCATCGGCGCTGCCGCGATAAGGCACGTGCAGGATATCGATGCCGGCCCGCAGCTTGAACATCTCCAACCGCAACTGCGCCGATGTGCCCAGCCCGGACGATCCATAGGCGACCTTGCCGGGATTCTTCCGGGCGTACTCGACGGTTTCCTTGATCGATGACGGCCCCACCTCTGGCCGGATCACGAAGCCGCAATGCAGGTCGCCCACCCGCCCGACCGGCGTCAGGTCCTTGCGCGGGTCGTAGCTGACCTTGCGGAGTTGCGGCACCACGGACAGGATCGAATTGGGACAAAACAGGAATGTGTAGCCGTCCGCCTGACCACGGACGACCGCCTCCGCGCCGATGGTGCCGGCGGCACCGCCGCGGTTGTCGATCACGAAGGGCTGGCCGAACGCCTGGGTCAGCTTTTCCGCCCAGGGGCGAGCCATGGTGTCGGACGCACCGCCCGGCGCATAGGGAACGACCAGCTTGACCGGCCGGTTCGGCCACGCGCCTTGGGCCTGGGCGGAAAGGATCGCCGGAGCCGCCAGCCCAACCGCGCCCACCCCCATCAACATGCCGCGCCGCCCGAGGCCTGGGTTCGGATCCGTTGCCATCGTCATCTCCTGTTCTGTGTATTGGACAACGGTCATGCCCAACCGCCGCGGCCCATGGTGCGGCCTTCGCCCGGACGGCGCAAGAAAGCGGACCCAGCGCGCGCGCCCTCCCCTGCCGTCATTGCCCCCTCCTTTACCGTCATTGCCCCTCCCTTAGGATTCGTCCGGAAATAACGGCTCCACTCGGGGTACGGACGTCCAACCCCGTCATGGTGGGCGGAGGCCCGCCATCCACGACTTGCTGTGCCGGTCGAGAGAAAGTCGTGGATGGCCGGCCTTCGCCGACCATGACGGGGATAGGCCGGTCCGTCGCTCCAGCCGACTCGGTTGTTACCGAACAAGCCCTTACCTTCATTGCCCCTCCCTTACCGTCATTGCCGAGCTTGACCTGGCGACCCACCCCCGCCGTTGAAGCGCGGGTGCCGGGTCAAGCCCGGCAATGACGAAGGGGGGCGACGGCAACACCGGCGATGGGGCGGCAACGACGGCCAGCCGACGCTATCGGCCGATGGCTCGGGCGGCTGGTATCACCCCTCATACCGGATGATCGGCACACCGCGCACATTCGCCTCCGGCAGGCGCCAGAACGCGTCGTTCATGAATCGTTGGAACAGGTCCGGCGGCAGCACTGTCTCCCGCTCCATCCACTCGACCTTGCGGCGCACCCGGTGCAATCCCGGCGTGCCCAGCGCCATGTCGAAGAACTCCGCATCGTAATCCACGTTCTCGAAATCGTGATCGAACACAGGCTCCCCCAGCAGGGAATAGAGATGCCCCATGGTGGACTGCGGCGCGCGGGTCAGCGCCTGGTATTCCACCAGGATCAGCCGCGGCGCCTGCTCGCTGAAAAATCCCTCCCGCAGCGCATCGAGCGCATACCCCACCATGCCGTCGCTGCGCGCGATCTGATTGAGCCGCGTATAAACCGTGCTGCCCGGCTCAAACCCGAACATGCCGGACAGTTCAAAGGCGTTCTTGCGCACCAGCCGCTCGATCGAGTCCATCACCCAGGACAGGTCGCGCACGCAGCAAACGATGCGAGCGTCCGGGAACAATTGCGTGATCGCCGGCAACTTGGCGCACCACAGCCGGTTGGTGTCGAACACGACCTTTTCGGTGTGAATACGACTGTAGTAGCTGGAGAAAATGCCCTTCAGCACATCCCGCCTCTGGGCCTCGTCGATGAACACCGCGGTTTCGTTGCGCCGGCTCATGGCCGATTCCAGCGCCATGTACATGGACCCAACCGGCCCGGTCATCGCCGCGTGAAACCGCGGGTTCTGTCGCAGGATACCAGCCAGCAGGGTCGATCCGGACCGCGGCAACCCGGAAATGAAATGAATGCCATTTTGCATTTTACTGGCCCTTTGGATTGTCGCGCTTGGGATCGGATCGCACCGGCGCGACCCTACAGACCCGCCCGGTCACGATCAACCGAACCCGCTCCAACGGATGCGATTCAACATTGTGTGGAGTAGTATCGACCACTCTAACCATTGACCATTAGCGTCACCTCCCCGTCATTGCCGGACCTGATCGGGCAACCCGCCCCCCGCCGTTGAAGCCTGGGTTGCCGGGTCAAGCCCGGCAATGACGGTGAGACATGTACTCGATCGCACAATTTTGGTTCGCCCCCCGCTCCAACCATCCATCCCAAGCCGCCGATCACCCGTCCATCCGCTCGGCTTGCCGCCAACACGCTACTGGTCCGTGGCGTTGGTATTGCGAGGATCACGGCACGAATCGCTGTTACCGTGATGGCGGCGCGGACCCACCATCCACGGCGACTCCACTGTCAACAGCCGAAAATCGTGGATGACGGGCCCGCGCCCGCCCTGACGCGGAGAGACCG
>CAMATI010000353.1 GCA_945861095.1 Asaia bogorensis | reverse complement strand
GTCGTTGCGGGGCGGGCGTCTCCGGTCGGGCTACGCCCTCCCTCCGCCGCCACCCCCGCAACGACTTTCCCATCCTGATTGTCGCGCATCACCATCTTGATTGTCGCGGGACAAATATTCGTCCATCGAAGTTCAGGACACCATCAGGCGCCGCCGGCATATGTCGCGGCCAATCCAATCGAAAGGTTCAGCACATGACCGTCCGCGCGTTCATCACCACCAAGACAAATAGCGTTGCAGACTCCGGCAAGGTCCGTCTTGGTGGCTTCGCCCCGACGCTGGCGACCGCTGATGCTGGCAAGGTCCGTCTCGGCGGGTTCGCTCCGACACTTGCCACTACTGATGCTGGCAAGGTCCGTCTGGGTGGCTTCGCCCCGACGCTGGCGACCGCTGATGCTGGCAAGGTCCGTCTGGGTGGCTTCGCCCCGACGCTGGCGACCGCTGATGCTGGCAAGGTCCGCCTGGGTGGCTTCGCCCCGACGCTTGCGACCGCTGACGCCGGCAAGGTCCGCCTGGGTGGCTTCGCCCCGACGCTTGCGACCGCTGACGCCGGCAAGGTCCGTCTGGGTGGCTTCGCCCCGACGCTGGCGACCGCTGATGCTGGCAAGGTCCGCCTGGGTGGCTTCGCCCCGACGCTGGCCACCGCCGACGCCGGCAAGGTCCGTCTGGGTGGCTTCGCCCCGACGCTGGCGACCGCTGATGCTGGCAAGGTTCGTCTTGGTGGTTTCGCCCCGACCTTGCCAACCCGCCGCTAGGCAGCCAACGTCAGTCTTCCGACTGGCCGAGTACCACCTGCGGGATTGAGGGACCGGGTCATCAGACCCGGTCCGACGCCGTTTCTATGCCAAGGATGGGACCATTGTGACGACTCCGCCTGATCAAGATGACGACACCCGCCAATCCGCGCCCAAGCCGAAGCTGATCAGCTTCCATCGCATGGTCCCATCCGCGCGCCTGCCCCAACGCGCCGATCGGTCCGCCGGCGGCTCCCTGCCGACCCGGGCCTTTCGCTATTGCGAGCCCGCGACATCCGCCTCCGGCTTCGGTTATTATATGTTCCCGCCCATCGGGTTCTCGGTCCAATGGGATGGGCACGACATCATGTGGACCTATGAGGGCGTGGGCGAATGGTTCCCCCTAAAATCCGTACAGTTTCCCAATTTCCGGCCGCATTTCGAATCCATCGCGCCGGATGAAATCAAAGATTATTCGCCACCCTTCCTGGGCGCCTTGCAGGAATCCGGTCTGATCCAGCTCTGGACCGGGTTCGTCGTCCGCACCGCTCCCGGTTGGAGCCTGCTGGTGCGTGCCCCGGCCAATCTGCCGCGGCCTGGGGGCTATGAGCATTTCGAGGGGATCGTCGAATCGGATCGCTGGTTCGGACCTCTGATCACGAACATCCGCCTCACGAAAACCGACGTCCCCATCGACTTCCGCCCGGACTACCCGCTCGTTCAGGTGCAGCCCATTCCGCGCCATGTCTATGAGGAGGCCACCCTCAACAACTACGAGACCGTGCCCAACCTGGAGCAACTCACGCCGGAGGACTGGGACGCCTATTACGACACGGTCGTCCGCCCGCATGTTCAGGAAGTCCGCCCGCGCGGCCAATACGCCGCCGCCGCCCGCAAGCGCCGAGCCGCAGAAGGCAGCCGGGAGCCAAGGAAATCAGACGACTGAACGGGGCTCTACAGGCCGAATCGATCCAGCAAGGCCCAGGTCCGAGTCCGCCCCATGTCGCCCGCGCGCAGGAACATGCGCAGATCCGCAGCGTGATCGATGTCCATGCTAATGCCGCGTTGGCGGACCACAACCGGCTCTATCCCATGCGCTCGGGCCGTGGCCAAATGCGGAAAGAAACTGTCATCGCCAAACCGTAATGGGATTACCGCTGGCGGAGAGCAAAGCACCGCGTTCGACCCAAGCTCATCATGCGCGGGGACGATAGTGAAGGACGGTGCCGCCAAGCAGGAAGAGACGACCGTATCGACCTCCGCCGCGGTGACTCCTGGGATATCGCCGGGCAACGTCAGCAGCGCGCCCTTTCCCTGGGCCAGCAAGACCTTGGCCATCCCCATCACCGCACCGGTATGGCCGCCGCGTGCCTCTTCGGTCGTAATCTGGGCGCCGTATTTGCGTGCCAGCTCGGCCGCGCGCGGATCCAGCGTGTTGACCAGGATCCCCGCCAGGCGAGAGGCGCCGGCCAGGGCGGACAACACATCCTCCAGCATCGTCGCGGCCAGAACCTCCCGCTGGGCGGGCGACAAGGCGCCGGACAGGCGTTGTTTCGCACCGGCGAATTCCTTCACCGGTACCGCGGCCCAGACATCGGTCACTTGCGGCGACGCAGCACGGCGGCCGCGTCCAGGACGGTGCGGGCCAGGGCTTCCCGGTCTTCCATCGTCGTCATCAGGGTCTGCGCCAGGGTCACGCGGGCATCGATCGACACGACTTCCGACATGTCGGCGTTATCGATGACATAGCCATCCAGCAGGTCGCTGTACCGATGCGCGACGGTGCCCGCGGTGGGGTCCAGTCCAAGCTCCGTCATCATCTTCGCCGTCGGCCCCTTCACCGCGCGTCCGGCGATAATGGGCGAAACCGCGATCACCGGCGCGGGGCAGTTGGCCAATGCGTCCCGCACGCCCGGAATGGCCAGGATCGGCTCCACGCTAATGAACGGGTTCGACGGGCAGATCACGACGGCCTGCAATGCCGGCGACGATAGTGCCGCCATGAAATCGGGGTGGGCACGCGCGGTCTCGGCGCCGTGGAATTGCAGTTCGCGCACCACCGGCTCGCATTTGCGATTGACGAAATAGTCCTGGAAATCGATCCAGCCATCGTCGGTCAGCAGCCGCGTCCGCACCGGATCGTCCGTCATCGGCAGGATGCGCTGTTTCACGCCCAGCCGAGACGCCAGATCGGCGGTCACCGCGGACAGACTCTCACCCCGGCGCAGGCGCTTGGTGCGTTCCACATGCAGCGCCACGTCGCGGTCGCCCAGGCGGAACCAGGTTTCACCACCCAGGCTTTCCATCGTTTCCATGAACGACCACGTCTCGTCATGGCGACCCCAGCCCAGTTCGCGGTTCGCCAACCCGGCAAGCGTATAGGTGACGGTGTCGATATCCGGGGAAATCGACAACCCGAGATGCTCAAAATCGTCGCCGGTGTTGACGACGACCAGGAGGTCCTCCGCCGGCAGGATGCGGGACAAGCCGAGGGCGAGTTTGGCGCCGCCGACCCCACCGGACAGGGCAATGATCACTGGAACAGATCCTCCTCGGGCGGGCGGACGACTTCGGATATCGGCGCATCCGGCGCGGTCCAGGCCAGACCACGCACGACGACGACCGGTTGGCCTTCCGCCGCCTGGCCTTGCAGCAGGGATGCCGCCGCCGCGACTTCATCGGCGAACCCGATGATGCTGACTTCAAGCGTGCGGCCGAACAGGTCAGGCTGACCGCGCAGATCGATCACCGAGGGCAGGCCGGCGGCGCCGATCGCCACCCCGGCGGTGCCGCGCCGCCACGGACGTCCGAAACTGTCGCTGATCACCACCGCGATCCGCGCGCCGTAGTGATCGGCCAGACGGGCACGCAACGCCTCCGCCGATCCGTCCGGATCGAGCGGCAGCAACAGGGCACGCTGCACCCCGTCGGTTGGCGCCACGTTGGACTGATCGACGCCGGCATTGGCCATCACGAAGCCCAGCCGGTGCTGCATGATCATCAGGTTCGGGCGGCTGCGCACGACGCGCACCGAATCCGACAGAATGACTTCCACCACCCGCGGGTCCTTGCCGACTTCCGCCCCCAGCCGTTCGGCCTCGGCCGAGGGCACCACGGTGGCCAGATCGACCGTTCGGCCCTCGGCCTTGGAAACGATCTTCTGCGCGAGCACGACGACGTCGCGATCCCGCAGTTCCTGTCCCATGCGACCGAGGCCAGTCTGGATCAGGCCGGCGAGGTCATCCCCGGCCCGAACCATCGGCAGGTTCGGGATCGCGAAAATCTCCAGGCGGGACGTCATGTCACCCGAAGCGCTGGCGCAGCTTGGGCAGCACCTGCTCCCCATACAGCTTCAGGAAGCGCGCCTGATCCAGGCCGGGCGCGTGAAACACCAGGTGGCGGAATCCCATGTCGATATAGGGTTTGATCCGCTCGATATGCTCGTCTGGGTCGTTCGAGACGATCCAGCGGCTGGCGGCGCGTTCCACCGGCAGGGCATCGGCCAGGCGTTCCATTTCCGCCGGGTCTTCCACGGACATCTTCTCTTCCGCGCTCAGCGCCAGGGCGGCCCAAAGGCGGGTATCCTGCAAGGCGCGTTCCTTGTCGGTGTCGAAGGAGACCTTCATCTCGATCATGCGGTCGTAATTGGGCTTCGGCTTGCTGGACAGCTTCAGGCCTTCTTCCACGTTCGGCAGCAGGGTCTTGTTATACAGGTCCCATGCCTTGCCGCTGGTGCAGATGAAGCCGTCGCCGGAGCGGCCGGCGTATTTGGCGACCTGCGGGCCGGCACCGGCGACATAGATCGGCACCGGGGTTTCCGGGCGATCGTAGATCGTGGCGTTTTCCGTGCGGTAGTATTCGCCCTCGAAGCTCAGGCGCTCCTCCGACCACAGGCGGCGGATCAGGGTCAACGCCTCTCGCATGCGCGCGAACCGTTCCTTCATTTCCGGCCACTTCATGCCGGTGGAAGGCACTTCGTTCAGGCCCTCGCCCGTGCCGACGCCCAGGATGACGCGATTGGGGAACATTGCCCCCAGCGTGCCGAACACCTGCGCGACGACGGATGGGTGGTAGCGGAAGGTCGGGGTCAGCACCGACGTGCCCATCACGATCCGCGACGTGCTGGCGCCCAGCGCGCCCATCCAGGCCAGCGCGGACGGTGCGTGGCCGTCGGTGTGTTTCCAGGGTTGGAAGTGGTCGCTGATGAAAACCGAGTCGAAGCCGCATTGTTCGGCCAGGACCGAGAAGTCCAGCAGGGGTTTCGGGGCGAACTGTTCAGCGGATGCCTTGTAGCCGAGCTTGAGCACGGGTTGGAACTCCCTGTGGGTGTTGGGGCGGAAGCTACTCTCGGGAAGGGTTGCCGGCAATCGGGGCGATGCGGATCGCTGGGACGCGGGATAGCGCGATCGGGACGCCCATGGTTGCCATTCGACGCAGGGGCTGGTTTATCGATATCATGAAGCGAAATTCGAGAGACATTTAATGCCATTGTGCCGCGTATGCCTGTTGGCAGGCCTGACCCTGTTCCTGGGTGGAACCGGTCGAGCGGCTGTGATTGCCGATTTCGTGACGGATTTCTCGACGATTGCCAACCCGAACGGTGCGTGGCGCTACGGTGTCGTTCCGTCATTCGGTGGCGGCCTGTCGGTGTTCACCAACCTGCTGGACGCCTCGGAAGTCGGGGTCCAGCGATACGACTGGAACTTCGGCCCGCGCACCCCGTTGGTCGGCGTGCTGATCCCGGACACCTTGCCGTCCTGGGGCATTTTGCATCCGGGCGGCAGCGGCGTCTTAGCCACGGCACAATTTATCGCGCAGACCAACTTCATCGGCTTCTGGAATGTCACTTTCCAGGACGGTCATGCGGCGACAACCGACGTGCATATGCTGCGCAATGGTGTCAGCCTGTTCAGCGCCGGCATCGATACACTCAACCCCAGTCAGACGTTTCAGGCGACTCTGGCGATAACGGCAGGCGATGTCTTCGAGTTCATTGCTGGCTCGGGTCCAGGCGGGAATACTTCATTCGACACCACCTTTTTTTCAGCCTCCGTATCGGAGGCAATCTTGCAGGAGCCGGCATCAATCGGACTTATGCTGACGGGATTGGTGGTCCTCGGCGCGGTGCGGCGTCGGGTAAGCGGCTTCTAGCAGCCTGTCGGCCTTACGGGCACCGGGCATTCCTGTTTGAACCGCAACGCCGAATCGCCGGCTGCCCGGATGCCGCTGACGAACAATTTCCGCCCCGCTGACCGGATTCCTGATACCGCCTTTCGGTCGATGAATGGCTGCCTCAACGATACTTGACCCGCCTCATGGTGGAAGTAGTTGACGAAACGGATCTGACCGCAAGGGGCGGGAGCGACCGCGGCACCAGGTCTGCGTCCTACAACCCGGCCGTGCTGCTGGGACTCCTTGTCCAGGGTTATGCCATCGGGGTGTTTTCCAGCCGCACGCGGGAGCGGGCCACTTACGATTCAGTGGGGTTCCGCTTCATTGCGGCGAATGATCACCGCGACAACGATACGATCCCCGCATTCCGATGGTGCCTCCTCATGGAAATCGAGGTGGCGTTCGTGCGGGTGCTGCGACTGGTCCGAGAAATGGTTGTGCTCGGGA
>CAMATI010000352.1 GCA_945861095.1 Asaia bogorensis | reverse complement strand
AAGGAAGTAATAATGTATTGACAAGTATAATCGAGGGACTATACTTACCCTCAGATACACCCCTCGGATCGGGAGGGGCGCTGGAAACGCGGTTGGACTCTCTCTTAAGTCACCCCGATTCCTGTCCAACCGATGGGGTCCACCTTACTTCCTCCTCGGCCAGCTTGCCGTCCTCGCCCAGGTCGTAGGACCGACGGCGCAATGCGCGGCCAACAACCTGTTCGCACAGCAACTGGCTTTGGAACGGCCGCAGCCCGATCACGTGCGACACCGTGTTGCAGTCCCATCCCTCGGTCAGCATGCCCACCGAGACGATGCAGCGCACGTCGCGCCCCGGCGGGTGCAATGGGCGGCCCAGCTTTGCCGCCAGCGCCTCGAACCCCTCCGGATAGATCGGCCGGCCCTGGTTGTCCTGCGGCCATTGCCGCTTGCCCACCGTGTCGAGTGTCAGGCGCATCCAGGCGGAGTCGTCCGACTTCGCGTTGCCGCTGTCCGTCTCATGCACCACACCTGTATCAACCCGGATCGTCACGACCCGGTCGGCCGAGTTGGTCAAATGCGGCACGCCCAGCTTGGGCACGGCGGGCGGCGGCTTGTCCTCGCCGATCCATTCATACAGCGCGCGGGCGATGCGCTTGTTCTTTGCCACCAGAATGAAAACCGGCGGGCGCGGGTCGTCGCCTTCCGCCAGCTTGTCCAATTCCTGCGCCCACATACCGCCCAGAGTGGCGATGGAATGGTGCGCCCACTTCAGGATGGCTTCCGGCTGCGGACTGCCGCGTTTGGTGCCGCGCTCGCGCGCCGTCAGCTTCGGCAGTAGCCATTTCCAGATGTTGAAGAACGCCGGCATCGCCTGCCCGGTGCTGTCGCGCGCCACCAGTTGCGGCACCTTCACCAGACCGCTTTCGATGGCGTCCGTCAGGCTGAAATCCGACACCACCCAGGGAAACACGGTGTTGGTAGCATCGCCCATCCGGCCGAGGAAATACGGAGTCGCCGACAGGTCGATGCACTGGTTGATACCGCGCACCTTGTGGATGCGGTCCAGTCCTTCCACCCATACCGTCGCCTCCTTGCGGGAGATTTCTTCCTCCTCCTCGTCATCTTCGTCGAACTCGAATTCTTCGTCCTCCTCCTCCACCTTGGGCGGGATGCGATAGGCGTGGTGCGCCTCGTCGTTGATCACCAGTATATTTTGCCGGCTGCCTGACCGGCCCAGCACGCGCGCGACCAGCGCCGTATCGCTTTCCACATAGCGGGTCGATCGCACCACCACCGACACCAGCGAGCCATCCGTCCCCAGCGTGCGCCCAATCTCCACCATCGTCCCGCCGGCCAGCGCTGCGGCGTAGGCTTCCGGGGTGAAATAGCGGTTGCCACGGGCAGTCGTCGTCTTGGTGCCGATGATGATCTTTTCCTCTCGCACCTCGGGCACGCCGCGACGGTCCACCCGTGCCCCGCCGGGTTGGCGCAACTCGAAATCGTGCCAGTTGCGGATGATCACCCGACCGCGCCGCAGGTCGTCCATCATCCCAGGTGGCACAAGGTCGCGAGTGCGGTACAGGCTGGCATCGCCTTGTTGCGGGTCCAACTCGCCCAGGCGGGAACGGATGGTGACATTCGGGCAAACGATCAGGACCGTATCGGAAAACCGTGAATCGCCCCGGTCGGCTTGTTTGTTCAGGATCGACCATGCCGCCAGCATGCCTGCCACCGTGCTTTTGCCGCTGCCGGTTGCCATCTTGGCGCAATGCCGGCGGAACGCCGCAAACCCTGCCGCCTTGCGATCGTCGGAGGGTTCGTCCAGCGGCACCACCAGCCCTTGCAGGAAATCGGCGCGTGCTTCGGCCAGGAAGATCACCGCCTCCACCGCCTCGCGCTGCGCGAAGAACAGGCGCGGCTGACGCCCGTCGCGTTCCCACCACGCCATCAGTTCCGCCGTGGTGCGGGTCACGCCCGGCCGGCCGGCTGCCTGCCATTCCTCCATCCGGGCGCGGATCGCGTTGACCAGAGCCATTTCGCGCCATACGCCCCGGCTGCCGCCGCTGTCCTGAACGCCGCCTTTGGGGTCGCGATACCAGTAGCCGGCGGCGCGGCGTCCCGGTCGCTTTTCCGGCGGCTCGCCTTCGCGCAACAGCCAGTGTTCGCCCGGCGGGTCGAACGGGCCGTTGAGGATTGGTTGCGGAACCTCGAACCCACCCGCCGCGCTGGCATCGCTCATGTCACGCGGTCCCCAGCTTGCGGATGACGGGCAATTCGTTGCCGCGATCATCCAGCACCTTTACCGCGATGGCACTGCCCACCGGGGCGGCAAAGGGGGCCGAAAGGTTGCCGGCCAAATGCTGCCACACGCTTTCGTCATGCGTTGCCTTCAACGCCTTACGCAGGCTGCCCCAGGCCGAGGTGCGGGGGAAGAACACCTGATCGGCATGGAACACCAGTCCGTTCCAGCGCGTGTCGAGCATCCAGGCCGGGACGTCGGTCCCGCTCTTGTGGTCGGTGGTCATGTCCACCGGGTTGAACACGTCCAGCCCTACCAGTCGGACTTGCCAGCGCGGGGTGCCGTCATCGTCAGGTTTCGGCAGACGGATCACCTCCACTTCCGGGAGGCCGCAGACGGCAAAAATCTGGCTGCTGCGCTGGTTGCGCAACAAGTCACCCATCTGCAAGTCCATGGTGGCGGTGACGTAGGTTGCCGGCAGTCCCAGCGCATCCTCGCCGCCTTCGATTTCTGCCCGGCCCTCGGCCGAAATTGCGAAGCCTATGGCGAACAGATGAGTGTAGCCCTTCACGTTGGCTTCCTTCGCAGCATCCAGCACCGCCCGCCCGGTGATTGGTCCATCGGCCGGACCGAACAGGATAGCGACGGGTTTGGATGAGAAGGGTAGCCCGCCGGTATTTACCTCATGCGCCGCGTCGACTGCGGCATTCAGTGGAACGGTGCCGCCGGCCGGATCGTGATCCACCATGGCTTCGGCGGATAGCGACAGGCTGCGCGCCGGCCGGCGGATGTTTTTCAATGTCACGCGCCGGTTGCCCGCCACCGCCAGCGTCGGCGCGCGGCGCAGCACCTCGATCATGCGGGCGGTATGGTCGCCGGGTTCGTCAGCCGGTGCATTTAGTGCTGTATCGTCGCCTTCGGACGATTGCGGCGTTGGTAGGGTGGCTTCGACCACGAAAGGTCCGGTTACGCGGGTGATCGCTTCATCGGTCTCCGGGCGGTCTACCAGCACTTCCTCGCCCGGCGGTTCATTGTTGGCGATGGATTTTAGAGTGATGTGGGGGACGATCCCGCCGTCTTCATCCCCCTTGCGGTTCTGCTTGCGTGCATAGACGAAGCCGGCGGCGGGGCCAGTTTTTTCGTCGCGCAAACGGTGCCAGGGGAAGGTTGCGGTCAGGAGCCGTTGGCGCGCGAGCGCCAGCGGCACACGCGACGTATCAATGGTAATCCACCGCCGCCCCCATTGCTCCGCAACGAATGCACTGGTTCCACTCCCACAGGTTGGGTCTAGCACGAGGTCGCCAGGGTCAGTGGTCATTAGGATGCAGCGTTCTACTACCTTTGGAAGGGTCTGAACCACATAGAGTTTGTCAGATGCAAAGCCCGAAGTGCCAGTATCGTCCCAGAGATTTGAAATGGGAAAGACGGGAAAATCATCGAGAAAGCGAACGTAGCGCAGTGACCGACCCAGAAGTAGCAGGCGCTTCGCTGCCTTCAACCGCTCGATGCCCTCCGGGCCAGTCTTCCAGTAACCAGGGGTTGGACGAAGCGTATGGCCATCAAATTCTACCGGAAAATCACCAGGTGGGCGCTGGCTGGTCATGTCGCCATGTGTAAATATCCGACTGCCGGCCGGTGCTTCTGTAAGCCTTGAAGCGCTATTGTAGTTCATACGCGACCCGTCTGGATGTTCCGCCCAAGTATATTGCGATCCTCCAATTTCACCTGGACGTTTGCGGAGGAATAGCTGCCGATAACGTATCTGCTCGATATCCCTGGAAAACCAGAGAATGTAATCCGTGACGGTCGACAGGAGCGTAGCCGAAGCGCCACTAGTCTTTGAGAAGGCGATGCAAGACACGAAATTTTCTGCCCCGAATACCTCGTCCATCACCTCCCGAACATGATGCAGATTGTCATCCGAAATCTGGACAAATACGCTGCCGCTTGGCGTCAGCAACTCTCGCGCCACGGTCAGTCGATCGCGAAGATAGGTCAGATAAGAATGCAGGCCGAGTTCCCAGGTATCGCGATACGCCTGCACCATTTCCGGTTCCCGTGTCATGTCGGCATCATCACTGGCCGACACGTCGCGCTTGCGGATAAAAGGCTGGAAATTGCTGCCGAATTTCACTCCGTATGGCGGGTCGATGTAGATCATCTGCACCTGCCCGCCCAACCCCTCGAACTGCCGCAGTGAGTTCATCACCACCAGCGAGTCGCCCAGGATCATCCGGTTCACCCAGGCATCGCGATACCCATAGGCGCGCACCTGTTCAGCCATCGGCCGAGCGGGGTCGGCGAACAGGCGGAACATGGTGGCCTGATCCTCCGCCTTGCGATGGCCTTCCAGGGTTTCGATGATCGCCTGGGTCGAAAGCCGTTCATGCACAAACAGTGGGAGGGTCGGCACCTCGAACGCCGACCGCTCGGCCTTCCCAGTCCAGTTGAGAGCGGGCGCCTGCAACCGCCGCAGCGCCACCAGCGCATCCTGCAACCCGGCCACGCGTAACAGGGCCGCGCCATCCGCGCCCCGCATCACCCGCTCGGCCGAGAACAGGTGCGGCGGTTCCGACCGAGCGGCGTCCTCGATGCAGGACAACAGGAATTCCACCTGTTCCCGCGCCGGGTTGGTGTCCCAGTCCAGCGCGGGCGACAGACTGCTGTCATAACGGTAGCTGGTCGGCGCCTGTTTGCTCTTGAACCGTGCGGCTGCCCCTACTTCGGGCCGCGCCACCATCGTCTTGTCGGCATGCACATAGCCGCGCGCCTCGGTGGCGGCGGCAACGCTCGGTGTCTTGCCCCCGGTCTTCTTGCTCGCACCCTTGGCCATGCCGAAATCCCACCTGATCCGAGGCCATGGTCACCCGCCACGCGCATCCGGTGCAAGGGCGCAAAGGCGTCATCGCCGAGGGGGACTGGACGCCCACCGGTGGGCCGTCCTCGCTCGGCGTCCCCACCTGGCGCTCACCGGGCAATACATTTGCTGGCCCCCCTGCGCACGAGCCGGTCCGCCTGCTGTCGCCAGGACCGGCGGGCGATGCCGCAGATTGGTGCCGTCCTCTCCGCCTTGACCCGCATCGGGTTCGTGACCTCGACCGATGGAGGGACACCTGCTTCCTGTTGCCGCGCGCCGCGTAGGGATCGAACCCACCCGAGTGACAGATATTGAGGCGTTCGACCCATGAGACTGTGACCATAGACGCCAAGCGAATTACGGCCCCCACGAACGTGCCCAGGACAAATCTCGGGGGCCGAAGGTTGGTCGGGACGCCTCGCGCGCGCGCGCGTTAGGGGGTGTAAAAACCCCGCCGATTATCCGCACCGGGCGGGTCCTTCCAGAACAAGCCCACGCGGGCGGGCATCCAGCCGTGACGTAGCGCTAGCTGGACGGTCTCAAAAGTAGGTAACGATGACCATCTCTAAATCGGGGACCAATCCGGTCCCGCGCCCATTGCAATGACCTGGGGGACAGATGGCACCCACCACGCAAGCCGCCTTTGCCCGCCGGCATGGCGTATCAAAGAAAACGGTCACGGTCTGGAAGCAGCAAGGGCGGCTCGTTCTGGTTGGCTCTTTGGTGGATGTCGCCGCCAGCGATGCGCGGTTGCAGGGTTCCGGTCACGGGCGGTTCCGCCGATCTGCTGCGCCGATCCCGCCTCCCGCTGATCCCTACGGCCAAGGCGCGACCGGTGCGGCACTGGCGATGCTGTATGAGGCGCCCGCCGCTGCGGCCAGTTTGGCCGTGGGTGCCGGCGCTTCGATCCCTGCCGCCTTCGCGCTCTATGCCGCCCTGAGTGCCGGCCTGGCGCTGCATGTTGGTGACGTGCTCGCCGTGATGGGTGCGGAACCGCTCGGGAGCAACCCGGACGCGCCGATCTTCCACCCTGAGAAGCGGCGGGAGGTGGATTGGGTGGCGCTGGCAGAGGATGCGGGGGGCGTGTTCGACCGAGCCGCATGTGAGGCGCATCTGGCCGCGACCTATGGCGGGAACGCGGGAACCGTGCCGGGCGGATAGGCCGCTACCCGTGGCATCCATCGGGGGCCCAGCAATTCTCATTTTGGCGTCTGACGGATTAAATTGCGGTTTCTGACTCTGACGGGAAGGCGGCGTTGAGAGATCAAGCGCCTCAGTGCGGTGTGGGCGGCGGTTTGGCGAAGGCCAGGGTCAACGCCAAATCCTCCCAATCCGGA
>CAMATI010000351.1 GCA_945861095.1 Asaia bogorensis | reverse complement strand
GCACCGAATGCGGGTGCCTCGCGCGACGCGGAATGCTCACCGCCTTTGGCGCTTTCGGCGCCCTGGGACTGATCGGTTGCAGTGCCCCGGCCACGCCGTCCGCGACCGCCACTCCGGCCGCTATCATGCCACTGACCAAGGCCCAGCGTGATGCCTTGAGCCCGGATGACGTCACCAATCTGATGAAGCGTGGCAACGAACGCTTCCGCAGCGGGGAGCGCAAAGATCGGGACTGGCAGGCACAGCAGCGTATCTCCCCCGAGGGCCAGTCGCCCATGGCGGTGCTGTTGAGCTGCATCGATTCTCGGGCGCCGGCCGAAATCCTGTTCGACCTGGGCCTGGGTGACATCTTCAACAACCGCCTCGCCGGCAATGTCGTCGATCCGGCCGTACTTGGCGGCATGGAATTCGCCTGCAAGCTGGCTGGCAGCAAGGTTGTCCTGGTTCTCGGCCACACCTCCTGCGGGGCGGTGGCCGGCGCGATCGCCGGCGCGAGACTAGGCAACCTGACGGGGCTACTGGCGAAGATCCAACCCGCCATCGCGCCGACCCGGTTCACCGGCGATCGCAGCGCCAGCAATTATGCCTTCGTCGATGCGGTTGCGCGCACGCATGTCGGGCTGACCATGGCCTCGATCCGCAAGAATAGTCCGATCCTGGCCGGTCTGGAAAAGGACGGCAAGATCAAGATTGTCGGAGGCATGTATGATCTCAGCACCGGTGCCGTCGAATTCATGAGCTGACAGGCTGAAGCAACGCGGGTCCGCCGGAGACGCCAGCGGACCCACCCGTCAGCCGTGGATGTCGTGCGTTGCGGGGATACGATAGCCGGGTGTGATCCTGGCCTGCCCGGCAACAACGGCCCAGGGTTCGCCATTCAGCCAGCAATTCGGGACCCGCGGCGCGGTGGGTCGCGCCATCGATGCCGCCGCCCAGCAGGAAGCGGTTGGCCGCCAGTCTGGTGACTTTGGCCTCCCGTATCTCGGTCCGGTGCATCGCCCCTGCGTTCAGATCCAGCCGCGCCAGCGGAACGCCACCAGCGGGATGATGGTCGACAGGACGATCAGCCCCAGCGCGAACAGGTAGCCCAGCGTCCAGTCCTGCTCGGGCATCCGATGGAAATTCATGCCGTAGACGTCCGCCACCAGGACCGGCGGGATGCCGGCGACCGAGGCGATCGTCATCACCTTCATCACGTTGTTCTGCGCCATGCTGATGAAGCCCAGCGTCGCGTCCACCATGAATTGCAGCTTGTCGTTCAGATGGTTGGCGAAATCCGTGACCGACGTGATGTCATGGCCCAGCGTGCGAAGCCTGGCGCAAGTGTCGCGGGGAAGCCACTCGGTGGTTGAGGTTTCGACGAACGGCACCATCCGCGCCGCCACCACCTGCGTGTCGCGAACATGGGAGATCAGGTCGCCGATGCGCCCCAGCCCGACCAGGGTTTCGCGCAGGCGCTTGTCCTCATCCCGCCGCGCGCCGCCGCCCTTGCCCGCCAGGTTGAAGATGCGATGGGAGATATCCTCGAAGTGGTCGTCGCTGGCAGCGGCGATCCGGGCCAGCAGGGCGTCGATCTCGGATTTACCTGCCATGAAGGCGGCCAGGGTGGCTTCGTTGGACTTCGGGATGGTGGTCGTCATCTGGCTCTCCATCCGAGGCGGGTTTGTTCTCGCCGCGTGATGGACCATTCGCGCTGCGACGCGCGTGAGCCAAGCGGGTTCGACGATCATTTCATTGCAAACCTTGCCGCGACTGGATCGTGTCATGACCCGCGGGCGCAAGCCGAAGCCCAGGTGGACATCGTTCGCTGCGCTTTCGAGGCAACATCGCTCCTCGCAGCCTTCTGGTGGTGCCGACCGTAGGGCAAATATGGTTGCCGCGCGTGCAGCGGCGCCAGTATCGTTCACCCACGATGCCGGCGGGGGGAGAACATATGGGAACGTCGGATCATCGCCATTCGCGCGCGAATCAAGGATAATACCGAGATGGAAACGACCGACACGCTAATCATTGGCGGCGGCCAGGCCGGCCTCGCCATGAGCTACCACCTCACACGGCGGGGCCATGCGCATCTGCTGCTGGAGCGTGGCCGCCTCGGTGAGCGCTGGCTGTCGGAACGCTGGCTCGGCATGCATTTCCAAACCCCTAACGCCCTGGTCGGCCTGCCCGGCTTCAGGCTGCCGGCCGAGGACCCCGACGGCTTTGCCACCGCCGCCGACATCGCCGCCTATCTCACCGCCTATGC
This sequence comes from Asaia bogorensis, assembly GCA_945861095.1. GTDB lineage: Bacteria > Pseudomonadota > Alphaproteobacteria > Acetobacterales > Acetobacteraceae > Rhodopila. Next base: position 4,213 of record CAMATI010000351.1, on the reverse strand, counting down.
CGCCCGCTTCGCCGCGCCGGCGCGCACCGGCGTCGCGGTCACCGCGCTGCGCCGGACCGGCGCGGGCTTCGCGGCTGAGACCACCATGGGTCCAATCCACGCCAACCAGGTCGTCGTCGCCACTGGCCCATTCCAAACCCCACTTATCCCCGACCTCCTGCCAGAAACGCCGGGTGTCGTGCAGATGCACGCCAATGCCTACCGCGCGCCCGAAAGCCTCCCGCCCGGCGCGGTGCTGGTCGTCGGCGCCGGCGTCTCCGGGGCGCAGATCGCGGCCGAACTGATGCGCGCCGGTCGCAAGGTGTATTTCTCCGTCAGCCGCCACAAGCGGACACCGCGGCGCTATCGCGGCCACGACCATGTTTGGTGGTGGATCGAAACCGGTTGGCACCGCACCCCAGTCGCCCAGAAACCGACGTTCACGCTGCCGCTGGTGCATTCCGGCGCCTATGGCGGCCAGACCATCGATTTCCGCGACTTCGCGGCCGGCGGCATGGTACTGCTCGGCCACGTCGAGTCCGCTGAAGACGGCGTCATCCGCTTTGCCGCTGATCTGATGGACAATCTGGCCGAGGGCGATGCCGGCTATCACGCCGTCATGGATGGCATCGACGCATATATCGCCCAACACGGCATGGACCTGCCGCCTGACCCCGCGGCCCGCCACCTCGCCCCTGAACCGACTGGCCTGCGCGAGCCCATCTGCGAACTGAACCTGCGCGAGGCCGGCGTCACGTCGGTCATCTGGGCCACCGGCTACGGCGTCGATTTTGGCTGGATCGACATCCCGGTCTTCGATGCCTCCGGCAACCCCCGCCACCAGGCCGGCGCCACCGAGGTCGCGGGCCTGTATTTCCTCGGCCTGAACTGGCTCTCCAAGGTCAGTTCCTCCTTCCTGTTCGGTGTTGGCGAGGATGCCGACCGGCTGGCCACGCGCATCACCGGCCAGAACCTGCCCGGCTGAACCCGGCAATAAAGGCCGCCACCGCAATCAACCGCGTGACTAAACCGCCGTCATTGCCGACGGGGGAATGGGCACCAACCGTAGCCGCTTTCTGGGCGTGCCGAAGCGAAAGAAGCGGCTCGGGAATTCGAATTGGACTGGCTACACGTAAAAATCTGCCAGTTGGTGGTGGAACGGGATTTTTTGGCCAAAGTCTTCGGTCGATGAGCGTGGATCGGAGACGGGAGGCGATCGAGCCGGAGCATCCGGGGCTGTCTGTGGTCCGTCAGTGCGAACTGGTTTCGATCGCCCGCTCGACGTTTTACCGGTGTCCTGCGGCGGAGATGCCGTTGAATCTAGCGCTCATGCGGTTGATCGACGAGCAGTTTCTGGCAACACCCTGGTATGGGTCGCGGCAGATGATGCAGCATCTTCGCCGCGAGGGCCACGGTGGTGTCGGCCGCATTGTGCTCTCCATCCTGCGAGGTTCGTTCTTGCCACGTGATGGACCATTCGCTCTACGGCGCGCGTGAGCCAAGCGAGTTCGAGGATCCTTTCATTGCAAACTTGCCGCGACTGGATCGTGTCATGACCCGCGGGCGCAAGCCGAAGCCCACCCACCTGAAGCTGATCGAGGGCAATCCCGGCAAGCGCCCCATCCGCACGGGTCCGGAACGGCCAATAACGACGATGCCAGAGCCGCCGGACCATTTGAACGCGGACGCCCGCACCGAATGGGACCGCGTCGCGCACGGGCTGCATGCTCTGCGTCTGCTGGAGACGGTCGATCGGGCGGCACTGGCCGCTTACTGCACCGCCTATGCCCGCTGGGTTCAGGCGGAACGGGCGATTGCCGAGATGGGCAAGCGCGACTTGCTGACCGGCGGGTTGATGATCAAGACCAGCAACGGCAACGCCATCCAGAACCCGCTGGTCGGCACCGCGAACAAGGCGGCCGCGGACATGGTGCGCTACGCCGCCGAGTTCGGCATGACGCCGAGTGCCAGGGTGCGGCTGGCGGTGGATGGCAGTGGCGCGGCAACCAGCAAATGGGCGGGGCTGATCGGTGGTGTCGAAACCGGCTCGTAATCGTCAGCGTGCCCGTCGAGTCATCCAGTTCATTGAGCGGCTGATCGTCCCGAGTGGCCTGGGTGCCGGCGGTCCGCTGCGGCTGCGACCGTGGCAGCAGGCGTTCTTCCGTGATGTCTACGAACCCAAGCAGCGCAACGGCTGCCGCGTCGTGCGCCGGGCCGTGCTCAGCGTTGGACGCAAGAACGGCAAGTCGGCACTGACGGCGGCGCTGGTGCTGGCGCACCTGGTCGGGCCCGAGGCGATCCGGAACGGGGAGATTTACAGCGCGGCCACCGAGCGCGAGCAGGCCGCCATCGTGTTCAAGATCGCCGCCCAGATGGTGCGTGCCGACCGGGAACTTCTGGCGCTGATAAAAATCGTCGACAGCACGAAGACCATGGTTTGCATGCACAATGGTTCTGTCTACCGGGCGATCTGGGCGGAGGCCGGCACCAAGCATGGGCTGAACCCGTCGGTGGTAATCTACGATGAACTGGCGCAGGCCAGGACGCGCGATCTCTACGACGTGCTCGACACCGCGATGGGCGCGCGCGACGAGCCGCTGTTCGTGGTCATCTCGACGCAGAGCAACGATCCGCAGCACATCCTGTCGCAGCTGATCGACGACGGGCTGAGCGCCACCGATCCCACGACCGTGACGCATCTCTATGCGGCGCCGGACGACGCCGATCCCTGGGACGAGACGGTCTGGCCGCTGGCCAATCCGGCACTGGATGATTTTCGCAGCCTCGACGACATGCGCGCCCAAGCGGCCCGGGCGCAACGGATGCCGTCGTTCGAGGCGCCATTCCGGAATCTGTATCTGAACCAGCGGATCGACGCGAAATCGCCGCTGATCCCACGCGCGGAATGGGTGGCGTGCCAGGCCGAGGGGCCGCTGCTGCGCCTGGGTGAGACCGTCTATCTCGGTCTCGACCTGTCAGCGACCACCGACCTGACCGCCCTGGTGGCCGTCTCGGCGGAGGACGGCGAACGTGTCGCGGCTTGGTTCTGGAAGCCGGGCGATCTGGTGAAACAACATGCCGACCGCGACCGGGCACCATATGTGGACTGGCAGCAGGCCGGCTGGATCGAGGCACCGCCGGAACGCGCGGTGGAGTATGGCTTCGTCGCCAAGCGTATAACCGAACAGGGCAGCCGACTATGACGTGGCGGCGCTGGCGTATGACCGCTGGCGGATTGAGGCGCTGCTGCGGGAGTTGGCCGCGATTGGTGTCGACGCCTTCGTCGATGGCAAGGACGATGCCCGCACCGGGCGCTCCGTTTGGTGCCGTGGGGCCAGGGCTGGCGCGACATGGCGCCGGCGATCGACGCGCTGGAAATCAGCGTCCTGGAAAGACGGTTCCAGCACCCGGGCAACCCGGTGCTGACCTTCTGCTTCGCCAACGCGGTATCGATCGCCGACGCCAGCGGCAACCGTAAAATGGACAAGAGCGCGACCCGGTTCCGGATCGGCGGCAGGGTGACGGCGGCGATGATGAGGTGGCCAGTTCGTTCCCGATCACGGTTCGAACAGGTCGAAGGTGATATGGCCCTCGGCGGGGTCGTCCAGGTAGATTGGATCCGTCTTTCCGTTGTGCTCGGGTCGGCCCGATTGCCCCTGCGCGCCACCGAGAAGCATACTGGATGTGCCATTAGCCCCGGTGGTGGGGATCGCCCTCCTTTTCTGCTGCAGCGGATCGAAAGGGCCGGAGTTCGGACTTGGGGGCCTTGATCCAACAGCCCCAGCGTCACGTCGATGCCCCATTGGACAAACGCTCGTCTTCCCTCGCCCGAAAGCAGATATCCGGACCGCAGTGCGAGATCCATTCGTGTGACAGCAAAAAAATGCGGTGACGCGGCGCAAGCCCGCCGACTGGATGCGCTTGCGATGGCATTGGAAGGGGCATCCCTGCTTGAAAGATCATCGGAGGTTATCTGCTGGCCGGACGGAACTTCTGAGCCACCCTGTTGGTTGACGTCTGAGACGATCCCAGAAAACGGACAGGAGCCTAAGCTTGGTGCGCCAAGGCAAGGACGACCCCAATGACCCGGAACGTGTCAACGACTTTGATACACCCGGGTTCGTAATTTAAGCTCGTGTCCTGACCCTCGGCCGGTATTGCTCAGGGACAAGGAAGATGACCGGCGGGAGTGCCGGATCCGGCCGGATGAATGCCGTGACGGCTTCGTGGGTGC
>CAMATI010000350.1 GCA_945861095.1 Asaia bogorensis | reverse complement strand
GCCGAACAGTTTCACCAGCAGAGCTTCAAGCTCTGGACGGCTTAGCGCGGAAACGGGCGGTGGCGATGGCACATGACGTATAGACTCGGTCGCGCCGAATCGCGGCAAGAAAATAATGCGCGGCCGCCCACGGTTTTGCCCCTCTTACGTCGGCGACCCATAACATCCTGGAAAGCTGCGAGACCCTGGATGAGGTGGCCAACAGCGTCACCGGCGAGGCATCCGCGAAGTTGCAAGCCGCAACGACGCAAATCTACGAAGCCTGCAGCTTTCAGGACATCACCGGGCAGCGCATCACGAAAGTGGTGACAACCCTGAAGACCATAGAGGCCAAGGTCGCCCAGATCGTCGCGACATTCGGATCTCACATCAATGTCTCGTCCGCGGCGTCAGCGTCCAATCCGGTTCCCACCAGTGAGGATGATCTGTTGAACGGCCCGCAATTGCCGGCCCACGCCATGGACCAATCCGATATCGACAAGCTGCTGGCGAGCTTTGATTGACAGGCGGGTTGCCGGCCGCTCTCCGTAGGCGGGGCGGCCGTTACCCAAGGATCGAACACGGAGGTGGGGCCCCAAAAATGCGGCTGCATGCTAACGATCACTCGGTGGGGCGCCGCACGTGCGGAACCGACAAAATGGCGCGCCATCCAGCATTCCTAAGCAGCGTGACCGCGTGGTTGGCGCGATGCGCGGGGGGGCTGCGTGTCTGGTCCCACGCGGCATGGACGCCGGCATTGCTTTTGGCAGTGGCGACGGTGAGCATGGCGCAGGGGACCGCGCCGGACGGCACGGTGGTGCCAATCCGGACCGGCAGCCATCCCGGCTATGGGCGGATCGTCTTCGATGCGCCCGCGAAGGCACGGTACACCCTGACACGCGACGCCGACACGGTGGTGGTGCGCTTCGCGGACGATTTCCGTCTCGACATCCAGCAGCCCCCGCCGCGCAACGTGACGCGTCTTATCACGGCGGCGGCAACGGCGACATTTTCCGTCAATGCCGGGGCGACCTTGCGGCAGACGCGTCTCGGCAACCGCGTCGTCATCGACATCGTCGATCCACCCGCTTCGCAGGCTTCTCAACCGATCGTCACCAGGCAGCCCGCCGCGGACTCCAGGCCAACCGCACCGCAGCCAGAGGCGCGCTCACTCCAGCAAATCTCCGGCCAGCCGCCAGTCCAGCGCATCACGCCTCCACCCAATCTCGCGCGGACGGCCGTGCCATCGGCCAACCCGTCCCCAACCACGCGTACCAACACCCCCACACCGGCTCGTCCTCAACCGGACACCGGCTTGGGCACGTCTCCGGCCGAGACGCCGACCCAGGCGGCCCCCAAATCAGCGGCCACCCAACTCCCGGTTCGTCCCAACGGGTCGAACCGAGCCGTGTCACCACCACCCATCGGCCCCGCGACGGTGGCATCTGTCGTACCGTCAGAAATAGCCCTCTCCGCGCCGGAGCAGCAACGTCCGGACAGTGGAGCCGGCACCGAAAGCATGGGCCCCGCAATTGCGACCGCCCCGGTGGTCGCGGTCTCTCGCGATCCTACAGTTGTTGCGATGCCGGCTATCCAAGCGCCCGAGTCGTCGGCCGGTCCGGCCGAACCGGCCATCCAACCGCAGGCAACAGCGGTCCCGAGGGCCCCGACCAGTGGCCCGATCGCACTGGTCGTCCGCCGTACGGCGTCGGTTCCTGGGCTGGAGGGACCAGGCTTCCTTGTCCCATTTCCATCATCGGTCGGTGCGGCCCTGTTTCGCCGCGGCTCCGCGATTTGGGTCGTCTTCGACGAGCGTCGGTTGCTCGATCTGACAGCCCTGCGCGGCGAACCGACATTCGCGGGCGCCAGCACGCAGCTTGTGTCAGGCGGCGCCGTCATCCGGGTGCCGCTGGCCGAAGGCAAGACCGTTACGGTTTCCAGATCGCCTCAGGCCTGGAAGATTGCCCTGGCACTGACCCCGCAGGACCCTGCCGCCATCGTGCCCGTCGTAGCCGAGGGTCGTATGACGTTCCCGGTCGAAAGTGCCAGCAACGTGATCACCCTCGCGGACCCGCAGAGCGGCAGCACTTTGCTGGTTGGCACGCAACGCAAGGCAAATCAGGCGATTGTGACCGGTCGGCGGACTACGGAGTTCTCTTTGATCCCGACCCAACTGGGGGTGGTGGTAGAACCGCTGTCGGACATCCTGTCGTTGCGAACCATCCCGACCGGCTTTCTGTTGACCGGAGGGGCTCAGGGTCTGATGCTCAGTTCGCCGGCCTTCATGACCGATGTCCTTCTGGCCGCCGCTCGACTAACCCGTCGCTTCCAGTTCCCCGCATTGCCGACCGAGGCACTATTGCAGCGGATGCAGTATCAGGTGCGGGAGGCTGCGGTCGCGGCACCTCTCGCGCGGGGCCCCAAGCGCCGTGCGGCCGCCGAAACCATGATCGCGGGAGGCCTCGGCGCCGAAGCGATGGCATTGTTGGAGGTGGCCGCCGGCCAGGACCCGCACGAGGCCGCTTCCGCGGACTTCAAAGGCCTGTATGCAATCGCCGCTATCCTGGCTAACCGCCTGGATCAAGCGAACGGCATCAATGATCCGCGCCTTTCAGGCATCGATGAGATAGCATTCTGGCGCGGCATCTTGCTGGCCAACCAACAGGAAGGCACCCCGCAGGCGGCTTCCCTGCTCGCCAGTACGGCACCTCTGGCGTTCACCTATCCTGCGGCGGTGCGCGACAAGGTGCTGCCTCTGGCCATGGAAACGCTTATCCTGGGAGGTGAGGTAAACGCCGCCGCACGGATGTTGGGGCAGCGCGAAACCGACCCCACCCTGGGCCTGGCTCAGGCGTTGTTGAAGCAGGCGCAGGGCGATACCGACAAGGCGTTGGAGCAACTCGATGCCCTTGCCGCCGGGCGGGATCGCCTGGTCCGCGCGCGCGCCGCTGTCCGTGCCGTCGAGTTGCGTCTCGCCAGCCAGCGGATCGACAACGAAAAGGCGGTCGAGGCGCTGGACAAATTGCTTTATGTCTGGCGTGGCGATCAGCGCGACTTGGCGTTGAGACTGCGTATCGCGGAATTGCGTCGACAGACCGGTGGATGGCGCGAGGCCCTGAAGCTGCTGCGGAACGCGAAGGCCGATTTCCCGCCCCACACCACGCAGCTTCAGACCCGCATGCGGGACATGTTCAGCACCTTGATCCACGAAGACGGTGCAGCATCCATGACGCCGCTCGATTTCATCGCCCTGGTCGAGGAAAACGCCGATCTTCTCCCGCCCGGCACCGAGGACACGGCCCTGGAAAACCGACTGGCCGAACGTCTGCTGGCGCTCGACCTCCCCAAGCGCGCGGATCAGGTGTTGGCGAAACTGATGAAGGCGGCGCCGACCCCGCTGGGACGCGCCGGGTTGGGTGTTCGGCTGGCGGAGCTGCGCTTGCGGGAAGACGATCCAGCCGGCGCGGTGGCGGCACTGTCCGCCTCCAGCATGCCCAACCTTGATGCCGACCTATTGGAAGCGCGCGCGCTGATTGGTGCCGACGCAACCTCCAGGTTGGGCGATACACCAACCGCAATGGAAATGCTGTCCGAGCTTCGATCGCCCGTGGCACTCGCGGCGAAGGCGGGCATTCTGGAGCGCGCGCAGGATTGGCCTGAAGCGAAGCAGGCGCTGATCGCGTTGGTGGGCCTGACCGTCCCAGCGACAGGCGACCTGGACGATCAGCAGAAGCGCATCTTGCTACGCTTGGCGACCGCGGCCGCACGCGCCGGTGACAACACTGCGCTCGCCGCCCTCGGTGCGCGGGAAGATGCGCGTATTGGAAGCGGGCCGGTCGCGGACATGTTCCGTTTGTTGACCGCCGATCCGGTTCGGGGCGTCGGCGATTTGAAGCGGGCCGAGCAGGAAATCGGGCTCGTCCGTGCCTTGCCGGCTGGTCTGAAAGCGCTTCAGGCCCAGACGGCGACTCAATAGGCGCGATTCAGCGGGCGGCTACGAAATTCATAGCTGGTAATCACGAAATTCTCTTGCGTCGCGAGCTCGGTTTGATCATGTTCCGTCGCCTTGGCCCCAGGGGACGATCCACGGGCAGGCATCGCCTGTCGTGCGCAAAGTCCAACAGGCCGTCTACTGGTAGGAAGGGGTACGCGATGAACGCACTCAGCCCACTGGGGATGGTCTCGGAACTCCCGAGCAGCAACCAGACGCAGTCCGAAGCCGAAGTGCAGAAGGACTATTTTGTTGAGAAGGACGGCGTCAAGTTCGCCGGCACGCATCTTTTGGTGGACCTTTGGGGCGCCACCAATCTCTGCGATCCCGATCATATCGACCGCGCCTTGCGCAACGCCGCGGAAGCGGCGGGTGCCACGATCCTGCATGGACACTTCCACCATTTCTCGCCGAATGGCGGCGTGAGTGGCGTCCTCGTATTGGCGGAGAGCCATATCTCCATCCATACATGGCCGGAGCGTGATTTCGCGGCGATCGACATCTTCATGTGCGGTGCGTGCAATCCGTATGACGGTCTGGCCGCATTGAAGGCGGCGTTCCGTCCGACCTCGATCAATCTGGGTGAGCAGCGGCGCGGCCTGATCGCGTAACCCGCACCAACTGTCTCGGCACATCACGGCCCGGACCGATTGTCCGGGCCGTTTGCTCGCATGGAGGTCACTCATGGCGACCGATAGCTGGATCAACGAAACGCTCTACGCCGATTGGGGGCAGCGTTTCCTGGTGAAACGGGAACTGGCGCGGGTGAAAAGCGATTTCCAGGACATCGTCCTGTTCGAAAGCTTTTCGCATGGCGCGGTCATGGTGTTGGACGGTGTCATCCAGATCACCGAAGCCGATGAGTTCGTCTATCAAGAAATGTTGGCGCATGTGCCGCTGCTGGCGCATGGTTCGGCCGCTAATGTGCTGATCATCGGCGCCGGCGATGGCGGTGTGCTGCGCCGGGTGCTGCAACACAAGTCGGTTCAACACGCGGTCATGGTGGAAATTGACGGCGAGGTCATCCGCCTGTCGAAGCAGTTCCTGCCCAGGATCGGCGGCGATGCCTGGACCGACAGGCGGGCCGAGGTGATCGTCGGCGATGGCATCGACTATGTGAAGCGCGCACCGGATGCCGCTTTCGACGTGATCATCGTTGACTCCACCGATCCGATCGGCGTCGGAGAGGTGCTGTTCACCGACGAATTCTATGAAAACTGCGCGCGCATCCTGACACCGCGCGGGATTGTGGTGAACCAGTGCGGTGTGCCGTTCATGCAGTCCGACGAACTGCGGGACACCAGCGCTCGGCGCCAACGTTACTTTCCCCATGTCTCCGCCTATGTCGCCGCGGTACCCACCTATGTCGGCGGCTTCATGACCCTGGGTTGGTCGGCCAAGGATGCGGGCCTGACGCAGGTATCGGTGGAGACGATCCGGTCTCGCGCGACCGCTTCCGGTATTCTGGGCAATACGAAATACTGGACGCCAGAGATCCATGTGGGCGCGTTTAACCTGCCACCCTACATCGCGTGTCACCTGCCCGGATAAGCGGGCAGGCGTTGCCGGGGCTTGCCGCCTGCGTAGGGTTGCGGCCCCTTCCGGAGACCTGACATGACCGATAACGTCACCATCGCGCGCACCGAAAGCGTGTTGGAAATCGCCTTCAACCGGCCCGAGAAAAAAAACGCGCTGACGCGGGCGATGTATGGCGCCGTGATTGACGCGTTCTCCGCGGCCGACAGCGACCCGGCGGTGCGTGTTATCGTGCTGACCGGGATCGGGGATACTTTCACGTCCGGGAACGACATCAAGGATTTCCAGCAACGTGCCGCCAGCAACGAACGCAGTGCGGCGTCACCGTTTCTGACCGCACTGAAGGAACTGAAGAAACCGTTGATCGGCGCGGTGAACGGGGCCGCTATCGGCGTTGGCACCACCATGTTGGCGCATTGCGACCTGATCGTCGCCGCCCGCTCTGCCAGGTTCGTCATGCCGTTCACCAGCCTTGGTCTGGTGCCGGAGGCCGGCAGTTCCCTGCTGTTTCCGCGTTTGGTCGGCCATCAGCGGGCCAACGCCCTGTTATTGTTGGGGGAGCCATTGGATGCGGCGACCGCGCTCGATTGGGGCTTTGTAAACCAAGTTGTCGACGACGAAGATCTGATGCCGACCGCCCACATGCTAGCCCGTCGCCTTGCGGCCTTGCCGCCCCAGTCGGTGCAACTGACGAAGAAACTGATCCGGCACGGGAGCCAGGATCTGACTGACAGGATCGCCGAGGAATTGGTCATTTTCCGCGACAGGGTCGGGTCCGCCGAAGCGGCCGAGGCATTCCAGGCGTTTGTCGAAAAACGCAAGCCGGACTTCTCGCGCTTCGAATAGCGCGCCTGTCTGGGCGATCATGTGCGCTTCCTAGCAGCCTGTCGGACTTACGCCCACCGGAGGCTCATGTTAGAATCGTAACGTCGATTCGCTCCCTCCCCGGATGCCGCCAATGAGCAACTTCCGCCCCACCGATCGCCTAACCGGCTTCCTGATGCCGCCGTCTATCGATGAA
>CAMATI010000349.1 GCA_945861095.1 Asaia bogorensis | reverse complement strand
AGGTAGACATTCCCGCGGCGGACCAGTTCGGGCAGTTCGCGATAGAAGAACGTCATCAGCAGGGACGCGATATGGGCGCCGTCCACATCCGCGTCGGTCATGATGATGACGCGGCCGTAGCGCAGTTTGGCATGATCGAAGCGGTCGCCGACGCCGCAGCCCAACGCCTCTATCAGGTCTTTGAGTTCCTGGTTCTGGCGCAATTTGTCGGCCGACGCGCTGGCGACGTTCAGGATTTTCCCGCGCAGGGGCAGCACCGCCTGGGTTTCCCGGTTGCGAGCTTGCTTGGCCGACCCGCCCGCGGAATCGCCCTCGACCAGGAAAATCTCGGTCTCGGCGGCATTTTCCCGAGAGCAGTCGGTCAGCTTGCCGGGCAGGCGCAGGCGTCGCGTAGCCGATTTGCGCGGCGTGTCCTTGGCTTCCTTGCGGCGGATGCGCTCCTCCGCGCGTTCCACCACGAAGGTGAGCAGATTGTCCGCCTGGGCGGGATCGGCGGCCATGAAATGGTCGAACCGGTCGCGCAAGGCGGTTTCGGTCAGACGAGAGGCCTCGGAACTGGTCAGTTTCTCCTTGGTCTGGCCCTGGAACTGCGGTTCGCGCAGGAACAGCGACAATTTTCCGGCCATCGGTTCCAGCACATCGTCCGCGGTAATCTGTGCCGCTCGGCGGTTGCCCCGCTGTTCCCCCCAGGCGCGTAAACCTTTGATCAGGGCCGAGCGGAAACCGGCTTCATGGGTGCCGCCTTGTGGGGTGGGGACGGTGTTGCAGTAGGAATGCAGGAACCCGTCGGTTCCCTCCAGCCAGGAGACCGCCCATTCCAGCCTGCCGGTGGCTTCGCCGGGCAGATCCGCCTCGCCGGCCCAGATGGACGACAGCACGCGGGGCGTATCGCCGATATCGGCTTCCAGGCTGTCCCGCAGGCCGCCCGGGAAATGCAGCACCGCTTCGGCGGGCGTTTCATCCTTGCCGGATTTCAGCAAGGCCGGCGCGCAATTCCAGCGGATTTCGACTCCGCGATACAGATAGGCCTTGGAACGGCACAGGCGGTAAAGGCGCGCCGGGGAAAACTGGATTTCGCCGAAAATCTCGTTATCCGGCTTGAATCGCATGGTGGTGCCGCGCCGGTTGTTGATCGCGCCGGCATTGACCAGCTTGGTGGTGGGTTTGCCGCGGGCGTAGCTCTGCTTCCACAGCACACGGTCGCGTGCAACCTCGACCTCCATCACCTCGGACAGGGCATTGACGACGGAACTGCCGACGCCGTGCAGCCCGCCGGATGTCGCATAGGCCTTGCCGCCGAACTTGCCGCCGGAATGCAGGGTTGTGAGGATCACCTCCAACGCGCTGAGATCCTTGAACTTCGGATGCGGATCGACGGGGATGCCGCGGCCGTTGTCGCGGACCGTCAGCCAGTTGCCGGTTTCCAGCGTCACGTCGATGAAGCTGGCATGCCCGGCCACGGCTTCGTCCATGGCGTTGTCCAGCACTTCGGCCGCCAGATGGTGCAGGGCGTTTTCGTCGGTGCCACCGATATACATGCCGGGGCGGCGGCGTACGGGCTCCAACCCCTCCAGGACTTCGATATCCTTGGCGGAGTAATCGGTATCCGGCTGTGTCACCGGCTTGCCGCGTTTGGGCGCGGACGGCTTGTCAGACCCTGGACCGAACAGATCGTTCATGCTGTGTTCCCATCGCTGTCTCGCACCCTACAAGGGCGGCGGGAGTCTGGGCAACCGTGACGTTTGGGGGTGGGACCACGGACCGGCCAGATCGCGGACCTCGCAGGCGGTCAGGCCGGCGTCTGCTCAGTCGGTGGGGATGGCATTGCCCTGCTCATCGCAGAGATCCGAAAGCAGGATCATGAAACGAGCCACCGCTTCCATCAGCAACTCGGCCTCCTCCTCGGTGAATTTGTCGGCGGGGTTCATGTCAGGCGCGGCCCAAAAGCGCCGCACCTGTCGGATCGCGTCCAGAAGCGGCGGCGGCAGGTCGGGCCGCGTCCGCAGCAACCGCATGATGGCGGCCCAGCTTTTGCCATCAATATCGGGGATGCCTGAAAATTGGGCCAGGGCCCGCAAGCCGATCCGCAGGATGCGCCCGAGATGGAACGCGGTCGCGGTCGCGCGGCGGAATACCAGGCACCGATGGGCTTCCCGCAAATGGAACACCGCGCTGGGGAACCGGTCGTCGAAATCGGCGCCGAATGGGGTGTCGTCGATCTCGGAGTTCCGGGGTTCCGCGAGCGTACGCGACAGGGCCCGGGCCTGGGCCAGCAGCGCGTTCCGCGCCGTCGTGGACGCTTCGGACGCGGTTGGTTCGGCGGCGGCGGCGGCGCCGACCTGGTCGGCCTGCTGCCGAAACATTGTGCCCATCGCGGTGTCGTTGGCCGGGCGTCGGTCGATCTCGATACCATCGGGGTCGATTTCGTGGCGCCAGGCCTGGCCGTCCGGATCGCCCGAAACCACGATCATGGTCTTGGCCGGTTGGGTCAGGTGGGTGTCGAGGATGGTGCGCCGTTCATGCGTTTCGGCATAGCGCAGCCAGCGTTGCTGGTCGGCGGACCCGTCGGTCTGTTGGCTGGCCCGATGCCTCTCCACCCGCACGGTAGTACCGTCGTGGCGCAGGATGAACAGATCCGCCCCATTGCGCCGGCGCGCCAGCACCGCGGCGCCGGCCCGATCGATCCGCACTTCATGGCGCACCAGGTCGTGGGCTTTCAGCACGGTGTCGATCGCCGCGTCCTGGTCGGGTGGCAGCGCGATCGGCTGGTCGAGGCGCGCGAAATCGGTCACCAGCACAAAGGCGAGCGTGCCGTGCCAGCCGATGCCGCAACCCGTGACCCGGTCCCCTGCCCTGACATGGACGACCGTGGACAGACCGATCGCGTCTTCGAACAGGTTGGGGGGCCGGCGTGCCAGAACCAAAACACTGGAACCGAAATGGGTGTGCAGGGCGGCGTCTTCCCCCGCGAAGGCTTCGACTAGCGCGGTTGGGTCGGGTCGGTTGAACCGCCCCTCTGGCGGCGGCAATTCCACCAGGGATTGGGGCGGCATCGGGCCGGTGCGATCGCCCCCGGGTTGGGTGCCCCCCGGTTGAGTGCCATAAAGGCGGACGGCCCTGGCGGCGCCCATGAATTCCACCCGGGCCGGGTGTCCGAAATAGGGGCCATCGAGCGCGCCGATCCGTCGTTCCAGGACGCATTCGCGGATCTGGTCAGTGTCGTCCAGGGTCTCCCGGATCACCAGGATGGCTACCTTGTGTTGTTCGGCGCCGGTGGCCTGGTTCTGGCCGAGCCATTCCTGAAACCCGGATTCGTCGTTCGAACCGGCATGGTTCGGAATCTGGAAGGTCGTGCGGGGTTGCCGCATCTCCCGCCCGCCGAGGCGCAGCGTTTCTCGCACGATGACGAACAGTGACGGCATGGCGACGGATCTGGGGGCGGCGGCCAGCCATCCGGCGAGTTGCGCTCCAGTCCATATATCCGATCGCCTGGCGGTCGTGCCCACGGTGCGCTTGTCCTCCGGCCAAAGAAGCCAGTGTGTGCGGCGACTTCAATCGCCATCTGGGACGAATAATGAGATATATTCACGTTAATGAACCATCTCAAATCCGCAACCTGACGCGCGGTCGTACGAACGTTTTCATACTACCGACCACGCGTGAATGACGGCAATATCACAAGATCGGAAAAAATTGGTTTCACCTGATTTGAGCTGCCGCCTTATTGCGCCTATTTCGACCCGATCCCGCGTTGGACCTTGCCGGCGAAAGCCGAGCGGTGGGGAGGGCGGAACGGGTTGGGGAATGGGGCGGGGGCGGGATCGGGGCCTGGCTCCTCCCGCCTATGGATTGTCAGCCGGCGGATAGACTTCCCATGGTTGTGTTTTTCGCCGAATTCCGCACGCGTTCGACGATGCGTGCCCCGCATGCAAGACCCGACACGATCCACGTTGATTCGCCGACCGCTTTGACCGACAAAGCAGACTTGTCCCGTTAGGTCGCACGCACATGCCTGAATTGTTCGTCCACAACAGTCTGAGCCGCCGGAAGGAGCGGTTCGTCCCGATCGATCCAGCCCATGTGCGCATGTATGTTTGTGGACCGACGGTCTATGACCTGGCTCACTTCGGCAACGCGCGACCCGTCGTGGTGTTCGACGTTCTGCTGCGCGTGCTGCGCCGGCTTTATCCGCGCGTCACCTATGTCCGGAACATCACCGACATCGACGACAAGATCAACGCGCGGTCCCGGGAAAGCGGGGAGCCGATCGGCGCCATCACCGCCCGCACCACGGCCGACTACCAGTCCGACATGGCCGCCCTCGGTGCGCAGCCGCCGGACGAGGAGCCTCGGGCCACCGCCCACGTGGCCGAGATGATCGCTTTGACGCAGCGGCTTATCGCGTCCGGCCATGCCTATGAGGCGGAAGGTCACGTCCTGTTCGCGGTGCGCAGCTATGAGCGGTACGGGCACCTGTCCGGCCGCAGCCCGGAGGAATTGCTGGCCGGGGCGCGGATCGATGTCGCGCCCTATAAACGCGATGCCGGCGACTTCGTGCTGTGGAAACCGTCCACCGACGACCTGCCCGGTTGGGACAGCCCATGGGGTCGCGGCCGGCCTGGGTGGCACATTGAATGCTCCGCCATGGCCTGGCGCTACCTGGGCGAGAATTTCGACATCCATGGCGGCGGGTCCGACTTGATCTTTCCGCATCATGAAAACGAGCTGACGCAGAGCATCTGCGCGTTCCCGGGCAGCGTGTTTGCTCGCTACTGGATGCATAACGGCATGCTGCTGGTGAACGGGGAGAAGATGTCCAAGAGCCTGGGCAATTTCTTCACCGTCCGCGACGTGCTCGCCAAGGCACCTGGGGAGGCGGTTCGGCTGCTGCTGCTGCGGTCGCATTACCGGGCGTCGCTGGATTTCTCGGACGCGGCGCTGGCGGAAACGCGCGGCGACCTGGACCGGTTCTATCGGGCGTTGGCGCGGTTTCCCGATGTCGACGGGACGGCGGAGATGCCAGCCGCGGTGATGGATGCGCTGTGCGACGATCTGAACACGCCGCTGGCATTGTCCGCGATGCATGCCCTGGCCGACAAAGCCCTGGCCGGCGATGTCGATGCGGCTCGTGGCTTGCGGGCGGCCGGCACGCTGCTGGGGGTGCTGGCCGCCGAACCGGAGGCTTGGTTCCGCGGGGGCACTGACGATTCGACGGCCATCGAGGCGGCGATCGCCGACCGGCTGTCGGCACGCAAGGCGCGGGATTTTGCCCGGGCGGATGAGATCCGTGCCGATCTGCTGACGCAGGGCATCGTGTTGGAGGACGGGCCGAAAGGCACGACCTGGCGACGCGCAAGCTGACCGTCCGGTGACGGGGTGCGGGAGACGCGCGTGGCCGATCGCACATGCCCGGGGTTCGCAAAACCGGGTTCGCAAGACTGGGTTCGCAAGACTGGGTTCGCATGAGGGGGTTCGCATGAGGCGGTTCGCGTGACCGGGCGCGACGGCGGCGCCGATCTGCGTCCGATCGGCAATGCGCCGGTGGTGATCCTGGTGCGTCCGCAACTCGCCGACAATATCGGCGCCTGTGCGCGGGCCATGGCGAATGGCGGGCTGTTCCATATGCGCCTGGTGGCGCCGCGTGACGGCTGGCCGCAGGAGAAGGCGTGGCGCATGTCGTCGGGCGCGGACCGCATCCTGGACGATCTGACGGTGCACGAAACCGTGGCCGACGCGGCGGCCGACCTGCACCACGTGTTCGCGACCTGCCCGCGACCGCGCCACATTGTCAAACCCGTCATGACCGCGCGGGGCGCCGCCGTGGAATTGCGGGAAATCGCCAGCCGAGGCCTGCGCGCCGGCCTGCTGTTCGGGCCAGAACGGGCGGGGTTGGACAATGACGACATGGCGCGGACCGATGCGCTGATCCGCTATCCGCTTAATCCCGCGTTCATGTCGCTGAACCTCGCACAGGCCGTGATGATCATGGCCTATGAGTGGTGGAGCGCCGACGACGTCACCTTGCCCCGCACCCTGATGACCAACGAATCGCAAGTGGCGAACAAGGGACAGTTGGACAATTTCCTGACCCATCTGACCGGAGAGCTGGACGCCTGCGGCTTCCTGCGCAACCTGCCCAAACGACCCGGCATGGTGCTCAACATCCGGCATCTGTTCGAACGCGGGGAGGTGACCGAGCAGGAGTTGCGGACCCTGCACGGCATCGTCACGGAACTGGCGATCGGCCGGCGCCAGCGTGGCCGGCAGGAGGATGGGGCGTAACCCCAACCGCTCGAAACATTAGACCCTTGTTGCGGTGGTTGTTGATATAGCCTTGCTACCAACTTGGCCGGCGCGTGCTGGACGGTCCGCAAGGGCCTCACACGGAGGACACCGAGAACCACGGTGGGTCAAGGAGTCGGGGCTAGCAGCCTGTCGGACTCGGGATTTTCGATCAATAACGACGGCTGTTCGGCTGCGCCGGCGCGGTCATCAGACCGCCGGCGGCGCCCCGATCACGTCCTGACTGGCTTCATATCGGCCCGGAGGTGGCGTCACGGCCGACCCATC
>CAMATI010000348.1 GCA_945861095.1 Asaia bogorensis | reverse complement strand
CGTACTGAGCTGTGCACGCTCTTCATCGCTGAGCTTCACGACGTATTTCTTTACGGCACTTTGTTGCGTGGTCACGACTCATCTCCCGCTTTTTCCGGGAGGAGCGAGTCAGAGGTTCGCCACAAAATCAATGACGGGGGGCACTAGGGTCGCCACGAGATTGCGCCGACTTATGACCGGCATCGTTATTCCTCCCCGTTATGGTTGCTTCATTTGGTTCGATCGTTCGGCGCCGTGTCATTCTTTGCTTTGCGGGCGCCACCCAACCATGAAACCGTGGCCTGTTGCATTTGTTTCACGCTGCCCGGCCGTGGGGTACTTCGCCCCTATCCACCAACGACGCCTGCCAAGGCCAAAGAGCGACCGTGATGCCGCGGCGGACCATCGCAAAGTGTGAACATGGGAAAAGGGCACCTGGGCCCCGATCGAGCAGCGGCCCCGGTAAGACCGCCGCGGTCCTCGATCATACCCTAAAGCGTGGCGTAACGCTCGATCGTATCCTTCCAGGACATCACGCCTTCGACCCCGGACACCGCGGGCTTCAACCCGGCGACCCCGGTTACCGGCACCAGCACCCGGCCAACCCCGGCAGCGGCAAGCTCCGGCAGGGTCGACGGATCGTCCGGCATGCTGACGGTGATCTCGACCTCCGCCGGATCCCGCCCGGCTTCGCGCGCCGAAGCGCGGACCAGTTCGATCAGATCGATCGGGAGTCCGCGCCCGGGGAAGAACCCGTCCGCCATCCGCCCGGCCCGCCTGGCCGCGGCCTTCGACTGACCACCTATAATTATAGGTACGGTGCGGTTGACCGGCTTCGGCCGCATGAACGCCTCCTTGAACCGCACGAACCGCCCCTCGAAGCTCGGCACATCCATCGACCAGAGCGCCCGGAGCGCGCCGATATATTCCTCGGTCCGCTCACCGCGTTCCGCGAAGGGGACTCCCAGGGCCTCGAACTCCTCCTTCAACCAGCCCACGCCGATGCCCAGGAGAACCCGGCCACCCGACATGTAGTCGAGCGTCGCGACCTGCTTGGCACAGATGATCGGGTTGTGCTGGGGCAGGATCAGGATGCCCGTGGCGAGCTTGATCCGTGTGGTATGCGCCGCCACATAAGCCATCCAGATCTGCGGGTCGGGCAGCACGAAATCCCCCTCCCCGCCCGGCAACTTCCCGTCGGACGTATAAGGGTACGACGATTGATAGCCGCGCGGGATGACGGTGTGTTCGACGGTCCAGGCCGATTCGAACCCAGCGGCCTCTGCCGCCTGGACCAGTTCCACGGCGCGCGCGGGTTCGACGTAGCGGCCTGTGTTGCAGTAGCGGATACCGAATTTCATGGCAGGTTTCCTCCGTTATGGTGCAAGCGGTGCATGGGTTGGCCCCGACGGTCAATGCTCGCCTCCAATGCGCGCGCGGGCCGTCGGGCGAATTGGCCATGATGGGAATGTTTGGTCGGAAAGGGCTGATCGAGTGAACAATAATCGACTGCGCGGGCCGTTGAAGACGCGGATTCGCATGATCCTGCCCGTGTTGGCCCTGGCGCACGGATCGTTGCTGATCGCCGGAACAGCCGTCGCGCAGACGCAGTCCGGCCCCTCGCCACTCGCGCCCGGCGACCTGAGCAAGCCGATTTTCGACACCACGAAAGCCGATTACGACACCAGCGGCGCCCGCCGGAAAAGCGCCGACACCGTCGTAGCCGAGGTCGATGGCCGTGACATCACCCTGGGTGAGGCCAGCGACGCGATCCGCGCGCTGCCCCCCAGCATGGCCGCGATGGCGTTCGATATCGTATTCCCGATCGCGATCGACCAACTCGTGAAACAGCGGGCACTGGTGGTGGAGGCGCAGCGACTCGGTCTGGACGACGATCCAGATGTGAAGCGGCGCATGAAATCGGCGGCGGATCGGGTCCTGGTGGACGAATTGCTGCGTCGGGAGGGCGCGCGCGCGATCACCGAACTGATGCTGCTGGACCGCTACAAGCGTGATTTCGCCAACAAACCCGGTCCGGAGGAGGTCCATGTTCGCATCATCATGGCACCCACGGAGCCGGAAGCACGGGCGTTGTTGGATGAACTGAACAAGGGCGGCGATTTCGCCACGATCGCAAGACGGTCGAGCAAGGACGCCACGGCGATCAGGGGTGGCGATCTGGGATTTGTGCGCCGTGACGGCGTCAATGCCGAGATCGCGTCCGTTGCTTTCTCGCTGCCAGCCGGTCAGACCTCCGCCTTCCCGGTTGCCAGCGTCGGCGCCTGGTTCCTCGTCAAGACAGAGGCTCGGCGTGCCACACCGCCCCGAAGCTTTTCCGAGGCTCGCCCGATCGTGCTGCAGGACCTGCTGCGGGAGCATTCACCGACAATCACAAAAGAGGCAATGTCCAGGGTCATCGTACGGCAATATGGCATGGCCGGCAAGGAAGGCGAAGATGGTTCGACCCAGCGTTAGGGCATCGAGCGAATCCGCCGATCCAGGGGAGCGGCCCGCGCCGCCATGTCCGGTCATGGCGAGCCCGCCGGGGGGCCAATACCGGATGTCGGCTGCTATCCCCCTGTCCACGAACCCTAAATCAAAATGCTAGCGTTCCAACTGGGGAGCATGTTAAACTCTACCCAAGCGCCGATCGACGGACGGCAGATCGCGATCAAGCCTTTCCGGCCCATGAAACGTCTCAAAAATTGAGAAATCAACGAATAACGTTTACAGGCTGATCTGCGAGTGGTAGTAAGCTGACAGACATGTGCGATTAGACAGGTCGATGTGTCGCGGCGATTGGGTGAGAGAGGTCACAGGATGCGTAGGTTGGGAGGTTGGATCATCGGCACGATGCTCGTCCTCGCGTCCGCTGGGATCGCGCGGCCCGCGTCGGCCTATTCCGTCGGCGCCGTGCCGCTTTTGAACGGCAGCGTGCTCAGCTTCAACGGATTGCAATTCACCGTCAGCGGCTGTGCGATGATTCTCGGGGGTGCGTTATCCGACCCATTAGGGGCCTGCACTCTCAAGAACCTGGAAATCCTCGGGGTTGCCGGGCCGGGTTCGAATATTCGGATTCAGGGCGAGAACGGAACCGATATTTTCAGCACGGTTTCGACCGGCTCCGCGTCCTTGGGCCTGTTTGACGTGACCTTCGCATTGGCCGTGACCACCACGCTTCCCGGTACGACGGTCAACCAGGTCAGCATGGCGTTGACAGGCTCTGTTACCGGTACATCAGGAACGCGCGTGTCGGCCGGTGCAACGCTTACCGGCACCGATACGCCAATCTCCAATCAAACCACGATGGTCTCCGGGCCGACGAGCCGCACCTGGGCGTTTTCGTCCGACACGGCGTTTAATGAAACCAAGGATCTCAAGCTGAATGCGGTCGGCGCCGCGGCCGACTCGGTTCTGGTCCTGTCCTACGTGACACAGGGTTTTCTGCCCGCGCCGGAACCCATTTCCGTGGGCGTTTTCCTGGTCGGGCTGGCTGGCCTGGGGGCCGTCAGGCGGATACGGCGCAAGGACCGGCACCACCAATAGCGGTGAACGGCAAAAGCCGCATCTCGCCCCGGGCGAGGCCGCGAGCCCTTTTCCCTACCCTCCCATATCTCGATGTGAGGAGCTGATCGCCCCGCCCAGGAGCGTTTATCAGCCAGAATCAGACAACCAAGACGCGGATCAAAAATCAAGCCGAGCGGGGACAGGCGTGGGGAGTGCTTGGTCCGGCAGCGATGCTGTGCGATGGCAGTTCGATGGCAGTTCTATGGCAGTTGCGCCCCCGGGCACGGCACGGATACCTCCCCCGACAATTTTTTTTGGATGCATCGCCATTGCCGGGCTTGACCTGGCAATGGCGGCGCATCGTTCAATGCTGCGGACGGTCGGCTTTAAAATACCAGATCAATTTTGACGCCGTCTGTTGGATGGCCGTACCGAGATCTTATTGAGATTTCATAATGTTGCGCCCTCGATTCGCATTCGGTGGATTGATCGAGTCGCCCCCACAAGATGCCCATTTTTTCAACTCGTCGGACTTCATTGGACATGCTTCGGCGCCGAGGTTGGCCGGTTCTTCGACCGACCTTGGACTGCCGCCATTGTCCTGGCACGAGATGAACGTCCCGATGTGACGAAGGACCGCCAAAACGGCCGGGCAACGGCTCGGCATGCCCCGAATGCACGTCAGGCTCAGATCAAAAATGGGACTATCCCATTTATAATTTACATCCCCGTCAGTCCCTGCTAACAAATTCCCTACACCGGTGACGGTGGCGGTAATGGGTTTGTGACAGGGCGTTCAAAATATGGACGCCTCGCATCCCGAAACCGCGTTGTGGACGTTCCGTTACACTCTTTTCCAGGCAGGTCAGTCGCTATGCCAACTTCGTCGTATGACTTCAACGATGTAACCGACGGCTTCCTGACCTTTACCGGGTCGAACGATCCCTATCCCACGATTCACGTGGATGAAACGGATGTCGGCGACACGATCCCGTTCACCGCATTCCAACGTCAGCCCGTCGCGGTTGATGGGCCAGAGATGGGAATGCAGTGGTCCGCGTTTGCCGCGACCGTATTCGGTCCCACCGGCTCCATGACGTTGACGTTCACTTACGATGTGATCAGCAACGCACCCGGCCAGCTCATCACCTCCTTCAATTCCCTCTACGTCATTGATGTCGCCACGCTCGGCACCGGTATGACGGCGGTCCAAAATGTCTTCGACCAGCAAGGCAACCTGATCGGGACCCAGACCTATACCTATGGGGGTCCCGCTCCGGCCGAAGTCGTGCTTCTGCAGGGGCAGACCTCGATATCCGTGACCTTGACCATCGTCGAAACCGTCGCATCCGACTCTTTCGATGCGGCCATCGACATGAGCCTGATCCAGCAGACGTTCGGCACCACGCCGGCCGCCCTGCTCTGCACCATCGGCGACTATGTCTGGATCGACATGAACGCCAACGGCCTGCAGGACGGCGGGGATTTGGCCGCCGATGGCGTGACCGTGCATCTGACCAATGCCGACGGCTCCCAGATCCTGGCGACCACCACCACCGACTCGACCGGACATTATCTGTTCGACCACCTGCAAGCCGGCACTTACGCGGTGCAGTTCGAAGGTGTGGACGGGTTCACCTTTACGACCCAGGGCGTTGGCGGCAACGGTGCGTTGGACAGTGACGCCAACGTGGGCACGGGCCTCACCGCCTCGGTAACGCTGACCGCCGGGCAGTCCAACCTGGATCTCGATGCTGGGCTGGTGATCGACGGCTCCGGTTCCGGCACGCTGGCCAGCGTCGGCAACTACGTCTGGCTCGACGCGGACCAGGACGGCATCCAGGACGGCAACGAAGCCGGCCTCGGTGGGGTAACCGTCAATCTCCTGAACAGCACGGGCACGGTCATCGGCACCGATGTCACCGAGGCAGACGGGTCATACTCCTTCGTCAACCTTCAAGCCGGCACCTATCAGGTCGAGTTCGTCGCCCTGAGCGGCTATACCCGCACCGTCGCCGACGCGACCGGCGACACTGCGGATTCGGATGCCGATATCGGCACCGGGAAGACCGCCAGCTTCACCCTCGCCGCCGGGGAAGTGAACAACACCTTCGACGCCGGGATGTATGTCTCGCCCGCGTCCGTCGGGAACTATGTCTGGGTCGACGCTGACCAAGACGGCATTCAGGATTCGAACGAATCCGGCCTGGCGAATGTCACCGTCAACCTGCTGAACGGTGCGGGCGTGGTGATCGGCACAGACGTGACGGATGGCAGCGGTTTCTACGAGTTCACCGGTCTGACGGCCGGCACCTATCAGGTCGAGTTCGTCACGCCGACCGATTATGGCCTGACGACGGCCGACGCGGAGCTGAACCTGAGCGATGACAGTGACTCGGACGCCGACATCGGCACGGGTAGGACCGCCAGCTTCACCCTCGCCGCCGGGGAAGCGAACACCACGATCGATGCCGGGATGTTTCTGCTGCCCGCGTCGATCGGAAATTATGTCTGGGTCGACGCGGACCAGGACGGCATCCAGGATGCGAACGAATCCGGCCTGGCGAATGTCACCGTCAACCTGCTGAACGGTGCGGGCGTGGTGATCGGCACCGACGTCACGGATGGCAGCGGTTTCTACGAGTTCACCGGTCTGACGGCCGGCGCCTATCAGGTCGAGTTTGTCACGCCGACCGATTATGTGTTCACGGAGGCCAATGCCAACCTGAACCTGAACGACGGCGCCGACTCCGACGCCGATGCTGGCACGGGCCGGACCCAACAGGTCACGCTGACCGCCGGAGAAGACAACGACACGCTGGACGCGGGCATGGTCTATTGCCCGCCAGCGACCGCGTCGATCGGCAATTTCGTCTGGTATGACTGCGACAACGACGGCAAGCAGGACAGCGGCGAAGGCGGCCTGTCCGGCGTGACCGTGAAGCTGATGGCGGCTGACGGCACCACCGTCCTGGCCACGACCACGACGAATTCGTCTGGCTTCTACCAGTTCTCCAACCTCACCGCCGGCACCTACCAGGTCTATTTCGGCACCAAGTCAGGCTATGAGCTGACCGCCGCCAACCAGGGCAC
>CAMATI010000347.1 GCA_945861095.1 Asaia bogorensis | reverse complement strand
GGAAGGTGAGCGTGGCGGCGCGTGGCGTCAAGGGGTTATAGAATAATTATGGCACTACATTGAAGATTCCAGGGGCGGTCGACTGTATATCAGGGGTTTTCCGTAGTCGTTACGGTATATGGTGGAAAAAACGCTAAAGATGGGTTAACGACGCGTAAAGAGATCGCTATATCCCGCGACATTGAAGAAAACGGATCATCGCTCGATCAACGAAAAATCACAGGTAATGGTATGCACCTCCCGCGCCGGCGTGGCCCGAGAGGCAATGTAGCCGCATCCCGCTGTCAGGTCGTTATAAAAGAACGCGTATTCGTTGCATCCGCATTGTTGCCGGATCGCTCAGGCGACCGCCAGCGGCGCCCCATCCAGTTCCTCGGCCCGATCGACTTCGATCAGAACCGCGAAGCCTTTCTTGTCGGGGTCCCGGTCCTTCTCGGGCTGGACCAGGCGGCGCCAGACTTCCTCGTATTCCGGCCCGGATTTGCACAGGCGCGCTGTGCCGTAGAACCGGGCGATACCGCCCTTCGGCAGGACGCCATCGACCCGCAGTTGCGGCTTGCGGAAATAGACCGTCACTTTCGATCCATCCGAAAGATTGTCGGCGGTGGAGCCTTTGCCGCGCTCCCACAACGCCAGATGGGTGTCGTCGAACACCATGGCACTGCCGCGCGGGGTGATTTGCGCAAACCCGTTCGCCAGGACGGACCCGACCAGGCAGACATGGTCCGGGAAGGCGGTGTTGATCGGCTCGTGCAGGATCTTTGGAATGGTTGCCACGGGTTGGAACTCCTACAGGGTCAGCAGCGCCTGGGCACAGGTGTCCAGGATCGCGTCCTCATCCAGCCCGTATTCGCGGTACAGATCGGGGATGTCGCCGCTCTGGCCGAAATGGTCGGGGCCGAGCGGGAAGACGGATTGGCCGCGGACGGCGCCGAACCAGGAGTGGGTGGCGGGATGGCCGTCCAGTATCGTGACCAGGACGGCGTTGCGGGCCAAGGGCGCCAAAATCGTCTCGATATGGGACGTGGCGGCCCGGTCGCCCATCCGTCTGGCGCGTCGGGCGGCCAGCCAGCCCGCATGCAACCGGTCCGGGGAAGTAATGGCGAGCAGCCCGGCGCCCGGTTCTTCGTCCGCCAGGATGGCGAAGGCGGCTTCCGCTTCCGGCGCCACCGGTCCCTGATAGGCCAGCGCGATACGCGCGCCGATCGCGGGCGGCACCACCCAATGGGCGCCCGCGATCACCGCGGCGGCGTCCAACGCGCGCGGCTTTTGGTCCAGGGTTCGGGTCGAAAGCCGCAGCCAGGCGGCCGATCCGTCGGGGCGCTGCATGAAGTGCAGACAGTGGCGCAGCAGGATGGCCAGTTCGTCGACATGGGCGGGCTCGAAACTGGCCAGCCGGTCGGCGGCCATGCCGATCAGCGGCGTGTTGATCGACTGGTGCTGCCCGCCTTCCGGCGCCAGGGTGATGCCCGACGGGGTGGAGACCAGCAGGAATCGCGCATCCTGGTAGCAGGCATAAATCATCGCATCGAGGCCGCGATTGACGAACGGGTCGTACACCGTGCCGATCGGCAGGATACGCGCCCCGGTCATGGCGGGTGCCAGCCCGGCGGCGCCCAGCAGCAGGAACAGGTTCTGTTCGGCGATTCCAAGCTCGATGTGCTGGCCTTTCGGCGACATGCCCCAGCGTTGGGCGCTGGCCAGCTTGGCATCGCGGAACACGTCGTTGCGGGTATGGCGGTCGAAGATGCCGCGCCGGTTCACCCAGGGGCCCAGGTTGGTAGACACCGTCACGTCCGGGCTGGTGGTCATGATATGCGCGGCGAGGTCCTTCAAATCCCCCTGCCCGCGGCCGATTTCCGCCAAGATTTCGCCAAAGCCGCCCTGGGTGGACATCTTCCGCCCGGCTGTCTTCGGTACCGGCAGGATGTCCGGCACATGGACCGCCGGGGCTGACAGAGCGCGTCCTGCCGGCGTCAGGGGCGTGCCGAAGGGGCAATTTCGCAGGAACGCGCGCAATTCGGCTTCCGGGACGTCCAGCCCCTCGAACAGGTCCCATTCATGGCCAGGACGAATGCCCATGTCGGAGCGGAACTGCTCCATCTGCTCCTTGGTCATCAGGCCGGCATGGTTATCCTTGTGGCCGGCGAAGGGCAGCCCCATGCCCTTGATGGTGTAGGCGATGAAGCAGGTAGGTTGGTCGCCCTCGGCCGCGGCAGCGCGCATATGCTCGGTCATCGTCTCGATGTCGTGCCCGCCCAGGTTGGTCATCAGGGCGGCGAGTTCGGCATCGTCGCGTTCGTCGATAATCGCGCGTGCGGGGGACCGGCCCAGATCAGCCAGCAAGGCCTGCCGCCACGCCGCGCCGCCCTGGAAGGTCAGAGCCGAGTACAGGCTGTTCGGGCAGTCGTCGATCCAGCGGCGCAGTTCCTCGCCGCCTTCGCGCGCGAAGGCCGCCTCCAGCCTGCGGCCGAATTTGATGGTGATGCAATTCCAGCCCATGTCGCGAAACAGCCCCTCGATCCGGCCGAACAGGCGGTCGGGGACGACGGAATCCAGGCTCTGGCGGTTGTAGTCGATGATCCACCACAGATTGCGGATGTCGTGCTTCCAGCCTTCCAGCAGGGCTTCGTAGATGTTGCCCTCGTCCAGTTCGGCGTCTCCGGCGATGGCGATATGCCGGCCGGGCGGGATGTCTTTCCGGCCAAGCTCGTGCAGACGCACGTAATCGGCCATCAGCGCCGAGAAACTGGTCATCGCCACACCCAGCCCGACCGACCCGGTGGAGAAATCCACCTCCGGCCCATCCTTGACGCGGGATGGATAGGGCTGCACGCCGCCGAACTGGCGCAACCCCGCCATCTTCTCCTGGGTCTGGCGGCCAAACAGATAGTTGATCGCGTGGAACACCGGCCCGGCATGCGGTTTGACGGCGATCCGATCCTGCGGGCGGGCGATTTCGAAATACAGCGCCGCCAGGATGGAGATGGAGGATGCGCAGGATGCCTGGTGCCCGCCGACCTTCAGCCCGTCCCGATTGGGCCGGATATGGTTGGCGTTGTGGATCATCCAGGCGGACAGCCACAGCAGCTTGCGTTCAAGCTGCTTCAGGACATGCAGATGGCGGGTGTCCGAGACGGAGGCCGGCGCGATGGTGGTCAGTGGTGCGTTCATGACGGCCTATCTCCGGCTGTGCCTGGGGGAACATAGGGCTACCGCGCCGGTTTGGCACCAGACGGTTGGCAGCGGATCACGGCGGATAGGGGGACGATCGGATGGGCCACGGCATGATCGTCCGTTCAGGCACGCATGGCGACCGCCTGTGGTGGCCACGGCCCTACCCACCGCCCCGAACCAGGGCTTTCAAAGCCCGCATCGGCGGGGATGCCGAAATCAGGTGCCACAGATTGCGCAGCGGTTCTTCGCCGTAGAACATGCCGCGCAGGATGAACCCGGCACCCAGCAACGGCGCCTCCCGGTAAACGTTGCGGCCCAGGCGAGCATAACGCTGGCCGAAGATCGAGCGGCGTTCCGACGGGGACAGACGGTGGCTCTGGGCTTCGATATGGGACAGGATCACCGGCCATCCGATATCAATATCCTTCCGCCAGGACTGGTGCGACATGCCGGTCGGCTGGGTGTGGGTCATGGTCAGGACTTCGTCGACATGATCGACGGCCCCGGTCAGAGCGACGCGGATGGCGAAATCCTGGTCGTCGACCAACTTGATGCCCTGGGTGAACCCGCCGACCTGTCGATAGGCGGAACTGCGCGCCATCATGACCGATGGCATGGCATTGCTGCGGGCCAGCATCCGTCGCCAGCCGTCCGGGCCGACGGGCGCGTTTCGGGCGGAGAATATCCTGGTCCTGACCGTGCCGTTCAGTGCGACATTGGACGCATCGCAGGTCACGAACACCACATCCGGCCGGTTCGTCATGCAGGCGACCTGGCGGGTGAGCTTGTCGGGCAGGAATTCGTCATCGGCATCGAGGAAGGCCACGAATTCCCCGTGCGACCGGGCGAATCCGGCGTTGCGCGCACCGGCGGAATGCAGGTTCTGGTCCAGCGCGACCAGGGTCACGTCGCCTCGGGCAGCCTCGGCTTGCAGAATTTCGCGGGTGTTGTCTGTACTGGCATCGTCGATGGCGATGATCTCAATGGGGCGATAGGTCTGACGGCGGACCGAATCGATGGCCCGCACCACGGTGTCCGCGGCGTTGTAACAGGGGATAAGCACCGTGACCAAAGGCTGCGACACGTCAGGCGGCTCCTGCTCTGATCGAAACGACATAGGCAAGGCGCTCGGTAAACCCCGATCGCCCGCGCGGGGCTTGTATCACGCCAATTGCGCGATAGGGGATCGCGATGCGAGCCGGCTTGATCCAACCGCAAGGGCCGTTGCCATTACCCCACGGTGACATCCAGCCAGCCGCGCCGATCGAACCGGGCGCGATCGCCGGCGCGCAGCAAGACCGTGGTCGTGTCGGATTCCACGATCGCCGGCCCGGACACGACCTGATCCGCAGCCAAAGCCAGGAAATCGAACACCGGAATTTCCGTCCAGCCGCCCAGATGCACCCGCCGGTTGCCCTTGGCCCTGGCCGGCTCGGCCGTGGCCGATGAGGACGCCGATGGCGCGGCCGGCAGGCGCCCGATCACCGACACCCTGGCATTGACCAGCACGACGTCCTGATCGCGCAACGCGTAAGTGTACAACCCCTCATGCGCGCGATGGAACGCCTCCCCGATGTCCCGCGCCAAGGTCGGCGCCTCCCAATCAACATCGTGCAGCGGCACCGCGATTTCAAACACCTGCTCCCCATACCGCATGTCGGCGGAGCGCAGTGCCACGACCTGCCCGTCATACCAGGACAGACGCGCGCGCCCTTCCCTTTCCATGTCCGCGAAGGACGCCTTCAGGGCATCGACCTCGATCCCGTGCAATTGCCCCTGCCCTCGGGTCAGTTCCACCCGCAGGTCGGTGTTCAGCATGCCCCAGGCCGACAGCACCGACGCAGCGACCGGCACCACCACCCGCCCGATCCCCAGTTCCGCCGCGACCGAGGCAACATGCAGCCCCGCCGCACCCCCGAACGCCAGCAGCGCGAAGCCACGCGGATCGACGCCGCGCCGTACGGTGGCCACCCGCACGCCGTCCGCCATCCGGGTGTTGACCAGGCGATGTATCCCGCCCGCGGCCTCCGCCACACTGACACCGAGTGCGTCGGCCAAACCTTGCATCGCCGCCGTTGCCGCCGTCACGTCCAGCAACCGCCGCCCGCCCAGGAAATTCCCCGGGTCCAAATAGCCCAGCACCAGATTGGCATCCGTCACGGTCGGCACCGTGCCGCCCTGGCCATAGCAGGCCGGCCCCGGATCGGCCCCCGCGCTTTCCGGCCCGACAGCCAGCAGTCCGGCCCGATCGATCTTCCCGATCGACCCGCCCCCCGCCCCCAACGTCACGATATCCAGGCTGGGCAGCGCAATCCGCGCATTCGCCACGGTCTTGCCATCCGAAAGGGTCGGCAATCCATCCCGCACCAACGCGATATCGGTGGACGTGCCGCCCATGTCGAACGCGATCAGGTCCTTCGCCACCCCCTCCCGCGCCAGGGCCACGGCGGCGGCCACCCCGCCGGCCGGGCCGGACAGCGCGGTGCCCGCGGCGAGCCGGGTGGCTTCCGCCACGGATGCGACCCCGCCATGCGACAGGATCACCAGCAATTCGCCCCGATAGCCGGCCTCTTCCAGGCGGGTGCGCAGGCGGCCCAGGTAGTTTTCGATCACCGGGCCGACCGCGGCGTTGGCGACGGTGGTGGAAAACCGCTCGAATTCCTTGATCTGCGGCAGCACGTCGGACGACGTGGTCACATAGGCGTGCTGCAAACGGGCGCGGACCGCGGCCTCGGCCTGGCGTTCATGCTCCGGGTTGCGCCAGGCATGCAGGAAGCAGATCGATACGGCCCGGACGTCTTCCGCCGCCAGTTGCTCGATGGCGGCGTTCAGGGATGCATGGTCCAGGGCGGTTTCGACCGAGCCGTCGGGCCGCATCCTCTCCCGCACGCCCAGGCGCAGGCGGCGCGGCACCAAAGGCTCCGGCGGGGTCATCCGCATATTGTAGCGCTCGGGCTTCAGACCCTCCCGCATTTCGATCACGTCGCGATGGCCTTCGGTGGTCAGCAATCCGACCCGCGCCGCCTTGCCTTCCAGCAACGCGTTGGTGGCGACGGTGGTGCCGTGGACGATGCGGGATGTCGCCGTCAGCAGGTCGCGCGCCGTCAGCCCCAGACGTTCCGCGGCCAGCGCGACTCCTTCAAGAACTCCGTCGGACTGGTCGGCGGGCGTCGTGGCGGCCTTGGCGATGATAGTGCGCCCGTCCGGCCCGGACACAACGACGTCGGTGAACGTGCCGCCCACGTCGATGCCAATGGTGTAGCGTGGGTCGGATGGCGGCATGTGGGGTCACTCCCGGTTGGTTGGGTGAAGGTATCGGTTGGGTCGCGGCTGGGGAAGGGCCGAACGGGGCGGTGCACCCACTTGCGGCGATTGATTGCGCGCGTCGCCGCATGGGGCAAAGCCC
>CAMATI010000346.1 GCA_945861095.1 Asaia bogorensis | reverse complement strand
CGATCGTGCCAGACCCCTGGATTGCTTCGCCGCGCCCGCAATGACGGCTACCGTTGTCGCCATGGGCCAAGATGCCCGGGACAGGGCCGGCGTCCCGACCACGCCATCCCGATGCCACGGGGGGGGGGGCGTATTGCGATGGCGGCATTACCGCAAGATACGTTTCCCGCCGCCACGACATTCCATCGCCGATGACGATGGAATGCCGCTGATCCGGGCCCTCAGGCTATTTTCGGCAGCCGATCACAACCCCTCGAACAGCAACGTCGTGATGTAGCGTTCGGCGAAGGACGGGATGATCGCGACGATGCGCTTGCCCGCCATGTCCGGCCGCTTGCCGACCACCAATGCCGCATGCAGCGCGGCGCCGGACGAAATGCCGGCGGGAATGCCCTCGGTCTTCGCCAGGCGACGGGACGCGGCGATCGCGTCGGCCGGGGCGACCTGCACGATCTCGTCGATTTCCGCGGTGTCCAGAATGGCGGGGATGAAACCGGCACCGATGCCCTGGATCGGGTGCGGCGCGGGCGATCCGCCGGACAGCACCGGGCTTAGCGTCGGTTCCACCGCGATCATCTTCAGGCCCGGGCGGCGCGGCCTCAGGGTCTGGGCCAGGCCGGTCAGGGTGCCGCCGGTGCCAACGCCGGAGATAATGGCATCCACCTCGCCGGCCGTGTCGTACCAGATTTCCTCGGCCGTGGTCTTGCGGTGGATTTCCGGATTGGCCGGGTTTTCGAACTGTCCGGCGATGATGGACCCTGGGTTGGCCGCTTGCAGTTCCTTGGCCCGGGCGATGGCGCCGTTCATGCCCTTCTCACGCGGGGTCAGGTCGATCTCGGCGCCCAGGAACGCGAGCATCTTGCGCCGCTCGATCGACATCGATTCCGGCATCGTCAGGATCAGCCTGTAGCCGCGGGACGCGCACATGAACGCCAGCGCGATGCCGGTGTTGCCAGAGGTCGGCTCGATGATCGTCGCGCCCGGTTCCAGCTTCCCCTGCGCTTCCAGGTCCAGGATCATGTTGACGCCGATGCGGTCCTTGACGCTGGCGATCGGATTGAAGAACTCCAGCTTCAGGCAGATATCGGCGACGATGCCGTCCTCGGCCGAAATGCGCGGAATCCGCACCAACGGGGTATTCCCGATGGTCTCGGCGATGCTGTCGTAAATGCGCCCGCGCAGAGGACGGTCGAAAACGAGCGGCTTGAGTTCGGCGGCCATGATCTGGTGCTCCTTGCCCCGGTGTATCGAGAGGGTGATGCCACGATGGCGAAATCTGGGGGCGCATGAGAGGCAAGATTTTTCCAGGATGGCAAGCCGGGGGTCGATAAGGGAAAATTCTGTCGCGATCTTTACCCATGGAAGAAGATGCCATCCCTATCCGACCCGCCGCGGGGAAGCGCTGGCGTCCGTTCGGCAAGCCTGTCAGGCTGCGTCTGCGCGAGCGCGGTTCCGCAACGGCCCAAACCACCCAACCGCTCTCGCATGTCGCCTTGTCGCGTGACCCGCTCGGCCGCCCGTTCCGCGCCGTGTGATCGCGCTTTATGCAGGAGCACAGCATGTCGGACGCCACGCAGTCCCCCGCCTTTCTGCCCATCCATGCGCTATCCCGGCAGATCGCCGACGGCCGGTTGTCGCCGGTCGATCTGGTGGACGAATGCCTGGCGCGCATCCAGTCGCTGGAACCCAGCCTGCACGCCTTCGTCTCGGTCGATGCCGGCAATGCGCGCCTCGCCGCCGAAGCCGCGGACAAATCCATCCGCGCCGGCCATCGGATCGGCCCCCTGCATGGCATCCCGATCGCGGTGAAGGACCTGGTGGAAATCGAGGGGCAGGTCACCACCGGCGGGTCCGCGGCCTGGCGCGGGCGGATCTCGCCACGCACCGCGACCCTGATCCACAAGCTGCGCGCCGCAGGGATGGTGGTTCTCGGCAAGGCCCATACGGTGGAATTCGCGTATGGCGGCTGGGGCACCAACCAGCATCTGGGCACGCCGCGGAACCCGTGGGATGCCACCACGCATCGCACGCCGGGCGGGTCCAGCAGCGGGTCCGGCGTGGCGGTGGCCGCGCGGATGGCGCCCTGCGCGGTGGGGACGGATACCGGCGGATCCGTGCGTATTCCCGCGGCCTGGAATGGGATCACCGGCCTGAAAGCCACGATCGGGCGGATCAGCACGCATGGCATCCTGCCGCTGAGCACGACCCTGGACACGCCCGGCCCGATCGCCCGTTCTGTCGAGGATTGCGCCATCCTGCTGGAGGCCTGGCAGGGCGAGGACCCGCTCGATCCGCAGACCCGGGGCCGCCGCCCGTCGGAGCCAATGACGACCTTGCGGCGCGGCGTGAAGGGCCTGCGCCTGGCGCGCATGCCGGCGAGCGAACGCGACGGCGTGGATGCGCAGATACTCGCGGCGTTCGACCGGTCGGTCGACCGGCTGGCCGATCTGGGGGCGGAAATCGTCGATGTAACCCTGCCGTTCCGGTTCGGCGATCTGGGGACGGCGACCGCTCGGATCATTTCGTCAGAATCCTATGCCACGCTGGCTGATCTGGTGAATGACAATGCGCAATTGATTGATGAGGCGGTGCGTCCGCGGGTGCGGGCAGGGGCGGCGATTTCCTCCCGCGATTACCTGTCGGCGTTGGCGGAGCGAGAGGCGCTGAAGCGGGAATTCGCCGCGGCGACCGCGGGGGTGGATGCGATCCTGACGCCGACCACGATGACGCCGGCCGTTCCGGTGGCGGCGGTGGATCAGACGAGCACCCCGGCGATGTTCACGCGGTGGGTGAATTTCCTGGACCTTTGCGCGTTGGCGGTGCCGAACGGGTTTACCGAGGGCGGGTTGCCGATTTCGTTGCAGATCGTCTGTCGTGGATACGACGAGGCCATGGCGCTGCGGATCGGGTGGGCGTACCAGACGGCGACGGATTGGCAGGATCGGGTGCCGCCGGGGATGGCCTGACGGACGCGGCGTCCCCCTCACCGTCATTGCCGGCCTCTCCCCCACCCCGGGTTGCCGGATCAGGCTCGGCCATGACGAGGGGGGGCGGCATCGGTCATCGTTTCGGCCGCCCAAGCCGGCGGCGCAACACACCCGCGCCAGCGGCGCAACACAACGGTAACGTGCCGGCATCACGTAAGGTGCCTAGAAACAGTCTCAGCAAAACAAATCGGGGAACCTGACGATGCGCCTTTCGCTCCTGGCCGCGACCTGCGGCATGGCATTCAGCCTGCTCGCCACCGAGGCCGCGGCGCAGAAGACCCGCCTGACGGTCTACACCGCGCTGGAAAACGAGCAGCTCGCGCCGTTCAAGCAGGCCGCCGAGGCGGCGCTGAAGGATGTCGAGATCGCCTGGGTTCGCGACTCCACGGGCGTGATCACCGCCCGCCTGATGGCCGAAAAGTCCAATCCGCGCGCGGACGCGATCTGGGGCCTGTCCGTCTACAGCCTGCTGATGATGGACGGCCAGGACATGCTGCACGGCTATACGCCGAAGGATGCCGCGGCGCTGAAGCCGGCCTTTCGGTCCGCGAAGTCGCCGATGACCTGGACCGGCATGGACGCCTTCGTTTCCGCGGTCTGCTTCAACACGGTCGTGGCGCAGCAGAAGGGCCTGCCGAAGCCCACCACCTGGGCCGATCTGCTGAACCCTGCCTACAAGGGCCAGATCGCGATGCCGAACCCGAACTCCTCCGGGACCGGCTTCCTGACGGTCGCCGGCTGGATCGCGTCCAAGGGTGAAGCGCCGGCCTTCGACTACATGACCAAGCTGCACGACAACGTCGCGGTCTACACGCATTCCGGCTCCGCGCCTTGCAACAACGCCGCCCGAGGCGAATACGCGGTCGGCATCTCGCTGGACATGCGGTCCGTCACGCTGAAGAACCAGGGCGCGCCGATCGACATCATCGTGCCGACCGATGGCGTTGGCTACGATCTGGAAGGCACCGCGGTCGTCAAGGGAACGAAGAACCAGGCGGCGGCGGAACGGCTGGCGGACTACGCGGTCAGCGCCCCGGCGATGGCGCTGTATGGCAAGTATTACGCCGTGCTGGCTCTGCCCGGCGTGACGTCCGAAGTAAAAGGCTATCCCGCCGACTTCGAGGCCCGGATGATCGCCGCCGATGTCACCAAGATCGCGGCCGATCGGGATCGGATCCTGAAGGAATGGGGATCCCGCTTCGACGCCAAGTCGGCGCCGCGCTGAACCCAACGCCCGCGGCATGATCACACGGCGCGGACAGCGCGGCGTGTGAACCATGCGGTCAAGCAAGACCCTGGAGCGTCCTGACCAGTCCCGGCCGGCATGCGCTGGGTCCCACGTCGGACGCAACGGAGATCGCGGATGGCACTCGCCACTTTGGACAAGCCGCTGACAACAGGCACGGTAAGCGTGCCCGGTGAGGATTATCTGAAGGTGCGGAACGTCTGGAAGCGCTTCGGCGCTTTCACCGCGCTGCGCGACGTATCCATGGATGTGCGCACCAGCGAGTTCGTGTCGTTCGTCGGCCCCTCCGGCTGCGGCAAGACCACCCTTCTGCGCGCCATCGCCGGCCTGGACCCGGCCAGCGAGGGGAGCATCCTTCAGGCCGGCCGCGATATCACCGGCCTGCCACCCGGGCAGCGGGACTTCGGCATCGTGTTCCAGTCCTACGCCCTGTTTCCCAACATGACGGTGGCGCAGAACATCGCCTACGGCCTGCGCGGCCCCGCCTGGCCGCGGGCAAGGGTGCAGGAGCGGGTGATCGAACTGGTCGGCCTCGTCGGCCTGTCGGAACACATCCACAAATATCCCGCTCAGTTGTCCGGCGGCCAGCAACAGCGCGTCGCCCTGGCGCGTGCCCTGGCCAACGAGCCCGGCCTGTTGCTACTGGATGAGCCGCTTTCGGCCCTGGACGCGATCGTGCGCCAGCATCTACGCACTGAAATCCGCGCGCTGCAACGCCGCCTGGGAGTCACCACCATCATGGTGACGCACGACCAGGAGGAAGCCATGAGCGTGTCCGACCGGATCGTGGTCATGAGCAACGGCCGCATCGAGCAGGTGGGCGCGCCGGAGGACATCTACCGCAATCCCGCCAGCGCGTTCGTCGCCACCTTCATCGGGCGCAGCACCGCCTTCGACGCCACGGTGTCGGAGCCAGGCACCCTGGACGTGCAAGGCCTGCGTCTGCCGGCCGACGGCGCGCGCGGGCTTGCCGCCGGAACCCCGGTGCGCGCCTTCATCCGGCCCGAACATGCGGTGGTCGGTGGCGTCGCCGACGGCCCACCCGGGATGCTAGAAGCGAACGTCGTCGCCACCGAATTCCTCGGTCCCACCTGCCGCCTGACCCTGGAATGCGGCCCCATCAACGTCGAAGCCGACCTCCCCTCCGAATCCCTCGGCCGCGACATATCGCGGGAACGGCAGACCCTGCCGCTTTGGCTGCCAGCGTCCCGTATCATGGTGTTCCGCACCGATGTCTGACCTCGTGGCCCGCCGACCCGGGGAAGTACCCGGTGCGCCTGTCCGGCTGGTGATGTCGGCCGATGCGCGCGCGATGCAGATTGGCCTGGCGTTGGCCGGGCTGTTCCTGGCCGGGGCGCTGGTGGTGCCGCTGGCCCTGCTGCTGTGGCGCAGCTTCGAGGGGCCGGACGGCGGCTTCGTCGGGCTGACGAACTATGTCACCTATCTGTCCACGCCGTCGCTGGCGTCGTCGATCTGGAACAGCGTCTGGACGGCCGGGATCACGGCGATCATCGTCGTGCCAGCGGCATTTCTTTACGCCTATGCCCTGCAACGGTCCTGCATTCCGCTGAAGCCGATGTTCCGCGCGATCGCCTTGCTGCCGATCCTGGCGCCGTCGCTGCTGCCGGCGCTGTCCCTGATCTACCTGTTCGGCAACCAGGGCATGCTGACCCCGCTGTTCGGCGGGTCCATCTACGGTCCCTGGGGTATCGTGGTGGCGCAGGTATTCTACACCCTGCCGCATGCGATCCTGATCCTGGGCGTCGCCCTGTCCGCCGCCGATGCGCGCCTGTTCGAAGCGGCGGAGGTGCTGAAAGCTTCCCGCGGGCGCATCCTGCGGACGGTCACGCTGCCGGCCACCCGGTTCGGCCTGGTGTCGTCCGCCGTGGTGGTGTTCACGCTGGTGGTCACCGATTTCGGCATTCCCAAGGTGATCGGCGGGCAGTTCAACGTGCTCGCCACCGATGTCTACAAGCAGGTCGTCGGACTGCAGAACTTCAACATGGGTGCCGTGGTCGGCATGCTGCTGCTGGTGCCGGCCATCGGCGCGTATCTGCTGGAATCCTGGGCCCAGAAGCGGCAGTCGGCGGCTTTTTCGGGTCGCGCCGTGCCCTATACGCCGATGCCGAGGACGCCGCGTGATCTGCCGTTGCTCGCCTTCTGCACCGTCGTGTCGTTGTTGCTGGTCGGTGTGGTCGCCGTCGCGGTCTGGGGATCTCTGATCAAGTTCTGGTAAGAGGGGCAAAACCGTGGGCGGCCGCGCATTATTTTCTTGCCGCGATTCGGCGCGACCGAGTCTATACGTCATGTGCCATCGCCACCGCCCGTTTCCGCGCTAAGCCGTCCAGAGCTTGAAGCTCTGCTGGTGAAACTGTTCGG
>CAMATI010000345.1 GCA_945861095.1 Asaia bogorensis | reverse complement strand
GAACGCCCGAACGTCGTGCAGACGCGTGCCAAGCCAACGATCCACTTTCCCCACGAAATCCCTCGCATCCGACAGCAATCAACATATTGTAGGATAACATGCCGTTCTCACACCGTATCTGGGACAATGAAAATGAGGGGATTCGTGAGGGCCTGCACCGGCATAACGAGGTGGCACTGACAGGAGAGTCAATGTTTCCGTCGGTTGGTATTACCGTTACAGGTCCAACCGATAGAAACGAGACGCCGTACCGCAGAACAGGTCTGCCTTTTCCGACTCACTGGCGCCCTGGGTCAAGATCTTGCACGCATTCCAAAAGGCCGCGTAGCCGTAGGAGCCCTTGTCGACCGGGAAATTGCTTTCAAACATGCAGCGAGAAGCTCCGAACGCGTCAATGCACGTCTCTACATAAGGCTTCCACGCAGCCGCCAGATCCGCGGAACTCGGCGGATCCGCCTTCTCATGGAAATCCCAGCCATTGATCCGCATCGCCATTCCGCCGAGTTTCACGACCACATTGGGGCAGGCCGAGAGAGCCTTTATGGAGGCGGACCAGTTGGCAAATACCTCCTGCCGCTTGCCGGCGTAGCTGCCGATCGCCAGCGGCCCCCCGATATGGTTCAGGCAGATGCCGGTCCCGGGAAACGCCTGTGCGAGCGCGGTCACGTCGCCAATTTGCGGGTGATACAGCCAAGCGTCGAAGGTCAGGTTCAACGGTGCCAGGCAGGCAAATCCTTCCCGGAACGTCTTGTCGAACATCAGTCGCGGCGGCGGGGTATAGGCCGGGTTCATCAGGGTTGGGTCGGGGTCATAGGCGGTGATGTGGCGAATGCCGCGGAAATGCCCGCCACCGGCGCGGATATGCGCTTCGAGTACAGCAGCGGAATGAGCCCCATTGCGCAGATCGACGTGGCCCACGATGCCGGCGTTCACCTTCGTCGGACCATAGCCGCCGCTTGCGCTCATGGCCGCGACACCGTTCACGAACTCGGTTTCGCCGACCGGACGAAGCTCCTCCGGACCCGTGGCACGATGCATCGAGCGGCATTGAACGAACACGGTGCCTACGATGTTGTGCCCCGCATTGGTATCGGCCAACAAATCGTCCAGCATGTAGCCCCAGCCTGGGCGGTCCCACAGATGGTGGTGCGGATCGACGATCGGCAACCCGGGTTCCAGAATGGTCTCGGTCCGCCGAGCAAGCCAGTCGTCACGGACTGGAATGTAGGGGCTGTGACCGGCTTGGGTTGTGGTGCTCATGGTGGTGTTTCCTCGGTTCTTCGGTGTCCATGCTAGACCGATTTCGAGCCGGCGCGAATCCTCGGAAACCGGAAAAATTCCGGAAACGCCCGGATGCGACTATAAAGGCGGGCTCCACCATCAGCGTGACCAATCGCTCCATACCCATGGCATGGGCACAGCGGGAATAGACAACCATTGCCGCGATGAACCAGCCGAACGGCCGAAGGACTTCGCCACCAACTGGTCGATCCTCTCCACCGCCGGGAAGC
The DNA here is from genome assembly GCA_945861095.1 of Asaia bogorensis. Lineage (GTDB taxonomy): Bacteria > Pseudomonadota > Alphaproteobacteria > Acetobacterales > Acetobacteraceae > Rhodopila. Next base: position 5,134 of record CAMATI010000345.1, on the reverse strand, counting down.
AAGAGTAGCGCTTGCTCTAGACCTTGATGAGCGATCCATCGAGCCTGATAGGGTGATCGCGAGTGGCGTGCCCGGGTCGGGTAGCCGGGCAGTTATGTTGCGTCTTCCGATCAGCCTCTTCGATCGATCAAGGCTCTGATTGATCCGCCAGCGCCCCGGGGCGCCCGCCTTGCTGGAGCCCCGCCTTGCTGGAGCCTGGAGGTCGAGGCGGCGTGGTTAGTCTGGCTCGGTCCCGCATAATACACTGCTTTGGCGGGAGTTGATCCCCGCACACAGAATTGCGAACAGGCTCACGAATTCGGGTCCCTCGCACTGCTCCCCCCAATTTCCATGGCGGTGCGGCTACGCTACCGCGCCTTGGGAACCACGTCACCAAGACCGATTGCCTTTCCCCCTGGTCCTGACGCCCACCCTGGGGCACATTCGCCAGCTAGCCGAACTGCGGAAGGAAGCTTCACCCATGGCCAAGGTCATCATCAGTTGCGCCGTCACAGGCGCCATCCATACGCCCAGCATGTCGGACTACCTGCCGATCACGCCGGAGGAAATCGCCCGCTCCTCGATCGAGGCCGCCGAGGCCGGGGCCGCCATCATCCATCTGCACGCCCGCAATCCCGTCGATGGCTCCCCCACGCCCGACCCGGCTGTCTTCATGCAGTTCCTGCCGCGGATCAAGCAGAACACCGACGCGGTCATCAACGTCACCACCGGCGGCGGCCTGACCATGACGTTGGAGGAGCGCCTTGCCGCGCCGCTGGTCGCCAGCCCGGAAATGTGCAGCCTCAACATGGGCAGCATGAACTTCAACATCTCCCGCGCCGGCGACCGCATCACGAAGTGGAAGTTCCCGTGGGAGAAGCCGTATCTCGACAACACGGACAACTTCATTTTCCGCAACACCTTCAAGGACATCGAAGGCATCGTCGAAAAGCTCGGCAAGGGCCACGGCACCCGCTTCGAGTTCGAGTGCTACGACATCGGCCATCTCTACAATCTGGCCTATATGCTGGACCGCAAGGTGGTGGAGCCGCCGCTGTTCGTGCAGTCCATCTTCGGCATTCTGGGCGGTATCGGCGCGGAGCCGCGCAACCTGCTGTTCGCCAAGGAGACCGCCGACCGGCTGTTCGGTGACAAGTATGTCTGGTCCGTGCTCGCCGCCGGGCGCCACCAGATGGCGTTCACCACCATGGCCGGCATCAATGGCGGCAATGTCCGCGTCGGGCTGGAAGACAGCCTCTATATCGGCAAGGGCCAGCTCGCGAAGTCCAATGCTGAACAGGTCGCGAAGATCCGCCGCATCCTGGAAGACCTGAGCATGGAGATCGCCACCCCGGCCGAAGCGCGCGAAATCCTGAAGCTGAAAGGCGGGGATCGCGTCGGTTTCTGAACCGCGGGACTGGACCGTTTTTGAATCGCGGTAACGGGTCGGAGCTCTGAACCGCCACCTTCACGCCATGCCCGTCCGGCAACGCCCGCCAAGGGCTCCGGACGGGTCATCAAGGGGGAAACACTATGAAGATCGCCAAGATCGAGGACCTGCATTGCGACGCCGGCTGGCGCACCTTCTCCTTCCTGAAGGTGACCATCGATGATGGGCTGGTGGGTTGGTCGGAATACACCGAAGCCGATGGCAGCCGCGGACTGACCTCGGTCATCCACGGCATGGCCGAGGCGCTGATCGGCACCGACCCGCGCCCGATCCAGGCGATCGCCTCCACCTTGTATGTGAAGCAGGTGCAGGCGCCGAACGGCGTCAACCAGCGCGCCATCGCCGCGATCGAGAACGCCCTGCTCGACATCAAGGGCAAGGCCTTGGGCGTGCCGGTCTATGAGTTGTTCGGCGGCCCGGTCCGCGACCGCATCCCGGTCTACTGGTCTCATTGCGGCACCTATCGCGTCCGCAATCATGAGGCCGTCGGCACGCCGCCGCTGCGCACCTACGACGACGTCGCCGCCATGGGGGCCGAGGTGAAGGCTCGCGGCTTCAAGGCGCTGAAGACCAATATCCTGCCCTTCGACGGGGAGAAGCTGGTGGGATTCGGCCCCGGCTTCGGTCGCACGCCGGGCTACCCCGCGCTGAACATCGACCGCAAGACGCTCCAGGCCGTGCGCGACACGCTGGGCGCCTTCCGCGACGGCGCGGGCCCGGAGATGGGCCTGCACCTGGACGTCAACTACCACTTCAAGACCGAGGGTTTCCTCCAGGTCGCGAAGGCCGTGGAACCCTACGACCTGACTTGGCTGGAAATCGATACCTGGGACCCGCAATCCCTGGCGTTGATCAGAAGCCGAGCGCCGTGCCCGATTGCGTCGTGCGAATCGATCACCGGCAGGCGCGCGTTTCGGCCGTTCCTGGACGCCTACGCCCAGGACGTCGCCATCATCGACGTCATCTGGAACGGGTTCCTGGAATCGATCAAGATCGCCTCCATGGCCGAGGCGTATGAGGTCAACGTCGCGCCCCATAACTACTACGGCCATCTGTGCTCCGCCGTCAGCGCGCATTTCTGCGCCGTGGTGCCGAATTTCCGGGTCATGGAGATCGACATCGACAGCGTGTCCTGGCGCGATGAACTGTTCATCAACGCCCCCGTCATTGAGGACGGCGAACTGATCATTCCCAAGGGCCCCGGCTGGGGGGTAGAGGTGAATGAAGCGGCGGTTCGCGCCCATCCACCCAAAGGCAGGTAAATCGTGACGGCACCAAATTACGACATTCTGGGCATCGGCAACGCCATCGTCGACGTGGTCGCGGCGGTGGAGGACCAGTTCCTCTCCCGCCATGACATGCACAAGGGCGCGATGATGCTGGTCGACGCCGCATCCGCCGAGGCCATCTATCGCGCCATGCCGCCCGCCCGCGAAAGCAGCGGCGGGTCGGCGGCCAACACCTGCGCCGTCGCGGCCAATCTGGGCGCTCGGGTCGCCTATCTGGGCAAGGTCGCGGGCGATCAGTTGGGCGACGTGTTCCGCCACGACATCAAGGCCGCGGGCGTGCATTTCCCGTCCGCCGAACTGGTGGGTGGCGCACCGACCGCGCGCTGCATGATCCTGGTGACGCCGGACGGGCAGCGCACCATGAACACGTTCCTGGGCGCCTGCGTCACCCTGGGCGAGGCGGACATCGACGAGGCGCTGGTTGCCTCCGCCGCCGTAACCTATCTGGAGGGCTATCTGTTCGATCCGCCGGCCGCGCAGGCGGCGTTCTACAAGGCGGCCCGGGCGGCGCATGCGGCCGGACGGCAGGTGGCCTTGTCACTGTCGGACGCGTTCTGCGTCGATCGGCATCGGGCGGCGTTCCGCGAGTTGGTGGCCGGGCATGTGGACATCCTGTTCGCGAACGAGACGGAAATCACCAGCCTGTATGAGGAAAGCACGTTCGAAGCCGCCGCCGAGGCCGCTCGTCGCGACGTTGCCCTGGCGGCGCTGACCCGCAGCGAGGCCGGGAGCCTGATCCTGCGCGGCACGGAAACCGTGGCTGTTGCGGCGGAACCGACAAAGCTGGTCGACACCACCGGCGCCGGCGACGCCTACGCCGCGGGGTTCCTGGCGGGTTTGACGGCAGGTAAGTCTCTACCTGCGTGCGGTCGCATGGGCAGCATCGCCGCCGCCGAAATCATCAGCCACTACGGCGCTCGGCCCGAAGCGGACTTGCGGGAGTTGGTTGCGGCGGCTGGGGTTTCGTAACGGGCGTCCCGCGGGGACGAACATCTCCCTCGGCCGCCGGAACGACGCGGCGACGTCCCCCGGGCTGGCATAACAATCGTCGGCATCGGGAATGCTCGACACACCGGGAAATCGGTGTAGCGATTGGACCGCCACGAGCAAATTCAGGAGGAACTGATGTCACAAGCCGTGTTTCCGACATTCGAGACCGTTCTCTATGACGAACCCCGCCCAGCGGTGGCTCGGGTCACGCTCAATCGTCCCGAGAAGCGCAATGCGCAAAACATGCAGATGACCTACGATCTGAACAGCGCCTTCGACTACGCGCTGCGTCAACCACACATCAAGATCATCGTTCTGGCCGCGGTCGGTCAGCATTTCAGTTCGGGTCACGATCTGTCTGGCGACGGCAGCAAGACATGGCGGGATTTTCCCGTGGTCGGCACCTGGGCCAATTTCGATCAACCGGGAGCCGAGGGGCGCCATTCCCGCGAAATGGAAATCTATCTGGAGATCACCGAGCGGTGGCGGAACATGTCCAAGCCGTTGATCGCACAGGTGCAAGGCCGGTGCATGACGGGCGGCCTGATGCTCGCATGGTGTTCCGATCTGGTGATTGCCAGCGATGATGCCCAGTTTATCTGCACATCCGGCAAGATGGGCGGATCCGGGGTCGAGTTCTATGGCTATCCATGGGAGATCGGCCCGCGACGCGCCAAGATGTGGCTGCTAACGGGAGAACTGTCGGCGGCGAAGGCGGAACAGTATGGGATGGTCAACGAGGTCGTTCCGAGGTCGGAACTTGAGACCTACACACTGGACCTGGCGGAGCGGCTGACCACTCATACGTCCTGGACGCTCAACATGACGAAGGCGCAGGTTAATCACGCGCAGGACTCCCAGGGACGCCGTACCTCGATGAACTATGCGTTCGTCGTTCACCAACTCGGTCATGCCCATCGCGAACTTACGGTGGGGGCTGCCATCGATCCGGACACCCTGCCGGAGAATCTGCGGCAGCATTATCTGCGGAGAGAAGAACGCCGGAAGGCACAGAAGGTGGCTGAGTAGCCGCCGGTCGCGGCCTGGAGTAGCCAGCAGGCAATGCCCGGGCTGCCCGGCCGGGGGAAAGCGTCGCGCGTGCCCCACATTGTCTGCAGGCTCCGGCCTGTGATGTCCTCTGTGCATGGGGACGGAGCAGGATCCGCCACTTCGCCTTGCATCCGCGCGTCGATCTTGCGCGCGTGCTCATGTAACAGCGCGTTATGGCGCGCTGGCATCGGCACGGTTCTTTGTCCGGTCAAGCGCCACGGTATCCGTCCCGAGCACAACCATTTCTCGGACCAGTCGCAGCACCCGCACGAACGCCACCTCGATTTCCATGAGGAGGCACCATCGGAATGCGGGGATCGTATCGTTGTCGCGGTGATCATTCGCCGCAATGAAGCGGAACCCCACTGAATCGTAA
>CAMATI010000344.1 GCA_945861095.1 Asaia bogorensis | reverse complement strand
GGGGAAGGTGAGCGTGGCGGCGCGTGGCGTCAAGGGGTTATAGAATAATTATGGCACTACATTGAAGATTCCAGGGGCGGTCGACTGTATATCAGGGGTTTTCCGTAGTCGTTACGGTATATGGTGGAAAAAACGCTAAAGATGGGTTGGGAATGCGCTCCAGGGCATGCACTCTTGGCCAAACGCTCCTGGACATACGCTCCTTGGGCGCGCCTGTTCGGCCCGTCAGCACGCCATTGCGTAGGTGCGCTGGACCTTGCTGACCGCTTCCAGCCGGCTGCTGGCGCCGAGCGTGCGATAGATGGCGGCGAGATGGACTTTGATAGTGCCGACGCCAAGGTTCAGGCGGCGGGCAATCGTCTTGGTCGGGCAACCTTCGATCAGCAGTTGGAAGACTTGGCGCTGGCGATCGGTCAGATTGGGGATGGCGGAAAGATCAGGCATATCGTTTGCGACCGGCGCCGGAGGGATCGCGTCCAGTTGTACGCCGCCGGTCAGGGACGCCGGCGCGAAGACGCCGCCGGCCATCACCGCCTCTACCCCGCGGAGGAACTGCATGGGGTTGGCGTTACGCTGGATGTAGCCACGCGCGCCCGCCGCAAGCGTGGCCAGGATCGACGGCCGGTTATCGTCGCCCGCCAGACCGATGAAGCTGTGGTCCGGATGCGCCGCGTGCAGGGTCGCGAGACCGGACAGGCCGCCAAGGTCGGGCAGATCGAGGTCGATAAGGACAACCGCGGTTGGCGATACCATCGCGTGATCGAGCAGATCGTCGAGGTCGTCGAGCACGGAAAACCGCCAATCGGGATGCGCGGCTTGCAGGAACGACACGAGTCCGGCGCTGAAGAACTCCTGGCGGTCGAGGATCATGACATCCGCTTGTGCCATCCAATCGTCCATCATCGCGTCGTGCTCCTCCTGTCTGATCGCAGCGGGGCGTTTCGCGGTTCGTGCCGTTGACACGAACGTCCCGCGATCGACCTCGGACGATACTTCCCGTATGATGCCCACTCGATTGTCTGTCCCGATCCGTTTGGATCGCCGACAGGCCGTTGATTTGGTTTAGCGCGCCTTGCGGAGCGGACCGCCGTGCATGGGTCACGTCGACGTGAAGAATGTGTCACACATCCCGGCGGCTCACAAGTTTCAATCTTGTCAGATTCGTACCAATAATACACAATATTTCCTAATGAGAGCCGTCTTTTGTCAAAAGACCCATTATTTGGTTAATTTCTGACACACAAGTATATTCATGCATGAAATACAACTGTAAATTGAATCGAAAAACCATACTATAGGTTGTAATTTATACAGACCATCCCGCATGCCGCGTAGCCCTGGTCAAACCGCTCCGAAACGCCCGGTTCGATCGAAACATCTGGCGCCACCCCCACGATTCTCCGCTTGCCGCTGGAATCATGCCGCCCAAGCGCCTATCTTTCACCGTTCAAATGGACGCACCCCGCATACCACCCAACGTCAATCTGCGCGTCGTCGGCGATGTGCACGGTGACGCCGTCGCCTTCGCCTACGCCGCCGCAACCGACCGTTTCATCGTCCAGCTTGGCGATCTGATCGACCATGGACCGGACAGCGCCGCGACGCTTCGTATCATGTTCGACCTGATCGACCGGGGACGCGGCCTGTTCCTGTTGGGCAACCACGATCTGAAGCTCGCCCGCGCCCTGGCCGGGCAGCCCGTGCGCATGGAACCGGTGTTGCGCGAAACCATCGAACAACTGGACGCCCCCCTGCGCGCTCGCATCCAGGTGGAAGCCGCCCGCGCGCCGGCCTGGCTGCAACATGGGCGCGCCTTTTTCGTGCATGGGGGATTCCACACCGCGATGCTGGACCAGGCCGCGCCCGAACACGGGCTGGAACGCCCATCCGGGCCGGTTTCCCGCGCCTTGTTCGGCGAGCCGACCGGACGCACGCAGCCCGACGGCTATCCAGAGCGCAGTCTGCGCTGGGTCGACCGGGTCCCCCGCGGCCTGACGGTCTATTGTGGCCACGATCGACGCAGCACCGACGGGCGCCCCTATATCCGCCTCGGCCAGTCTGGCGGCAGGGCCATCTTCGTGGACACCGGCGCCGGCAAGGGCGGCCATCTGTCGTGGATCGACCTTCCGGCCTGACTGCCCGGCCGTGGACAAAACCCACCTCCTTTGCCGGGATATCTCGGCTCCTGGCCGCATCGCTATCGGGACCTCGCGCGCCAACCGCCCTACGATAGACTATAAAAAAGCACCCGATATCGCCCAACCAACACCATGCGGTGCCGCTCGGCCGAACCACGCCGATGCCCGGATGTGGCGACGGGTATGTGACGGGTGACGACAACCATGCGAACGCGTGGCAGACTTGCGCGATGCGCCAGCTCCTCCTTCTCCGGCACGCCAAATCATCCTGGGATGACAGCAGTATTCCCGACCGCGACCGCCCGCTGAACGCCCGCGGGCGCCGGTCGGTCGCCCGCATGCGCCTTGCCCTGCGCGCGCACGGCCTGGCCCCCGATCTGGTCCTGGTTTCCGGCGCCAAACGCACGTTGCAGACCCTGGAGGCGCTGGAACCCTGGGACGATGTGCCGCTGATCGAGCCGATGGACAGCCTCTATCTCGCGTCCGCCACCCAGCTTCTGGAGACGTTGCGCGCGGTTGCCGACACCGTCCGTTCGGTCATGCTGATCGGACACAATCCCGGGATGCACGATCTGGCGCTCGCCCTGGCCGCACCACCCGGAACACCCGCCGAACGGACCGCCGCCGGGTCGCTGGCCGAAGGCTTTCCGACCTGCGCCTTGGCCGAATTCACCGTCCCCGCCACATGGTCCTTGCTGGGTCCCGGTGGCGGGCGCCTGCAACGCTTCCTCACCCCGCGCGGGCTGGAAGCGTCCGACTGAGGCCGGACGCCAAGGCTGTCGGCCGCGGGCCAGACCGCCGAATGCGGCCGGGGGGAACGCCGAATACCCCGCGACGGCCGCGACCTGGCCGGCTTACCCGGGCAGCGACAACGGGCAGCGACAACGGGCAGCGACAACGGGCATCCGTGGACCGGCGTCCGCGGCGCCAGGAGAAATTCCGGCGACTTGCGGCTTTCGGGGCTTGACCGATGGCATCCGGCTGGGCACCGAGTCGCGCAACCGGGCGAACCAGCAACAGGGACCAGGCATCGTGCCACTCGATCGCAAACGTCGGATTTTCCGACCGCCGACATTTTCCCTGTCGCGCGGCGGCCCGACCCTGCCAAACCGGGCAACGGCGGCGGCGGTCCTGGGGTGCGTTGGCATCCTCAGCGCGGGGATCTGGCTGCTGGGGCGCCCGTCGGAAGCACCCGCCAATGCGCCCGAAACCGGCGTGCTGGCCACCACCGCGCCTGGTGTCGCGGTGCTGGATGGCGGCACCTTGCGTCTGGGAGACCGGGTGGTGCGCCTCGACGGCCTGACCGCGCCCGAACGCGGGGAAATTTGCCCCGGCGCCGGACCGACCGAGACCGATTGTGGCACCTCCGCGGCCAATGCGCTGGCCGGTCTGGTGCGCGACACCCGCGTCGAGTGCACCTGGGCCGGCCGCGACCCCGTCGGCCGGCCGCTGGCCGTCTGTTCGGCGCGCGGCATCGACGTCAACCAGGCCCTGGTCAGGGCCGGATGGGCACGCGCCGGCGCCGGACATCCCGCCATGCTGGCCGCGGAGCAGCAGGCCAAGGCGGCGCGCCGGGGGTTGTGGGCGCGGGGATGAGGATCGGCGCGCGCCACCTGTCGGGTCCGGGAGGACCGTTGGGTCGGTCGTGTGGATGGGACTTCCGCCGGGTTGCGTGACCGCGGCCCTGCCTTAACGGCTGTCGCGGGCGTCGGTCTGTCGTGGCAGGGGGCGTGGCGGGGGGCGTGGCAGGGGGCGTGGCGGGGGGCGTGGCGGACACGCACCGGCGGACGGTCCAGGTTGTCCTTGATCGTCCGCCCCTTATGGCGCGAAGATCGACCGCATGAAAATCGACACAGAAAAATTCCGATGCCGCAACGGGAAGACCGTGAAGCTCTCGGACTGGCCGACCTTGGTGGATCCGTTCCATAAGTCCAAATCGGATTATGAGTCGTTGCTGGCGGATCAGGTCGGCACTTTGGATAAATTGCAGCGGACGCTGTATGCGGCCAACAGTCACGCAATTCTTCTGATCTTTCAGGCGATGGACGCGGCGGGCAAGGACGGCGTCATCCGGCACGTGATGTCGGGCATCAATCCGCAAGGCTGCCAGGTCTTCAGCTACCAGCACCCGAGCGCGCAGGAACTCCGCCACGATTTCCTGTGGCGATGCACCCGGGACCTGCCCGAGCGCGGGCACATCGGTATCTTCAATCGTAGCTACTACGAGGAAGTGCTGATCGTGCGCGTGCATCCCGACATCCTCGCCGCCGAGGGACTGCCGGATGTGCCCGGCGATGCCGATACGATCTGGCGCCACCGGTATCGGTCCATCCGCGGTCTGGAGCGGCATCTGCACGGCAATGGGACCCGGGTGGTGAAGTTCTTCCTGCATATGTCGAAGGAGGAACAACGTAAGCGCTTCCTCGACCGGATCGACGAGCCGGAGAAGAACTGGAAATTCAGCCAGGCGGATATTGAGGAGAGAGGTTACTGGGACAAGTATATGGAGGCATATGAGGCTTGCCTGAGCGAGACCAGTTCCAAGAACGCGCCTTGGTATATCGTTCCGGCGGATGACAAGCACAATGCGCGTTTGATTGTGGCCCAGATTGTGGTCGATACGATTTCGGGATTGGGATTGCGGTATCCGGAGTCCAATGCCGGGCGGCGGCGGGAGTTGGAGGCGATACGGGCGGCTTTACTGAAGGAGGGGTAGGTCGCTTGTCTGAAACCGTAGGGGTTGACAGCGAGGCCGATCTCAAGCTCGCGGGGCTGTCACTCTGGGTACTGAAACGACAGTTTTCCGGTGCCGATGATTATTGGGATGGTAACTGTTTGAATGTCCGAGCGGGCGTTGAGGCTCCTGGCGCACATGTCGAGATCGGCGGACCGTGGCTGCGCGCGGATGAACTTTCGAGGTTCGCGGAGTAGCTAGCTGCCCTCTACAGGGATGTGGCCGGGACCGCCGAGCTGGCGTGCCTGGGAGCTGCGCTGCGCGCGAAAATCGTTTGCGGCATTCTTGGGCACATGGAGATTACAGTTGAGATCACCCCGGACCATATGACGCAATCGAATCAGTTTGTATTTTTAGTGGACCAGACTTATATTCCGCGCGTTCTGGCCGACTGTAAGCGCATACTTGAACGCTATCCCGTGATAGGGCGACCGTAGGCGGAGTGCAATACTTGAATTTCGGCCCCGTTCAGTCGTTCCTCTGCTACGATGACTTCGGTAATGCCGATGACGGTCCATCCGAACATGTGATCATTCGGACCGGGTATCGGCTGGTGTTCCGGTCCTCGGACATGAAGGTGGCGTCCTCCTCGATCGCCTGTGCCATGAGCAGGTGATCGAACGGATCGCGGTGATGCATCGGCAGCCCAGCAAGTGTCCGCAGATGCGCCGAGTTGATGTCCAGCAGGGCGAATCCCTCCCGTGGGACGCTGTCCGTCAGTTCTTTGACGTCGACCTGCAGTTTTCCAATCCGTATCTTGACAACAATTTCCCACAGCGACACGACGCTGACGAGGATGGCATTACCAGGGTCTTCTATCAGCCGCCGAGCGCGCGGTCCGAGTTGGTGATCGTCTGCGAGCCACCATAGCAAGGCGTGTGTATCAAGGAGGAGTTTCATTCCTCCTCACCCTCCATCGCGGCCAGAACATTGGGCGGGAGTGTGTCGAAATCGGACGCCATCCGAATTTTGCCGCGCAGGGCACCCGGCCGTCGCGGAGGCCGCTCCGCTTTCGGCGGCGGACGCAGTTCGGCCAGCACCTGATTATGCGACATGATCAGGAACGAACTGCCTTGCGACACCTGGCGCAGGAAACCGCTCAGATTCCCGCGGAACTCACGCACGCCGACCCGTTCCGGCTGCGGCACATGATTGTCTGGCTCCGGTTGCGCCATGGCACCCTCGTTGTGGACGCAATTTGTGTACCTAGCCCAGCACTCGCTGTCAACGCTGGCAGCGATAGCCTGGCCGCATTCGGCAGGCGGCCGGGGTTCCCATGCCGCATCCCAATCTGCCGGTATTTTGGGCACAGGAAGTCTCTGCACATCACGCAGGCAAAGGTTAACCGCGCCTATCCGGAACAATACCCCCCGTTTCCCGCACGAATTTGCAACAAAAACCCCCGATATCCGCGCCTGTCCGAAACAAATCCGACGATCGCCGGACTTAAACAAGTCTCTCAAGACAGGCCGGATTATCCCCAGTTAACAACATCTTGCGGCCCTATCCAAACATGATATCTGAGAAGACGCAAAATGGGCCACAACCGCAGGCGGCAGTATTAAATTTGACGTTAACCACGAATTAACGTCCCAAAAGACTCGAAATCCGGACGTCCTCTGGATTCAAGACAAACCTCAGACAGCACTTTAAGTCTAGCAGCCTGTCGGACTCGGGATTTTCGATCAATAACGACGGCTGTTCGGCTGCGCCGGCGCGGTCATCAGACCGCCGGCGGCGCCCCGATCACGTCCTGACTGGCTTCATATCGGCCCGGAGGTGGCGTCACGGCCGACCCATCT
>CAMATI010000343.1 GCA_945861095.1 Asaia bogorensis | reverse complement strand
GGAAGTAATAATGTATTGACAAGTATAATCGAGGGACTATACTTACCCTCAGATACACCCCTCGGATCGGGAGGGGCGCTGGAAACGCGGTTGGACTCTCTCTTAAGTCACCCCGATTCCTGTCCAACCGATGGGGTCCACCTTAGACCCAGCCGTTCCGTGCTTCGTCGCCCCCCAAGTGGCCGCTCCAATGTGGCACCACTAACCCGCGTGCTCGCTATGGTGTGTGCATTCACGAGCAATTCCATTGATCTTGGGCGTCGCCTGTGTTCTGGCTCGATGGCAAACATATGTCGCGGCAGGTCGCTAGAAATTGACAGGTGCGGATGAGAGCGATGACGATACGAGACCAAATGATCCTCATCCCAGGCGGCACGTTTCGCATGGGAGCGGACCGGCATTATCGGGAGGAAGCGCCGATCCAGGAAATTGCGGTCGATCCGTTCTGGATGGACCCGCACACCGTAACCAATGCCCAATTCGCCGCCTTCGTTGCCGCCACCGGCTACGCCACCGTGGCGGAACGGCAACTGAACGCGGCTGATTATCCCGGCGCGAAGCCGGAATTTCTGGTGCCCGGGGCGCTGGTCTTTCACATGACGGACGGCCCGGTGGATACCACCGACATTTCCAATTGGTGGTCCTATGTCCCCGGCGCTTGCTGGCGCCACCCCGAAGGGTTCGGCAGCAACCTGGCCGAGCGGGACGATCATCCCGTTGTGCAGGTGGCGTTCGAAGACGCCGCCGCCTACGCGGCCTGGGCAGGCAAGGAACTGCCCACGGAAGCAGAGTGGGAGTTTGCCGCCCGCGGTGGGCTGGACGGGGCGGAGTTCGTCTGGGGCGACGAACTCAACCCCGGTGGACGCTGGATGGCCAATACCTGGCAAGGTCCATTCCCCTGGCGGAATTTCGCCAGCGACGGACACGAGGGCACCGCCCCGGTGGGGTCCTACCCGCCGAACGGCTACGGCCTGTACGACATGGCCGGAAATGTGTGGCAGTGGACCACGGATTGGTTCTCCACGGGCAAGCCATCGGAATCTGCGAAGTCGTGCTGCGGTCCGGACAGCCCTCGCGGCGGGACGATCGAAGCAAGCTACGACCCGGCACAACCGAAGATCCGCATCCCGCGCAAGGTCGTGAAGGGCGGCTCCTTCCTGTGTGCTCCCAGCTATTGCCGCCGCTACCGGCCTGCGGCTAGACACGCCCAGATGGTCGATACTGGCATGAGCCATATCGGCTTTCGGTGCATCCTGCGTACCCCATGATCGAAACCTGAGGTGAGGAACCCATGACCACTCGACCCACGAACCGGCCATCGAACCTGAACAGACGCTCCATGCTGCTGGGCACCACCGTGGCCGCGGCCGCCGCGGCCACCGCCATGACCACGCGTGTGCAGGACGCCGCGGCGCAGGCGGCAGCCCGGGTATAGGCGAGCACCGGTAAGAAGCCCAACATCGTCATCATCTGGGGTGACGACGTCGGGCTGACCGATATCAGCGCCTACTCGTTTGGCATGATGGGTTTCCGCACGCCCAACATCGACCGCGTCGCGCGCGAGGGCGTGATGTTCACCGACTATTACGCCGAACAAAGCTGCACCGCCGGGCGCGCGGCGTTCCTGACCGGGCAGAGCGTGTTCCGCACCGGCAATTCCAAGGTCGGTCTGCCGGGCGCAACGGTGGGCCTGCAAAAAGAAGACCCCACCATCGCGGAGATGCTGAAACCCCTGGGCTACGCCACCGGCCAGTTCGGCAAGAATCATTTGGGCGACCGCAATGAATTCCTGCCCACCGTGCATGGGTTCGACGAATTCTACGGCAATCTATACCATCTGAATGCCGAGGAAGAACCCGAGCACGCCGACTACCCGACGGAGAAGGATTTCCCGAACTTCCGCCGTAATTTCGGACCCCGTGGTGTCCTGCATACCTTTGCCACTGCAGTGGATGATCCCACGGTGGATCCCCGTTTCGGTCGCGTCGGGAAACAGAAGATCGAGGACACCGGGCCGCTGACCAGGAAGCGGATGGAGACGATCGACGACGACATCGCCACGCGTGGTGCCGATTTCATCGAGCGTCAGCAAAAGGCGGGAAAGCCCTTCTTCGCCTGGATCAACTTCACGCACATGCATTTCCGTACGCATCCGAAGCCGGAAAGCGTGGGCCAGTCAGGTCGCTGGCAGAGCCCGTACCATGACGTGATGATCGACCACGACAAGAACGTCGGCACCATCCTCGCCAAGCTCGATGCGCTCGGCATCGCCGACGACACCATCGTGATGTACAGCACCGACAACGGCCCGCACATGAACTCCTGGCCAGACGCGGCCATGACACCGTTCCGGAACGAGAAGAACTCCAATTGGGAAGGCGCCTTCCGCGTGCCGGCGATGGTGCGCTGGCCGGGCAAGATCAAGCCGGGCACGGTTTCCAATGAAATCATGTCGCACCTCGACTGGCTGCCGACCTTGGTGGCCGCCGCCGGCATGTCCGACGTGAAGGAGAAGTTGCTGACCGGCTATACGGTCGGCAACATGACCTACAAAGTCCATCTGGACGGCTATAACTTCCTGCCGCATCTGACCGGTGAGACCCCGAAAGGTCCACGCGAAAGCTTCTTCTACTTCTCCGACGAGGGCGACCTGATGGGGTTGCGCTACGACAACTGGAAGATTGCCTTCGCGATCCAGACGGCGCCCGGCACGCTGCGTGTCTGGCAGCAGGAATTCGAGCACCCACGCATACCCTATATCTTCAATCTCCGCACCGACCCGTTCGAGCGTGCGCCGATCACCTCGAACACCTATTACGACTGGCTGTTGGACCGTGCGTATCTGCTGGTACCAGCACAGAAATATGTCGGGGACTTCCTGGCCACATTCCAGGAATTCCCGCCGCGACAGAAGGCCGCCAGCTTCTCGATCGGCCAGGTGTTGGAGAAGATGCAGAAAGCCCAATAGCCAACGATCGAGCGGCGGTTCTGTTCCGAATATTGCGGTCAGCAATATCGGGACAGGGCCGCCGGCCTACAGCCATGCGCCTTGTGGAGGTACCGCAAGGCGTCGGGCCAGGAAATCTCTCAAGACTCAGGCAGTGCATGTCCATGGAAGCGCCCACGAGACGGTTGATCCCGACGAAATGCGGGATCGGGTTACCCTCGCCACGGGAAGCATCGTCACGCCGCGATCTGCTGCTTGGCGCGGCGGCGGCCGGCGCGACGGCCCTCCTGCCTGGAAGCCTGTTCGCGACTGAAACGAGCAGGAAATCCTTCACCATCCTGCACACCAACGACATGCACTCGGCCTTCGTCGGAATGGGCCCGGCCGCGGACTACTCGCCGTTCAAACTCAACGACGATACGACCCGAGGCGGCTATGCGCGCCTCGCTGCGTTGATCGCCCAGCGAAGGCAGGCGCGGCAGGCTGAGGGGCCTGTCCTGGTGCTGGACGCGGGCGATTACAGCATGGGCACCGCCTTCGGGGCCGCCAGCCGAGAGACCGGCGGTGAACTGCAACTTATGTCCCGGATGGGCTACGACGCCACCACCCTGGGCAACCATGAATTCGACCTCGGGCCGGACGGCCTGGGCAAGTCGATCAGCGTCGCCGCGAAAGCCGGACGGGTTCCCGTGGTGCTCGCGTCGAACACCAACATGACGGGAAACGACAAGACGCTGGCCGACCTCCAGCGCATGGCCAAGGCCGGGATAATCCGCCGTCACCTGGTCATCGAGCGTGGCGGTATCCGTTTCGGCATCTTCGGTCTGCTCGGCAAGGAAGCGTCCTTCTATACCGGCGGAGCGGGTGCCGCGACATTCGCCGACGCCATAGAGACCGCCAAAGAAATGGTGAAGTTGCTCCGCGAGACGGAAAAGGTGGATGTGGTCATCTGCCTCAGCCATGGCGGGGTGATGAAAGGTCCGGACGGGCGCTACAGCGAAGGTGACGATGTCGCCCTGGCCAAGGCCGTGCCAGGTATCGACGTGGTGATCGGCGGCCACAGCCACACGGAACTGCAAGAGCCGATCATCGTCGATGGCCGGACGCCGGTTGTGCAAACCGGGAAGGAAGGCCGCAACCTCGGCGAACTCGTGCTGACCGTCGAGGGTGGCAAGCTCTCGGTCGCGTCCTGCCGGCTTTACCCGATCGACGACACGATTGCCGGTGACCGGACCATTGCCGGGGAGATCGAGAAACTCAAGAAGACCGTTACAGGGACGGTATTTTTCTCCCGTGGCTATAGTATCGATCAACCGCTGGCGGTGGTACCGCGCGATCTGCCCAACACCTTCGCCGACATCGCGGCCAGCACGATACTTGCGAATTTCTGCACCGACGCCTTCAGGAAGGCCACGAACGCGGATATCGGGTTCAGCGCCAATGGGTTGATGCGCGCCGGTCTGACGCGAGGCAAAACCGGCGTGCAAACCGTCTACGATGTGTTCGGCGTGGCGCCTCTTGGCGCCGGCGTCGTGGACCCGACGGCGGGCAGCGCGCTGGTCACGGGTTACTTCACCGGCCTGGAACTGAAAAACCTGCTCGAATTTCTTCTTGTGGATAACCCAGCCCATCCCGGCGAGTATTTCCCCCGCTCGTCTGGCATGCGGTGCCGCTACGACCCGGCGCGCCCGAAATTCGACGTGGTGACCGCCATAGAAATCGGCGACCTGGATCGCGGCTACCGCCCGATCGACATCACCGGCAAGGACGACCGGCTCTATAGCCTGACCTGCCCGCTCTATCTCGGCGTGATCATCGTGGCGATCCCGAAATACACGAAGGGCAGGCTGGCGCTGGTTGCCAAGAACAAGGCCGGTCAACCTCTCCGGTCGAAGGTCGAGGCGCTCGACGATCCACGCGCTGGCACGCCCGACCTGCTGGCACCGCAAGGCACGTTGGACAGAAGCAGTGTCGCCGCCGCGACGTCAACCGGCGCTGGCCGCGAGATCAAGGAATGGCAGGCGATCATGGATCACCTTCGCCGTCTGCCGGTGAAGAAGCCCGGCGAATTGCCGATCGTTCCGGTCGATGAGCGGGCCGCGGAGGTGAGGGCGATCAAAGTAGGTTGAAGGCTTGCTGCGTGCCGGATCAGGTCCGGCAATGGCAGGGAGGGGAGGCTATCGGCCAATGGTTCGGACGGTTGGAATTATGCGATCTCGCCAAATGCACTAACTTCAAGCGATCATTCCTGGGCATCGCCTTCGTCAAAGCCCTCGGAACCAAAAGGAGGAACGCATGAACCGTCTCAAGGACAAGGTCATCCTGATCAGTGGTGGCGCGCGCGGCCAGGGCGCGGCCGAAGCCCGCCTGTGCGTGGCGGAAGGCGCGCGCGTCGTGATCGGCGATCTGCTGGAAGATCAAGGGCGCGCGCTGGCGGCGGAGCTGGGGCAGTCGGCGTCGTTCGTGCGCCATGACGTGACGCTCGAAACCGACTGGGCGCGCGCCATCGCCGCCGCCACCGCGCTGGGCGGCCTGCACGGGATGGTCAACAACGCCGGCATCTACCAACCCGCCACCCTGATGGAAACCGACGTCGCGATGTTCGAGCGCCACATGCGGGTCAACCAACTCGGCTGCTTCATCGGCATGAAGGCGGTGGTACCGCTGATGGAGAAATCCGGGGGCGGGTCGATCGTCAACATCTCCTCGACCGCCGGCCTGCGCGGGTCACCTGGCGCGCTCGCCTACAGCGCCACCAAATGGGCGTTGCGCGGCATGACCAAGGCGGCGGCTTTGGACCTGGCGCCGAAGAAGATCCGGGTGAACTCGATCCATCCCGGCCCGATTGACACCGAGATGCTGAATGTCCGCACGCCGGAACAGAACGCCGCGCGGCTGGAACTGGTGCCGATGAAGCGGATGGGCACGGTGGACGAGATCGCCAACCTGGTGCTGTTCCTGCTGTCGGACGAAAGCAGCTACTGCACCGGCGCGGAAGTCGCGATCGACGGCGGGTCTACGCTGTAACGAGACGCGGGTCTGACGTTAGATCGGTGGTCGGATTTCGCGAGGTAGAGAAAATTTCTCCCCCTCCCCTTGCGGGCTTGGGCCGCAGAGCGGACCAAGCCCGCAAGGGGCGGGGAAGAATATTCTCCCAGCAATCAATCCAGCAGCCACGCCGCCGCCGACGCCTGCGCGATCTGGCGCACCTGCTGCAACAGACCCGGCCCGACCGGGATCCCATTCTCCATCCGCGCCTTCGCGTAGGCCCATTGCGGATCGCCCGCCACCATCACCGGCTTGGCCGGATCGATCGGAGTCGTCGCCCGCAGATCGCCGCAGAACTGCGCCACATCCTTCTCGAAATCGTCGTTGTCACGGAACAGGCCCGGGTCGATCGCCATGAAGAAGTGCCCAATATCCATGCCCTGAGGCTTCTTCGTGTGCATCGGATCGGTGATCAGCGTGGCACCCGACAGGCACGACCCCAGGATGTTCACCATCGCCGACAGACCGTACCCCTTGTAGGCCGAATTCTCCGGCGAGCCGCCCAAAGACGTCAGGAAGCCGCCTTTCTCCTTCGCCACCAGCGGGTCGTTGGACGGCTGGCCCTCGCTGTCCAGCACCCAGCCATCCGGAGTCGGCAGGCCCTCGTTCACCTTGTTGCGGATGCGTCCGGCCGCCACGGTCGTCGTGGCCATGTCCAGCAGAAACGGCACGCCATCGGCGGACGGCGCCGCGA
>CAMATI010000342.1 GCA_945861095.1 Asaia bogorensis | reverse complement strand
GGGCGGCCGACCCGTCGCGGGCCAGTTCGATCAGGTCCTGTCGTGATTCGCTGTCGAGGAAGCCGCGCCGGATCATGGATGGGAGCAGAATCGCCTTCGATCCGGTTGGCAAGCGATTCCTTCGGGTTTCGGGGGAGTCGGGGTATATGCCGCGACACGGCGCTTGCGTTCCCCTAACGTTCGCGTATGGTTTCAGTCAACGTCCGTTGACCGAAACCATACGCCCTCGGACACTGACCGTTCACCCCTACCCAACCGATAAGCCAGTTCATCATGCGGAATGGGTGGCCCCACCAAATCCAACCGTGGAAATCAATAGCCACTCGACATCAACACCAATAGACTAGTCGATTGTACGGTCGGTTGGAGAGAGCGATGCGTGAAATGGGCGCCTTCGAGGCAAAAAGCAAATTCGGCCAGTTGCTCGATCAGGTGGAGCATGGCGAGGAAATCGTCATCACCCGCCGCGGCAAGGCGGTGGCCAAACTTGTACCCGCGGAACCTGGGTTCGATCGCGACAAGGCGCGCCGAGCGGTCGCGGGGATCCTTGCACTGAGCAAGGGCGTCACCCTCGGCGGACTGAACATCAAAGACCTCATCAATGAAGGCCGCCCGTGAGCTTTGTCGTCGACAGTTCCGTCGCGCTGTCCTGGTGCTTTGAAGATGAGCGCACTCCGGCCACCCTCGCTTTGCTGGAACGTGTCGCCGAGGTCGGTGCCGTCGTCCCGCAGCATTGGCCAGCCGAAGTGCTCAACGGACTGATGATGGCGGAGCGGCGGCAGCGGGTTGACGCGGTCCGGCGGCGCCAACTGGCGGATTTCCTGCGTGATCTGCCGCTGGCGGTCGATCCCGAAACGACGACCCAGCTATGGGACGCGACGCAGCGCCTGGCCGAACGCTTCCGGCTGACGGTCTACGACGCGATTTATCTGGAACTGGCGCAGCGCAAGAACCTGGCACTTGCCTCGCTCGACAAGGAACTATGCAGTGCTGCCGCCGGCTTGGGTGTGCCGGTGCTTGGGCAACCAACAACCTGATTTTTCCGGCCGGGCGAACGTGGTGCGCGTCCGCCCCCTACCCCGACGCCCCAAACCGAAATGGGGCGCAAGGGCCAACCGAAAAATCCTGGGTCACCGGGAAGGCCGAACCGGGGAGGACGAGCGGACCCGCACAAGCGCCCCGGGACGAACCCGCCGCGCCAAAGCGGGCCCATGATTGATAGGTGTGACGTTGGGATGGACTGCCTCAAATTTGGGCACACGAGAGCGCCTGATCAAAAATGGAACAAATGGTTAACCGCGCCTGTCCGGAACGAATACCCCGGCTTCCTGCATGGAACTGCAACAAAATCCCCCGTTATACGAGTGGATTTGCAACAAGTCCGCGAAACGCCACAGTTAATGTAGAATCTCAAGACAACCCGAAACCGACAAGGGTCTCAACGCAGTACACCCCGACCTTGCCTTGTTATCTCAAGTCCGGCCGCACCGCACAAAGCCTCAAGAACCGCCGTCTCCGGATTGAGACGCGCCCCGTTAACCACTGCCCAATCCTTATACAAACAGCGCCAATTCAATAATTTACAAGCCAGTCCTGGACCAAAAGTCCAACGCGACAACAATCATCTTGCCACCAACCAGCAATCCAGATTAGAACATTAACCGAACACACCACCCCAAACCCGCACAATCCACAACCCAACCGCCCCCAGACCCCACCCCGCAACACCGCCCCCCCCCTCAAGCCCCCAAATAAAACTGCCGGATCAGCTCATTGTTGTTCAAAGCCTCCGCCGACCCACCCTCAAACTCAATCCGACCATGCACGATCACATACCCACGATCGGCAATCCGGATCGCCTGGGTGAAATTCTGCTCCGCCATCAGCACCGATAGCTGATACCCCTCCTTCAACTCCTTGATCTTATCGATCGTCCGAGCCACCAGAAGCGGCGCCAACCCCACCGAAGGCTCATCGATCAGCAGCATCCGCGGCGCCGACATCAGCGCCCGCGCCATGGCCAGCATCTGCTGCTCCCCCCCGCTCATGGACCCCGCCAACTGCTTTCGCCGCTCCGCCAGACGCGGAAAAATCTCAAAACAAAACGCCAGATTCCGCTCAATCGACGGCCGGGCCGCTCGCCTAAACGCCCCCATCAGCAGGTTCTCGGTCACGGTCAGCCGAGGAAACAACCGCCGCCCCTCCGGCACGAACGCGATGCCCAGATCGACGATATCCTCGGTAGACAGCCCGACCAGGTCGTGGCGCACCCCGTCGATGACCGCCACCACGGTCCCGGCGGATGGCCGCACCATTCCCATGATGCATTTCATCAGGGTGGATTTGCCGTTGCCGTTGGTGCCGAGCAGGGCGACGGTTTCGCCCTCGCCGACGGTCAACCCGACACCGTGCAGGATGCTGACCGCGCCATAGCCGGCATCGAGGCCGGTGATCGAGAGACTAGCTGCCAAGATACGCCTCGACGACATCCGGTTGGCGCACCACGTCCTGAGGGTCTCCGTCGGCGATTTTGCGCCCGGCCACCAGGACGACCAGCCGTTGGGAAAAGGCCAGCACGGCCCGCATGATATGCTCGATCATGATGATTGTGACGCCCTGTTCGTTCAGCCGGATCAGCAGGGCCAGGATGTCATCGACCTCCCCGGGGGACAGGCCGGCCATGGCTTCGTCGGCGATCAGCAGGCGCGGGTCGGAGGCCATGGCGCGGGCCAGTTCCAGCTTCCGCATTTCGATCTGCGTCAGGTCGCCCGGCAATTTCTGGGCTTTTTCGGCCAGGCTGACCATCTCCAGCAGGTCCCCGCAGCGGCGCTCGACGTCCATGCCGCGCCCCTGCCCGCCGGTCGCATACAGGATCGGCACGCGCAGGTTCTCGGCCAGGGTCAGGCTGGCGAACGGCCGAGGCAGTTGGAAACTGCGCGCCAGCCCCATCCGGATGCGTCGGTATGCCGGCAGCCCGTCCAACACCCGCCCATCGAAGGCCACCTTGCCGGTTTCGTTGCGCAAGGTGCCGCAGAGGCAGTTGACCAGGGTGCTCTTGCCGGAGCCGTTGGGGCCGATCAGCCCCAGCCGCTCCCCACGTTCGACCTGCAATTCGATGTCGGCCAGGGCGACGAACCCGCCGAACCGCTTGCCGAGGCCGGAGACGGTCAGGATGGGATCGCTCATCGGCGGAACCACCCGATGATGCCCTTGGGTGCCACGATCACGAACACGACCAGCAGGACACCCACGATCAGCAGCGACAAGGCCGAGGAAATCGTCACCGTCGCCGCCTGCTGCAACGTCCCCAGCAGCACCGCTCCCAGCACGGGGCCAAGCCACATGGAGGTGCCGCCGATGAGGGGCATGGCGATGGTGTTGACGGCATAGCTCAGGCTGAAGGCGGAGGAGGGATCGAGATAGGTCACATAATAGGGCAACGGAGCGCCCGCCATTCCCATGAATCCGCCGGACAAGGCGGTCGCGATCAGCTTCAACCGCAGGGTCGGCACACCGGACGCCTCGGCCGCGAGTTCGTCGTCGCGGATGGCGGCGAAGCCGTAGCCCAGGCGGGAATGCTCGATGGCGCGGGCCACGGCGACCGCGATGACCGACAGGCCGAGCATCACCAGGAACAGATATTCGATGTAGTCGCCATCGAAGATCGGGGATTCGTCGGGGCGGATGACGTAGGCGCCGCGGGCGCCGCCCACGAAACTCCAGTTGGTGATCAGGGTTTGCATGACCACGGCCATGGCCAGGGTGGCGATGGAAAAGAACGTGCCGCGCAGCCGCAGGGTCAGATATCCGGTGGCGATGCCCACCGCGCCGGATACCACGCCGCCGACCGCGATCATCACCGGCAGGGGCAGGTCCGGCATCGTTTTGTGCAGCACGACGGTACTATAGGCTCCCAGCGCGAAGAACGCCGCCGTGCCAAAGTTCACATACCCGGTATAGCCGCCCAGGATGTTCCAGGCGGTCGCCAGGACGATGTATTGCAGGACGACGTAACCCGCGAAAAACGCGTAGGAATTGCCGACCATCTTGGTGCCAAAGAAGGTCGCGAACGCAACCAAGATCAGTACGCCGATAAAAGTCCAATTCCGCATCACGCCCGCCCGAATATCCCGCTCGGCCTTACCGCCAGGGTCAGCAGCAGGAAGCCGAACGCCACGGCCGGAGACCAGGACGGGCCAAAGAAGGTGGAGGTGATGCTCTCGACCACGCCTAGCAAGACCGCCGCGGCCAGCATGCCCGGGAAACTGCCGAGGCCCCCCATGACGCAGATGGCGAAGACGCGGCCGATATACTCGCGCCCGATGGACGGTTCGACGGGCTGGATGATGATCAGGATCGCCCCGGCGATGGACGCGGTGGCGATGGACATGCCGAACGCGATCCGCTTGATCTTGCTGGGATTGGCCGCCATCAGCCGCAACGCCAGCGGGTCCTGTGCGACCGCCTGGATCGCTCGGCCGATGAAAGTCCGCGCCATGAACAGTTGCAGCCCGACCAGCATGACGATGGACACCAGAAACGGCACCACCAGCCGCATTGGCAGGCCGATGAACCCGAAATGCAGGGTGGTGCCCAGATAACGCGCCTCAACCAGCCGGTAATCGACCCCGAACACCAGGACCAGGGTCACCTCGGTGATGAACAGCAGCCCGAAAAAGAATGCCAGGCCGCGGATGGACGCATCGCCCCGCCGTTCGAACGACACGTCGTAGATATGGTAGATCGCCATCCCCAGCAGATAGAAGCCGGGCAGCACGAGGATGCTGGCCAGGATCGGGTCCAGGCCGAACACGCTGTTGGCGATATAGGCGATGTAGGATCCAAGGATGATGAAGGCCGGATGCGCGATGTTGACGATGTCGAGCATCCCGAAGGAGATCGACACGCCGATGGTCACAGCCGCGTAGAAGCCGCCCAGCAAAAGGCCGGACACCAGCGCGTTGACCAAAAGGTCCAACGGAAAATCCATTTTTGTTCGGTCTTGACGTTTCCAGCCGGCACTGTGACCAATCGGTGCCGCCTTGACCAGACCCTACGAAGCCACTCCCGGAAGAACGAGCGGTCAGGAGGCGCCGCCGCGGACGGTCACATTGGATGGGTTGACGAACGGGCTGCGCATCAACGGCTCTCCGTCCCGCCAGGACATCCGGAAATACAGCGCGGCCAGTTCGGCGTAGTTCTCGAAATGCCCACTCACGGCCAAGGCCTGCTCGTGATACCGGCGCGCGCCTTCCAGATCGCCCTGGTCGCGGCGGATTTCAGACAGAAGTTCAAATGCCGTCGAACTGGTGGGATGCAGTTCCAGGGCGCGGGCGACATTGCGTTCGGCGGCGTCGAACACATCCAGCCCGACCCATGCCGCCCCGAGCGTCAGATAAACCCCCGCCCGCAGGACAGGATCGGCGGATGGATTGCGCTTCAACAGCGCCTCCATATCGGCAACCACCTCTCGGTCCTTGTCCATGTTCATCTTCACGAAGGCCGCGTTCAGGGCCGGCACGACATTGTTTGGGTTGGACGCCATCGCCTTCTGGAACCGCTCCAGCGCCAGCGGCAAATCCTTGCGGAACAGGGCGATCATGCCTTGCAGGTTCTCGAACAAGGCCCGCTCGGGATGGATCGGACGCGGCGGCATCCGGGCCAAGGCGAACCCGATGACGGACTCGGCATCATGAAACACAAGGTCGTCGGCATGGCGCTGCATCAGGTTAAGGGCCGTGCTGTACGGATCGACCTGTGCCATCGCGACGATCGACGCGCGCCGAGCGACGCTGGTGACACTCTCCCCGTCCTCTTGGGTGATTTCCTGGCGGAACGGGTCGGCGCGCGATTGGCCCGCGCCGCTGATCAGGACCTTGGCCTTGGCCCCCTCCATGAACATGCTCAGCTTGATCGTGGCCGGCTGGTTGGAAAACTGGCTCTGCAAGGCATAGGCAATCCCGGGCACATGCAGCGATTCCGCGATCGAGACAGCCAGCCCGGGCGGCTGGCCCACGGATATCACCGGTTTGGTCGATATCGTCGGGGTCGACGAAATCCGCTCCACCTCATCGCGCAGAATGTCGCGCAGCATATCGACATTCAGGGCGCCGTCCTCCGATCGAGCGACGACCGTCGTCTCCAGGATGACATCCTTGGGGTGGAGATACGTATCGACGCCCAGCGTTGCGAGCAGGAATGCCAGAATCATCGCAAGGGTCGTCAGATCCATCGCTCGGCACCTTTCATGGCGGACCCCGTGGGCACGGTCCCACGACGCTGACGTCCGCCAGATAGTGATAAGCGACGGATGTTTACCATGAGGTAAATCAAGTGCCGGCAATGCGCCTGGCCGCCGTCAGGGAGCACTTAAGCAGACTCCGACGGCCTGACCAACGGATCAATTTTACGATTCGCTGTCGACACCGATTCGAACAGGTGCGCCATGAGTGGAAAACCCCCGGTAACAGCGAACCCAGACCAGCGCGTCGCGTTGTCTGATCTGGCAGGATCACGAGATCGCGGAGAAGCGGACAGAGCACGCGCGGTGCTGTTGGCGCTGTCGGGCTGGACCAGCCCACGGATCGCCGAAGCGTTCGGCGTGCGGGAGGACACGGTGCGGCTGTGGCGCAGCGATTTCATGCGCGGCGGGGTCGATGCGTTGAAGGCGAGCATCGCCCCCGGACCGGAGCCGGTGAAAAGCGAA
>CAMATI010000341.1 GCA_945861095.1 Asaia bogorensis | reverse complement strand
TCAACAGGTGATCCGACATGACACAACAAGATGCCCGCGACTCCCCCGCCCGAACGTTCTTGAGGCCTGGGGATCAATTTCCCCAGACCGTGGCAATTCCGACTCACCCGCCGATACGGAGTCGCCACTTCCAGCGCGCGGCACTAGGGCGTACCAGGCCGCATCCGACCGACGCTCCCAGCGGGTGCAGGAGGCCGATGTGTTTCGGCGCGCCATCGGTGCCCTGAAGGCCGCGCGAGATGCCGGACCGGTGCAACGCGTCCGCGCCCTGGCGGATAATCGTCGCCTGTGGATGGCGGTCACGGACCTGATGCGCGATCCCGACAATTCGTTACCGATCACATTGCGTGCCTCCATCCTGTCGGTGGGGCTGACCGTTCAGCGCGACATGGACAGCGAGCAGCCGGACTTCGATTTTTTGATCGACATTAACGAAAACATCGCCGCGGGACTGTCCGGCCAGCCCTGAACATCGTCCGGTCTGAAAGATCGCCCCCGTGAACGTCCTGGCCAGCTACCTTCCGAACCTGTTTAGCTTCGCGCAGGGCGCCCAACCGTCCCTGACACAAACGCTGTACGGACAGGGCAGCCAGAAATCGAGCCAGTCAGTATCACAAGCGTTGCGGTCGGCGGAAATCAACAAGACACGCGACGTCAAAGTGACGGCCGCTCAGCCGGAGATCAAGCGCGCGCTCGACCGGTTCGCGGCCGCGGTCAATGGCGCCACCAGCGTCACCGCATTGCTGAAGAACCCCGCGGTGATGGAAGTGCTGCTAACCGCCAACGGTCTGGGCGACCGCGTTACCGCCACCGCTCTGGCGCGCAAGGCTTTGACCTCGGATCTGACCGATTCGAAATCGCTGGCCAACACGCTGACCGACACGCGCTGGAAAAGCGTCGCCAAAACCTTCGACTTCGCCGCACAGGGCCTTGCGGTGATCCAGAAATCCGATGTGATCACCAAACTCCAGGACGCCTACGCCGAAGTGAAATGGCGCCAGGACCTGAACAAGAAAACCCCGGGCCTGTCGAATGCCCTGACCTTCCGCGCCGAAGCATCGAAAGTCACCTCCGTCTACCAGATCCTGGGTGACCCAGTGCTGCGCGATGTGGTCACGACCGCGTTGAGCATCCCCAAGCAATTCGCCTTTCAGACGCTGAATGCCCAGGAAAAGGCGATCAGCACGCGGCTGGACATCACCAAGCTGACGGACCCGAAATTCGTCGAGAAATTCGTGCAACGTTACCTTCTCAACACCGCCGCCACCGCAACGACCAGCACACCGGATGACCTTACGACCCTCGCCAACAAGGCAAGCGGACTGGTGATCTGACCAGCCGTCGCTACCGGCTCAGGAGGAGCCACGCCATGGACATGCTGCAAGCGACCGCCGATCCCAACGACCTGATCAGACGCGTCTCGGATATGATCGATGCCGGGCGCACCGGCGCGGCGCGGCCCCTGCTGGCCGCCGCAAGACGGTCGATCCCGCCATCCCCGGGTCTGTCGCAACTCTCGGCCCGTCTGGCGATGCGCGATGGCGCGTTGGAACAGGCCCGGGTCGAACTGGATGCCGCGGTTGAAACCTCCCCCCAACATCCGGGCCTGCGGAAGATCCGCGCCGACCTGCGCCAGCGAATGGGCGATGTGGAAGGGGCAACCCGCGACGCCGCCGAAGCGGTCATTCTCGACCGCCGGGATCCCAACGCCAAGGCCCTCCTGGGCACCCTGATGCTGGAATTGCGCCGCCCCAACGAAGCCGTCGTCTGCCTGCGGGAAGCCGTCAACGCGGTTCCGGCAAATCCGTCCTTCCGCGAAGCGTTGGCCGCGGCACAGGAAGCCAGCGGCGACCCGGAAGCCGGCCTGGCGACGTTGGAAGAAGGGATCGCGATGGCGCCCGCCGCGGTGGCACTGCGGAACGCGGCAATCCTGACCTGCGTCAGGCGCCGCGACTTCAAGGGCGCCATCCGCCTGGCCGAGGAGACGCGTGTGGCCGGTATCGCCGACGCCTGTGTCTTCGGTCTGAAGGGCCATGCCCTGTCCAGTCTGGGCCGGCACGAGGAAGCCGCCGACGCCTATCGCGATGCGCTTCGGTTGGGACCCGACGATCCTTATGTCCGCCATCTGGTCGCGGCGACCGGCGCGATGCCTGGTGCCGACCGCGCCCCGGCCGAATATCTGAAGACCGTGTTCGACGGCTACTCCGATCGGTTCGAGAACCACCTCGTGTCGCTGGGATACCGAATCCCGGCCGTGGTCCGCCAGATCATGCTGGCGCATCCGCGCATCGCCGCCGGTGGGCGGATCGGTCCTGTCCTGGACCTTGGGTGCGGCACCGGGTTGGTCGGATTGATGATCGCGGATCTGCCGATCGGCCCGCTTACCGGGGTCGATATCTCGGGGCGTATGCTGGAACAGGCCCGTGTCAAAAATATCTACGCCGAACTGCGCGAAGCCGAGCTGATGACCGCACTGGCCGGTGACCCTTCGCCCGACAAGACCCAGCACTGGCCGGTCATCGTGGCGGCGGATGTCCTGTGCTATTTCGGGGCGCTGGACGATGTGCTCCCGGCCGTGCACGCACGCCTGGAACCCGGCGGCTGGTTCGTCGTTTCGCTGGAACGGTTGGTGCCTGACCACGATGGAGAAATACCCGGCAACGGACGCTGGGCGCTGCTGCGCCAGGGACGCTATGCGCACGCGGTGGACTATGTTCATCGCGCCGCGATCACCGCTGGCTTTGCCATCCGCCTGCTCGCCCCGGAAGTGATCCGTTTCGAAGCCGGTATGCCGGTCGATGGGATCATGATGGTGCTGGAGCGTGTCCGGCATGACGGCTGAGGCCGCGCTCGCGCTGCTGCATCGTGGCAATCCGGATGGCGCCCTTGCCCTGATCGAGGGCACCAATGCCACCGATCCGGGGATGCAGGCAGCGCGCGGCACCATCCTGTTGGCACGTGGCGACGCGCTCGCCGCCCGGTCCGAACTACGCGCCGCGGTGGCCTTGGGCGATGCGTCCGACACGACCCTGCTGAACCTGGCGCTTGCCGAAGGACGCAGCGGCGACACGGACCGCGCCCGCCAACTGATGCGGACGGTGGCCGTTCAGCGGCCCGACTGGGACGAACCCTGGGTCAGGCTCGCGGAAAGCTTTCGGGCGGCGGGCGACAACCCGGCGGCGGAGCATGCCTATCGCCAGGCCCTGGAGTTGAAACCGCGGCGGTCGGAAGCCTTGATCGCCCTCGCCGGCTTGCTGATCGCCCGGGGCGACGGCCTGGAAAGTCGCGAACTGCTGCTGCGTTGCTGCGGTACCGACCCCAACAGGGCCGAGGCGTGGGGTGCCCTGGGGCTCGCCCTGATGCTGACCAAGGATTTCGCGATCGCCCTGACCGCGTTCGTGGAAGCCCAGCGCCTGACGCCCGGCGCGTTGGAATATGCGATGCAGGGGGTCAACGCCGCCGTCGCCGCGGAGGAATCGGTCGCCGAACGAGCCCGCCTGGAAGTCGTCGCCGAATCGGACCCGCTTAATCCAGTCATTCCAACCGCGCTGGGCATGCTGCTGGAACGGATGGGGGAGCGCGACGCGGCCATCGACGCCCTGGAGACAGCCACGGCCTTGGCGCCGGACGCCCGCACTCCGGCGGTCCTGCTGGGCGGCGTCCTCGCCCGATCCAATCGCCTGCGGGAGGCTGAAAGCGCCTTGCGGCGCGCCGGCGAGCTCGATCCGGACAACCCACAAATCCAGAACGACCGGGCCGCAATCCTGATGCGGTTGCATCGGCACGCGGAAGCGCATTCCCTGCTGACCGACCACATCGCCCGTCACGGGCCGCAAGTGCCGACGCTTTGCAACCTGGCCAACGCCTCGGCGTGCCTGGGATTGCAACAGGAGGCGGTGGGCCTTGCCCGACAGGCGATCGCGCTGCAACCCGACGCCGTGCTGCCACGCCGAGCACTGTGCAATACACTGCCTTACCAGGAGGGTGTGACGGGTGCCGCATTGCTGGCCGCGCTGCGGGAATGCGGGTCCCGCCTGCCGCGTTTCTCGACACCCCCCTTTGCGAATACGCGCGATCCGGATCGCAAGCTGGTCGTCGGCCTGTTGTCAGGAACCCTGAAGACCCACCCGGTGGGCTGGCTGACAATTGCCGGGTTCGAAACGCTCGATCCCAATCGATTCGATCTTGTGTGCCTGGCGCAAAGTGCCCGCACCGACATGATCGGGCGCCGTTTCCAGGCCGCCGCCAGCGCCTGGATCGACGTGGACCGATTGAACGATGAAGCTTTGGTCGGCACCGCGCGCGCGCATGGGATCGACATCCTGATCGACCTCGGCGGCTACGGTGATGCCGCGCGGATGGTGGCATGCGCAAACCGGATCGCGCCGGTGCAGGTCAAATGGGTCGGCATGCAAAACCACAGCAGCGGCCTGGCGGAAATGGACTGGTTCATCACCGACCGCTGGGAAACGCCGCCCGGCTTCGAGACCCTTTACTCCGAACGGCTGCTGCGTTTGCCGGACGGCTATGTCTGCTACAGCCCGCCGCCCTATGCCCCGGACATCGTCAATCTGCCGGCGCTGTCGAACGGGTTCGTGACCTTCGGCTGCTTCAACAACCTGGCCAAGATCACCCCCACCGTCATCCGTGCGTGGTGCGCCATTCTCCGGCAAGTCCCCGATGCGCGTCTGGTCCTGAAAACGCACCAATTCTCCGACGAACCAACCGGCGCGCGGATCCTGGCCGCGTTTCAGCAAGGGGGCATCGACCCCGCCCGGGTGGAATTGCGTGGATCCTCTGGCCATCGCGCCTTCATGAACGAATACAACCAGATCGACCTTGTGCTGGACCCGTTTCCCTATTCCGGCGGGCTTACCACCTGCGAGGCGCTGTGGATGGGCGTGCCGACGATCACGATGCCAGGAGAGATTTTCGCATCCCGTCATTCGGTCAGCCATCTGAGCAATGCCGGGCTCGCGGATTGGGTTGTGACGGATGTCGACGCGTATATCGCGCTGGCAGTCGCGAAAGCCGCCGATCGGGACGGGTTGGCCGAATTGCGCGCCGGCTTGCGGGGCCGCGTGAAGGCCAGTCCGCTGTGTGACGCGCCGCGATTCGGTCGAAATCTTGGGTTGGCATTGCGCCACATCTGGCGGGAATGGTGTGAGGGACGATGAACGCGTTTTCATCCTCGGCGTATTGGGAAGATCGTTACAGACAGGGCAGGACGTCCGGGTCCGGGTCTCGTGGCCGGCTCGCCGCCTTCAAGGCCGATTTCATCAATCGCTTTGTTGTTGGCAATCGGGTCGACGACATGGCCGACATGGGATGCGGCGACGGTGTGTTGCTGTCGATGCTACGGGTTCCGTCCTATGTCGGGATCGACGTGTCCCCGACATCGCTGGACCATTGCCGGCAACGGTTTCCAGAGCATCGGTTCGTGCATTTCGACGACATGGAGCAGGTCGCGCCCGCCGATCTGGCGGTGTCGATCGATGTCGTGTTCCATCTTGTCGAAGACGAGGCCTATATCCGCCATATGCAGGCGCTTTTTGACCATGCTCGGCGGTTCGTCCTGATCTATTCCAGCAATGTGGAGGCCGGTCGACAGGCCCCGCACATCCGCCACCGCCGCTTCAGCGTCGACGTCGCGGGCACGTTGCCGGCGTGGCGGCTTGTTGCGCATGTACCCAACCTCTACCCGTTCGATCCAGCCGCCCCCGACGCGACGTCGTTTGCCGATTTTTTCGTCTATGCGCGCACCGCCGAGCGATTTCCGGTGTTCGTCCCGGACCTAACGGCCAATCCGGTCGAATAGGCGGTTGGGGCTTCCGGGTGCGCGCGCCGGCGTTGGTTCGGCCGTCCGACACAACGCGAGGCCAGAGGCTGACGGGGGCACTTGGCGAAAGGGGCACCCGGGGAAGATCGGCCCCAGCCCATCGCCACGTCTTTGCCGCCGCGAGTGCGGAAGGTGGCCTGTGTCGCACTGCCTCTGCGCGATGCGACGGGGCGTGGCCGGTCAAAGCCTCAGCCCACGGTTATGATATGTCGGCTAACGAAGATCAGCCGGAAATGCCGCCCGTTGGAGTGCCCGGACCCAACGAAGCATCAGAGATCGGGCGTGGACGCGAAAAGACCCTTGCGGACCAACCCGGGAACCCTTAGGAACGCGGCCTCACGGCTGGTCCGGGCGCATAGCTCAGCGGGAGAGCACTACCTTGACACGGTAGGGGTCACAGGTTCAATCCCTGTTGCGCCCACCATTTCATGAGCCTTTTCAGATCGGTGTCCGCCGATCCGATCAGGGACTAACACGCAAATAGCACGCAAATTCTGAACTACCATCGGTCGGGCGCCAACCCGGCCGATGGATTTCGCGATGTCATCCAGGGCATCACGCACCCCATCCATCAGTTCTATGTCAACGTCATGCAGATAGACCTCCGTGGTTTTGCTGCCGCTGCCCTTGTGTCCGAGCAGCATTGAGATATCGGACTTCGGCACGCCCCCCCGCCGAAGCATCGTGGCGATGGTGTGCCTTATCGTGTAGGCGGTCACGTCCCTGCCAAAGCCGGCCGCGTCGCGTAGGGTCTGGATTGCCCCGGCGATCTTCCGCACCGGCTTCCCGTGATAGGTGACCAAGTGACCGTGCGGCGTGGCCACGATCCAAGGACGCAGCCA
Source organism: Asaia bogorensis (assembly GCA_945861095.1). Lineage (GTDB taxonomy): Bacteria > Pseudomonadota > Alphaproteobacteria > Acetobacterales > Acetobacteraceae > Rhodopila. The sequence goes on along the minus strand of CAMATI010000341.1, from coordinate 45 downwards.
GTCCGCCATGACCACGACAGGGCGGTGTTTCTTCGTTTGAATCCG
>CAMATI010000340.1 GCA_945861095.1 Asaia bogorensis | reverse complement strand
GTGTTCGCTAGGCTGCGCAGCTTTGCCTACAATATCCTACGTCGAAACAAGACTAGTACCTTCAGTCAAGACAGATACGCCGCGGCTCTGCAGGGCCTTGATCCCCTTCTGAAGTGGTGCGTCAGTTGAGAGCGTTGAACAGCCCTGCTCGACACATGATCTGCCCGTTCGCCCGTACATGGAAGCCAAGGCAATGACGGGCCCTCTAAGGCTGGTAATTCTTGTTGGCGTGGCGGTTGCAACGACAACCGGCTTGGTGATGGGCGTTCTACGCCCTGACATCGCCGCTGGAATCCTGCAGTCTGTCATCGTAACGGCACGCGAGGCCGGCGTCATCGGGTGGGTGCTGCTCGCGCTGTTGCAGTTGTTGATCGCCACAAGCGGAGTTCTACCCGCGTCACTCCTGGGTATCGCGGCCGGCGCCGCCTACGGACTTGGCCTCGGCTTCCTGTTGTCGGCAATTGGCACACTTGCCGGCGCACTGCTGGCCTTCGCCATCAGCCGCTCGATCTTCCGTGAGATGATCGCCAGGCAGATCGCTCGGCGACCCGGAATGGCTCGGTTCGACTCACTGCTGGAACGTGACGGATGGCGGATCGTCTGCCTGCTCAGGATTTCGCCGGTCATGCCGTTCGCGGCCACCAGCTACGCGCTCGGTATGTCGGCCATCGGACTGCGCGCCTACACAGTTGGCACCTTGGCGTCACTACCGGCTCTGCTTGGCTATGTCTTCATCGGCACGCTTGCCGATGCCGGCCTGGATACAAGGACCGCGCAAGCCGACACGCTGCGATTGTTCATGCTCGCGGCCGGCGCCGGGGCAACCTTGCTCTTAACGTTTATTGTCGCGCGCCTCGCTCGCTCCGCGATTGCGGAGCAGCCATGCGAGCCGTCCACATGATACGCGGAAAAGTACCCCCGGCGCTCTGGCTGGCTCCGTTAGGTGCACTGTGGTGCGCCAGCCTGTTGACCGATTTCCAGTTCGCCATGTGGAAGCCGGAGACGCTGGGACAGCTTTTCAATGACATGTTGGCGCACCTGCTACGACTAGACCCTGCCATCTCGCCTGAGGCGGTTGGGTTTGAGTCCTTCACCCGCGATGGCCGCACTTATACGTATTTTGGCATTTTGCCGGCGCTGTTGCGGCTACCGGCTTGGCTGCTCGGCGCGCTCGACGGCGTTGAATACGGCCGATGGTCCTGTACGGCGGCCATCCTGGTGATGCTGACGATGCTGCTTCGCACGCTCGACGTCGTAGAGGGGCAGCTCCCGCTCGCCCATCGTAGCGTTGCGCTACAGTGGATAATGCGCGCCGCTATCCTCCTCAGCGGGCCGCAGATATACCTTCTCAGCACCGGTTCCATCTATAACGAGGCGGTGTGTTGGGCCTCTGCGCTCGCCGCCATGTTCAATCTGACCGCAATTCAACTGATCGGAACAGGGGCACGACCGAGCCAAGGAATTTTAATTCGCATGGCTGTCATCGCTGGCCTCGCTCTTCACGCTCGGGCCTCGATTGGTGTGGCGCTCTGTATCGGGACCGGCTTGATATGCGTTCGCGAGGCGATCGCAGCTTGCTACCAGGAGGACTGGCGGGCGCGTCTGCCGCGTTTGATGGTGCCGGTGACCATTCTGGCGGGGTTCGGGCTCGTGGCCGCGGCGATCAACTTCGCGCGCTGGGGTCATCCGTTCCTGTTCGCGGATTACACCGTGTATGATATTCTGTCGCGCCGCCCAGGCGGTCTCGCGATCATTCAGGACTATGGCGAGATCAGCATGACGCGGCTGTGGTTCGGACTGCTCTACTACGGCACCGGGGTCGCGTATTTTCTACAGACTTACGGCCCATTCGGCGACTGGCTGGCGCGACACTACCTCGTAATCATGACCCCACCCGCCCCCGCCCCACTCCTAATTCCACTGCCTCTTATTCTCGCCGCTTTCGGATTGTGGCGGCTGTTGCGTGGCATGGCATCGGAGCCCGTTGCGCGCTCGACCGCCGCGCTCTTGCTGACCGCAGAGGCCTTCGCCGGGCTGATTGTGCTTGGCTATTACGCCGTGGCGCTACGTTACCAAGCCGATTTCACGCCTTTTGTCATGTTGGCAGCCTTTCTCGGCCTGCCTGTCGCCTCCGCGGTTGTGGCAGAATTGACCGTGCCCGTGCGGCATCGTTGGATCACCGCCGCGTTCGCATGCATGCTGCTCGGGGCAGCCGCCAGTCACTACACCCTTGTACTCAACAAGGTGGTCGATCGGGGCGTGGACATGTCAACGCGTCGCGCGTGGGCCGAGTGGGCGCCGTTCGCGGCATCGGCGCTGGATCGCCCCTGAGTGTCTGTTTGGAAACATAATGCACCTTTTCAACGCGCTACCGTAGGCGTCTGGCGCGTTGCGGCCCCTCATCAATGGCCCCGCATCGCTTTCGGGGCCCCGCCTGCCAGTCCGCTTCACGCTAGCCTTTGGAGAAGGCACATTATGTCTCCGCACAGACACTGAGCCGAACACGGCCGCGGGCATTTTGATCGGCCGATCTTGCTGAAACTCCATCCCCCTTTCCGTCGGCTAGCGACGTTCGCCAACCCGCCCTTCCCGCTCCCGCTCCCCCCGACTACACTGCCCGCCCTACACCGCGCGACCGACCAGACCAGGGGAACGACCAGATGGATTTCCAGATCAGCGCCCAGCAGCGGGAGATGATTCAGTCCGTGCGCGACCTCGCGCAGAACGAATTCAAGGCCAAGGCCCAGCGCTGGATGGACGGCACCTTCCCCTGGGAAAACATGAAGAAGCTCGCCGAACTCGGCGTTCTCGGCATGTCCGTGCCGGAGGAATATGGCGGCCTCGGCCTGCCCATCCTGGATACCGCGCTGATCCTGGAGGAAATCGCCAAGGTCGACTACGTCACCGCCATGGCCGTGCTGGGCGAAGCCGGCGTGCAGACTCGCGTCATCGCCCGCTACGCGCCGCCGTCCATCCGTGACCGCATCCTGCCGCGGGTCGTGTCCGGTGACTGCATCCTGGCCGTCTGCATGACGGAACCGCACGCCGGCACCGACGTCTCCAACTACCGCACCAACGCTCGCATCGTCGGCGATCGGGTCATCCTGAAGGGCACGAAAACCCTGATCAGCAGGGCCAAGGAAGCTGGCATGTTCGTGGTGTTCACCCGGATCGACGGCAAGCCCGGCCGCGAGGGCATCGGCTGCGTCCTGCTGGAACCCGACACCAAGGGCTTCGAGGTCACCGGCACCTACCACACCATGGGCGGCGAAAACCTGCACGAAATCCAGTTCAACGACTGCGAATTGCCGCTGGAAAACCTGGTCATCCGCGACGACGGCTTTCGGAAGTTGCTATCCGCCTTCAACACGCAACGCTGTTTGAACCCGTCCATCTCGCTAGGCCTGGCGGAAGGCGCCTTCGACGAGGCGGTGAACTATGTCCGCGAAAGAACGGTTTTCGGCAAGCCGATCGCCGATTTCCAGGGCATCCGCTGGAAACTCGCCGACATGTTCAAGGATATCGAGGCCGGACGCGGCCTGTTGTATCGCGCGTGCCTGTCCGCAAATCCGTTCCCCGACCCGTTCATGGCGGCGGCGGCGAAGATCTTCTGCAACGAGATGTCGTTACGTGTGACATCCGAGGCCGTGCAGGTCCACGGCGGCTTTGGCTTCACCGACGAATACCCGGTGTCTCGTTTGTATCGCGGCGCGCGCTATGGCTCGATCGGCGGCGGCGCGTCGGAGACCCTGCGCGACCTGATCGGCAAGAAGATCGTCGGCGAATTCGATGTCGCCGACGGCATCATGAGCCTGGGAACCTACTGACATGCTGCTGATCGAGGCGGACGGCAAGGCGCTATTCGCCGAACACGGCATCCCCGTGCCGGCGGGCGTCGTGGTTACGGATGCAACGGGATCGCCACCCCCGGGCGAAGGCCCGTGGATGGTGAAGGCGCAGGTGCCCGTCGGCGGGCGCGGCAAGGTGGGCGGCATCGCCCGCTGCGCCACCGTGGCCGACGTGGCGCGTGAAACCGGGCGAATCCTGGGGTCTCGGCTGAAAGGCCACCAGGTCGATGCCTGCCTGGTAGAACAGGCGGCCACCGGCGAGGAACGTTATTTATCGGTGATGGTCGATGCCGCCAGCTATGGCCTGCGGGTGATCTGGTCGGCGCAGGGCGGGGTGGATATCGAGCAATCCGGTGCCGCCTTGGGCCGGCTCTGCCCGCCGCATCCGGGCGCGGTGTCCGAAGCGCTGGCCGATCTGCTGGCCGATGAACCCGAAGCCTGGCGCGCGCAGGTCGCCGCCATCGGCCACCAACTGGCCGAAATGCTGATCGATCGCGAACTGGCACTGGCCGAGATCAACCCGCTGTTCGTGTCCGCCGCCGGTTGCGTCGCGGGGGATGCGAAAGTCGTTGTCGACCTGAGCGCGGTGCACCGCCAACCGCGCATCGCGGCGATGATCGGGGCACGTCCGGCCATCTACGCCGATGCCAACCGCAAGCTGCAAGAAGGGTTCGACTATGTCGAACTCGACCCGGACGGCGAGATCGGGCTGGTAACGACCGGCGCCGGCCTGTCCATGATGCTGATCGACGAACTGACGGCCCGCGGTGCCAGGCCATTGAACTTCTGCGACATTCGCACCGGGCAGATGCGAGGTTCCCCCGAGCGTCTGATGCGGGTGCTGGAATGGATCACGTCGCGCGGGTCGCTGAAGGCGGTGCTGGTGAACATCTTCGCCGGCATCACCGACCTGTCGGAATTCGCCAACCTGCTGGCCACCGCCATCGACAACACGCCGAACCTGCGCGTGCCGGTGGTGGCGCGCCTAGTCGGGCGCAACGCGGACGAAGCCAAACGCATCCTGCACGAACGCCAGCCCACCATGCTGGTTACCGAGGACCTGGACGAAGCCATGCGCCGCATCGAGGCAATCGTTGCCTCCGCGGCAATCGTTGCCCCCGAGGCAATCGTTGCCCCCGAGGCGAACGTCACCCCCGGGGCAATCGTGACCGGGAGAGGCGCATGATCCACACGCTTACCAGCCAAACCCCGGTCATCGTCCAGGGCATCACCGGGCGCATGGGCCGGACCCATGCCGCGCTGATGCGGGCGTACGGGACGAACATTGTCGGCGGCACCTCCACCCGCTCCGACATCAAGGAAGCCGCCGGCGTTCCGGTTTTTGCCGATTGTTCGGCCGCGGTGATCGAAACCGGCGCCATCGCCTCGGTCGCCATGGCCCCGCCGGAGGACACGTTGGCCGCCGTGCAGGAAGCACTGGCCGCGGGCATCCGCCTGATCGTGACGGTGGCGGAAGGGGTGCCGCTGCACGACGCCATCCGCATCGGCCGAGCGGTGCGGCGCGCGGGCGCCACGTGGGTGGGTGCGTCCACGCCGGGGCTGGCTGTTCCGGGGGAAATCAAACTCGGCTTCCTGCCGGATGTCTGCCTGCACCCGGGTCCCCTGGCCATCATGACCAAAAGCGGCACTCTTTCCTATGAAGTTGGCTACCGCCTGGCGCGGGAAGGCATCGGCCAGAGCATCTGGGTCGGCGTCGGCGGCGATCCGGTCAAGGGCGTGCGCTTTGCCGACCTGCTGCCGATGTTCTTCGCCGATGAGCGCACCCAAGGCATCGTCCTGGTCGGCGAAGTCGGCGGCACCGAGGAAGAGGAATGCGCCGACGCCTATGCCCGCCTTGGCGCGAAAAAGCCGCTTTACGCGCTGATCGCGGGCCGGGAGGCGAAAGAGGGCGTCTCCATGGGCCATGCCGGCGCGCTGGTGCATGGCGAGTCGGGGACGTTGGATTCAAAGACAAAGCGGCTGACCGAAGCCGGCGCGCGCGTGTTCGGATCGTTGGAGGATCTGGTGCGTGGCTGCGCGGGGAATGTGACCGCGTTGCGACGGTAGCGCGGCCCGTTCAGGCCGCGCTCCTCAACCGGCTGATTTACCGGGGCTCCTCCCGCCGCCGCCGCAAGGCCTCGTCCACGGTTTCCCGGGCCGCAGCGGTGGGGGCGGCGGACATCTCGCCCAACCGGGTTGCCAGGGCGCGGACAAGGTCCGACCGCGCAACGATGCCGACCAATTTGCCGTCCCGCAGCACCGGCACGCGCTTGATGCCCTTGCTATGCATCAGGTGCGCGATGTCGCGGCCCACCATATCCTCGGTGACCGTTACGACCCCTTCCGCCATCACCGATCGGACTTTGTGCTGTTCCGCCCGGATGCCGGACAGGAAGTTCGGTGCCAACTCGAAACCGTCTGCCAGCATATCCAGCCATCGGGCCTGCCGGTCCGAATAGCCTTCGTGCCAGCGCACCAGATCGCCCTCGCTGAGCATGCCGACGATCGTCCCGTCGTTATCGACAACCGGCATGCCGCTGATCTTGCGGCGCGCCATCATACCGACGGCGTCGAGGAGCGACGTGTCGGGGTGCACGACCGCGACATCCCGCGTCATCAGGTCGCTTGCGGTAAAACTGCCATCGTCCAGCATGAAGCCATCCCCTTTTGTGTTCCTCGCCGGTGTCCCGACGCGTGGCCACCCATTCCGATCCAATTCTTGCCGTGATTGCATGTAAGAGGGGCAAAACCGTGGGCGGCCGCGCATTATTTTCTTGCCGCGATTCGGCGCGACCGAGTCTATACGTCATGTGCCATCGCCACCGCCCGTTTCCGCGCTAAGCCGTCCAGAGCTTGAAGCTCTGCTGGTGAAACTGTTCGGCG
>CAMATI010000339.1 GCA_945861095.1 Asaia bogorensis | reverse complement strand
TCATCGATAGACGGCGGCATCAGGAAGCCGGTTAGGCGATCGGTGGGGCGGAAGTTGCTCATTGGCGGCATCCGGGGAGGGAGCGAATCGACGTTACGATTCTAACATGAGCCTCCGGTGGGCGTAAGTCCGACAGGCTGCTAGGATCGAGGCAACCCCACCAACCCAGGGAACGTCCAGCATGACACACGGCATGGTCTCCGCCACCCAACCCGAAGCCGCCGAAGCGGGTGCCGATATCCTGCGCGCCGGCGGCAATGTCGTGGATGCGGCGATCGGGGCCGCGTTGGTGCAGACCGCGGTCGATCCGCAGATGTGCGGCATCGCCGGCATGGGCAACATGCAGCTTTATCTACCCAGCCAGGGCGTCCACACCACCATCGACTTTCACGGGCGCGCGCCGGGATCGGTGCGGGCCGATATGTGGCAGAACCGCATTTTGCATGAGGCGCAGGACGGCTGGGGCTTCATCCTGGAAGGCCGGGTAAACGAAATCGGCTACCAGGCCATCACCACGCCCATGACCTTGCGGGCCTTCGACACCGCCTTGCGCCGGTTCGGCACAAAATCCCTGGGCGAGCTTCTGCCGCCCGCCATCGGCTATGCCGAAGACGGCTGCCTGGTCCGCCCGCATGTCGCCGAATTCTGGAACCGTCCGCCGATCGCCGGGCGCGACGGCAATATCGGCATCGTCACCCGCTTCCCGGCCACAAGGAAAATCTACGTCAGGCCGGATGGCCAGGTGCTCCAGGTCGGCGACCTGCTGCGCAATCCCGACATGGCAACGACGCTCCGCCGCGTCGCCGCCAACGGGGCGGATGATTTCTACCTCGGCCAGATCGCCGACCAGATCGTCGCGGATATGGTTGCCAACGATGGTCTCCTGTCCCGTGCCGACCTCGCCGCCTGCCAGGCCGAGGAAAACCCGCCGCTGTGGGGCAGCTATCGCGGCCTGCGGTTTTCCACGAACCACCCGCCCGGCGGCGGCATCATGCTGATCGAGATGCTGAACATCCTGGAATGTTTCGATCTGTCCGCGATGGGGCATAATTCCCCCGAGTATATCCGGGTCGTGGCGGAAGCGATGAAGATCGCCACTGCCGACAAGGATGCCAAGGTCGGCGATCCGCGCTTCTTCGACGTTCCGGTGGAGGAACTGACCTCAAAAGCCTATGCCGCCCAGATGGCCGACCGGATACGCGCGGGCGAGAAAACCCCGGTTCCCCGCTTCAACTCGGGCGGCGCGGAGAGCAAGCACACCACCCATATCTGCGTTGTCGATGACGCCGGCAACGCGGTGACCATGACCCACACATTGGGTCAGCCGTCCGGCGTGGTCACCGACGGGCTGGGGTTCATGTATAACGGCGCCATGGCGGTGTTCGATCCGCGCCCGGGCAAGGCCGGCTCCCTGGTGCCCGGCAAGGCCCGGTTTACCGCCCTTTCCCCCACCATCGTCTTCAAGGACGACCGCCCGTTCCTGGTCCTCGGCGCGCCCGGCGCCACCTACATCACCATGGGCAACCTACAGGTGATGCTGAACGTCATCGATTTCGCCATGAACGCGGAACAGGCGGTCTCGGCGCCGCGGTTCGCGGCGGTGTCGGACACGATCGAGTTGTCGAACCGCATCCTGCGATCGGCGGAACGCGATCTGATCGGCTGGGGCTATCCGATCAAGCGGCACGCGCAGAGCTATACGTTTGCCTGGGTGCATGCGATCCGGATTGTTGATGGCAAGATGGATGGCGGCGCGGATCCGGCGACCGGTGGGTTGGTGGTGGCCGTTTGACGGAATAGCGGAACGGGAGAAAATTCTCCCCCTCCCCTTGCGGGAGGGGGCGGGGGGAGGGGTGATTTCGCACCGATATAGCGTGAAACCCCTCCCCCCGGCCTTGGTCCGCTTCGCGGCCCAAGCCCGCAAGGGGAGGGGGAGAATTTTCTTCCTTGCGACACTCCCCTACCACACTCCCCCTTCCCCACTCCCCAAACCGCAATCGCGCCCCTACCGCGCCTCCGGCATCGGCGGCAGCAACGCGGCGGCATAAGCGGCGGGGTTGGCGATCAACACCCGCGCCGCTTCCATGTCGCCGTCCCGGCCTTCGGCGGCGGGGCAGGCATTGCGGATGGTCAGCACCTGTTGCGGGGTCAGCGGCGCCCGGGCCGAACGATGCGCGCGGATTTCGCGGGTCATGATCTGGGTGCCCTCGGCCAGGAAGCCGAGTTGGCGGCGCAGCACGTCCTGACCGCGGCTGGTGCAGACCTGAGGCAGCACGCCCAGATCGTGGATCGGCCAGCCCAGAGGCGCCAGAATCCGGCTCCAGGTCACGTAGAGCTCGCCGCCATCGGGCAGCGGATCGATCGTCTGCACCAGCCCCTTCCCCAGGGTGGAACTGCCGATCACCACGCCCCGGCCTCGATCGGCCAGGGCGGCGGCCAGCACCTCGGCGGCGCTGGCGGTCCGGCCGTCGACGATCACCACGACCGGGATATCGCGCCCGACCTGCCCGGCGGTGGACCGCCAGACCGCGTTCGCCGCCGGGGCGCGTCCGGCGGTCATCGCCACAAGACCCGGCGGCAGCAGGGTGTCGGCGGCACTGACCGCCTGACGCAGCAGGCCGCCGCGATTGCCGCGCAGGTCCAGCACGATGCCCTCGACCGGACGCGACGCCATCAAGGCGTCTTCCAGCGCGTGCGCCAGATGGGTGTCCGTGGTACGGCTGAAACCGGTCACCCGAATGACGATCAGATCGGCCATGCGGGCGACGAACACGGTTTCCGGCGGGACCATGGCCCGTTCGGCCAGCGCTTCCCGCAGGCGCCCATCCTTGCCGCGCCAACCGATCAGGACATTGGTTTCCTCCGGCCCGGCGATCATCGCCGCGACCGACGCGGCCGCCATGCCGCGCAGGGACTGCTTATCGATCGCCACCAGCACGTCGCCCGGTTGCAGCCCGATCGCGGCGGCGGGACTGTCGCGGATCACGTCCCGCACCACGACGGCGGAACCGCGCTGGGCCACGGTCATTCCCAGGCCCGCGCGTCCGGCGCGTCTGGCACGATCTTCCCCGGCTTCCTCGGGCGCGACGTAGCGGGAATAGGGGTCCAGGTGGTTGAACAATTCGTCGAAGAAACTCTGGATGATGCCTTCGTTGCCCACCCGCCGGATCGCGCCCGACAGGGCATAGGCGGCGCCGGCCATCGCCGCGGCGGTGTTCGCCCAGGCAACCGGCGTGTCGTCCTTCGGCACGGTCGTTTCGAACAGGGTGCGAGACTGGCCGGTCAGGCGCAACCGCCCGTCCGCCACCACCGTCATCAGGGCCGGGTCCAGGGCGGTCAGGCCCCGCAGGCCCCAGATCGCCAGTTGCGAGACGGGCACCGGGTCCAACGTGCGCGGCGCCATGAAGGCCAGCGCCTCCGCATAGACCGAGGTCACGCGCTGGGGATCGAAGCCGGGCACCGGCGATATCTGGGCGTGGGCCATCTGAACCAGGACGAAGAGCAGCAACAGCGGGATGCCGACGCGGCTCAGATGACGCGCGATGGCGGCTACGCTTGGCGTTGAAAACCGCTCGCTCCACGTCATGGTGGGCGGAGGCCCGCCACCCACCACTTGCGGAAGTGATCCAAGGCGTGGTCCGGAAACAACTGCTTCACTTGGGGCACGGGCGCCCAACCCCGTCATGGTGGGCGGAGGCCCCCCATCCACGACTTTCTCTCGACCGGCCCCGCAAGTCGTGGATGGCCGGCCTTCGCCCACCATGACGGGGAAAGGCCCGTCCGTCGCCCCGACCGGCTCGGTTATTCCCGAACAAGCCCCAAGCGAAGTCGTGGATGTCCGGCCCGCGCCGGCCATGACGTGGAGAGACCGGTGCTCCACTCCAGACGAAACAGTTTTTGTCGCGCGTCGCCTCACGGGCGTCGGGACCGCTTTCCCGGTTGCTTCCGAGGGTTGCCCTGCAGGATGTGGAAGACAAGGCCGCCGGTCACCGGACTCGCTTCCGCCAGTCGGACTTCCACGTCCTGCGCCAGACGAAACACCAGATGGGTGTGCCGGCCGGTCAGGGTTTGCTCCCGTTCGTCATGATGCCAGTAATCGTCCAACAGAGAGCCGATCGGCACGATCCCGCTGGCTCCGCTATCCGCAACAGTGACGAATAGACCGAAACGGGTCACGCCGGAAATTCGCGCAGCGAAATGCGCCCCCACTTTATCCGCCATGTAGGCAGCCAGGTAACGGTCCACCGCATCGCGTTCCGCCAATTGGGCGCGCCGTTCGGTCGCGGTGATGTGGTCGGCGGTGTCTTCCAGATGCGCCGCCTGCTCGTCTGTCAGCCCGTCCCGCCCCAGGCGCAGCCCCTTGATCAGGGCGCGATGCACCAGCAGGTCGGCATAACGGCGGATCGGGCTGGTGAAATGCCCATACCGGGTCAGAGCCAGGCCGAAATGGCCGATATTGTCCGGGCTGTAGGCCGCCTGGGACTGGCTGCGCAGCATCACCTCGTTCACCACCGTCGCTTCCGGCGTCCCCGCCACCCGGCGCAAAATGTGGTCCAGATCGCGCGGATGCACCTGATCGCCGGGCGGCAGCGATATCCCCATCGTGCCCAGGAACACCCGCAGATTGGCGAGTTTCTCCTCCGTCGGCGGCGGGTGGACACGATACATGCAGGGCTGGTGCAGCCGTTCCAGTTCCTCGGCCGCGGCAACATTGGCCAGGACCATGAACTCCTCGATCAGCCGATGGCTGTCCAACCGAGGCCGCGGGGCGACGCTGAGTGCCACGCCGTTGTCGTCGATCTCGACCTTGCGCTCCGGCAGGTCCAGATCGAGCGTCCCCCGCGCCTGTCGCGCCGCCAGGAGAGCGCGAAACGCGGCATAAAGATGCGACAACGGCAGATCGAGGTCCTGCCCGGCGTCATGCGCCACCTGCACCTGTTCGTAGGTCAGGCGAGCGGCGCTGCGCATCAAGCCGCGGCCGAAGCGGTGTTCTGTCTTGCGGCCGGTGCGATCGACCCGCATCTCGACGAACAGGCAACCGCGTTCCTCGTTCGGGCGCAGGCTGCACCAGCCGTTCGACAGCGCCTCCGGCAGCATCGGCACGACGCGATCCGGGAAATAGACGCTGTTGCCGCGAGTGCGCGCCGTGTGGTCCAGCGCACTGTCGGGGCGGACGTAATGCGCGACATCGGCGATGGCGACGATCAGGCGGAACCCGTCGCCATCCGGTTCGGCGAACACCGCGTCGTCGAAATCCCGCGCATCCTCCCCGTCGATGGTGACCAGAGCCACCTCCCGCAGATCCGTGCGCTTCGCCAGTTGCACGCGGCGGGCGCGCTTGGCCTGCGCCAGCGCCTCTTCGGAGAACTCCTGTGGGATGCCATGGGTGTGGATGGCGATCAGGCTGACGGATCGCGCATCGCCCATCCGCCCCAGACGCTCGATCACCCGGGCGGGCTTCAGGCCCAGGCGCTGGTTGGGCAGCGGTTCGGCCAGCACGATCTCGTCCGGTTCCGCGCCCAGTTCCTGACCGGCCGGCACGACCCATTCCGCCTTGGATCGGCGGTCCGTCGGCACGATCCGGTTTTCCGTGCGCCCCGGCTTGTAAACGCCCAGCACCCGGCCGGGCGCATCGGTCATGCGGCGCATCGTGCGCGCCTCGTAGCGACCGGGACCGATCGAGCGCAGGCGCGCCAGCACCCGCTCCCCCGGCGCCAGAGCCGGACGACCGGGCGGTTCGGGCGCCATCAGGATCAGCGGCGGCTGGCCGTCTTCGTGTTTCCAGGCCACGGGGCGCGCGATCGCATCGCCGTCACGGTCGGTGCCGGTGATCTGCACGATCGCGGTTTCCGGCAAGATGGCGCTGGGTGGCCGGCGCGGCCGGTCACTTCGATCCCCACCGGAGCGATCCCCACCGGATCGGTTCCCGCCGGATCGGTCTGACGACGCGTCCTGCCGGGCACGCCGGTGTTTGGCCCATTTCACCATGAGCACACCGGACCCGCGCGCCGGTTCGGCGAGCAGGCGCCCGCGATCCTCCACGGCACAAGTGCCGCGACCGCGCTGACACTGTGGCCGGATCGGCAATGGACCAACGCCGGCTCCCCGCTCGGCGCGCAGGCGAATGGACCGTCACGATCCTGAGGCGAAGGGTGTGGCAAATAGAGGACCTCCTGTGAGGCAAATGTGCCACAGAAGGCCGCTTCCCACTACGCGGATACGTGTTCGGCTGCCCGGAACAAGTGCGGATTATCCCGCGCGCGGCCCCGAAGACACGTTATCGATCGGTGTCACATCCAACCGTCGATCAATCGCGTCGAGCCGATCGAGCACGCGGTCGAAGCGGCCGCCAAACTCAGACCGCAGGCTCGCATCTTCGCTCCTGACGGTCACAAACGACCGCAACAGATCGACCATCGACCGTTCGATGGCGGCAATCCGTGACCGCTGTTCTTGTTGCTCGGTCCGCAGTTCTCGCAATTCGGCCCGGATCGCCCGCAGATGGTCCAGCATGAGGTTGTCACTCATGGTTCGGTCGTACCTCCCTGGTTGGAGCGGTTCCCCCCTGACTGGAAACGGGAAACCGTTCAAGGTCTCTAGTGCCGCGCGCCGGAAATTTCGACGCCAATTCCCTCAAGCGGCAAGCGGCTTTCCCGTCTTGGTCCACTTGAACGGCTTCGCCATGGTCCGGTTGAAGTAGGCGATGAAGCGCTCGATCCGCTCCTTGAGGTCTTCTTGGGAGGT
>CAMATI010000338.1 GCA_945861095.1 Asaia bogorensis | reverse complement strand
GCGCTGGGGATCGATGCCTCGCCGGGAGGGATCCAGAGACGCACCGTCTGAACCCCCTATGACGCGGTTGTAGTGCCACACGAGCCGCAGAGGCGGCACAAGATACTGATAATATGAGGTTTATTTTGGTGGGTGCTAAACATGGGATAAGGGCCGGAACCATCATTTTACCGAAATGGATGTGCCACCGGCCTTTACGTGTCCGCTCTGCGTGCATGACAAATCCCCCCGGTTGCGTGTGCGATGTGCCGATGCAGCTTTGATCAGACGGGCGGTGATGACAACCGGAATCGCGCCGCTTGTAACGACCGGCCGGCACGGCTGGCGTTGTCGCTGGCGGGCGTGGTGTCGGTTGATGCAGGCGCTGTGCTTTGCGATGTCTGATGGTGAACGCTGATTACACCGAATCAGGTCGGGGGGAGCGAGGCCAACCGGCGAAACAATGGCGCGTGGGCACGGCCCTGACCGTCATTGCCGGATTTGATCCAGCAACGACGAGGAGGGGGCGCCTATGGGTCCTTGGTTCGGCTGGATGGTCTCAGTGTCTGTCCGGAAACATAATGCACCTTTTCAGCGGACTACCATGGGCGTCTGGTGCGTTGCGGCCCCTCATCGATGGCCCCTCATCGATGGCCCCGCATCGATGGCCCCGCATCGCTTGCGGGGCCGCGCCTGCCAGCCGCCTCATGGTAGCCCACCGAAAAGGCACACTATGTTTCCGGACAGACACTCAGACCCGTTTGGCACCCCAGAACAACGGGAATCCGTCCGGAATGCCGTCCACGGTGTTCTGCCATGCCACCGGCTGGAACCATTGGCCCAGCGGAATATGTGGCACGTCGATCCAGCACTGGCGCTGGATTTCGGCGGCAACCCGCTTCTGCGCCGCCAGATCGGGCGCATCGACCCAGGCGGCGCGCAATTCCTCGATCTTCGGGCTGTCGGTCCAGCCGAACCAGGCTTTCTGGCCGGTCGTGCGCAGGAAGTGCAGCAGGGGGGTCTGCATGTCCAGTCCGTTGGCGGTGGTGCACAGGGCGCTCCAGCCGCCTTTGTCCGCGGGCTGCTTGTTTTCCCGCCGCACGATCGCGGTGCCCCAATCCATCGAATGGATGTCCAGGTTGAACCCCGCGGATTTCAGCATCTCGGTGGTCACATCCGCCATCGCCTTGCGGTAATGCGGCTCATTCGGGGCCAGCAGGATGGTCTTTTCGTTGTTGTAGCCGGCTTCCTTGATCATCGCGCGGACTTTGGCGATGTCGCGCTTGCTGGTCAGCAGGTCCATGCCGACATCGGTCGCCATATCGGTGGCGGGCGTGAAGATGCCGACGCCTTCCCGCCACATCGTCCGATCCTCCCCCGCGATCGCGGTCATGTAGTCGGACTGGGAGATGGCGCCGATCAGGGCCTGCCGGATCGCCGCGTTGTTGAACGGCGGCTGCAGGTTGTTCATTTTCAACATGCCGAGCGTGCCGTTGCGGTCCTTGATTTCGACGCGGATTTTGCCGGTGCGCTTCAGGACCGGCAGCAGATCGACCGTCGGCAGTTCCCACCAGTCCATTTCCCCCGACCGCATGGCGCTGGCGGAGGTGCCGTCATCGGGGCTGGTGTGCCATTCTATCCGTTCGAAATGCGCCACCTTGCCGCCGGCGGTCCAGCCGGTGCTGATCTCGGACCGCGGCACGTAGCGGTCGTTTTTCGTGTAGACGGCCCGCGCGCCTGAAATCCACTCATCGGCCTTGAACTTGAACGGACCGCTGCCGACCATTTCGCTGACGGCCTTGAACGGATCGGTCTTGGCCAGACGCTCTGGCATGATGGCGCACATCGGGGTGGAAATCTTGCCCAGCGCGTAAGGCAGCAGGGCAAACGGCTTTTTCATGCGGAATTCGAAGGTCTTGTCGTCCAGGGCGTTCAGTTCGGCGGTGCGCGCCATCAGCAGGCTGCCGATCCCGTCGCGCGCGCCCCAGCGGCGGACGGACGCGACGCAATCCTTCGCGAGCACCTTCTCGCCGTCATGCCACATCAGGCCGTCCCGCAGGGTGAGTTTCCAGCGGAGACCGTTGTCCTCCACGCTGTAGCTTTCCAGCATCTGTGGCTGCATCTGGTAGTTGCTGTCCATACCGAACAGCGTATCGAACACCATGTATCCGTGGTTGCGCGCCGTGTAGACGGTGGTGACGATCGGATCGAGGATGGTCAGATCCGATTGCGGGATGAATTTCAGCGGCGACGCGGCGGCGCCCTTGCCGATCGAGGGCATCGCCAGCGAGGCGGCGACGCCGGCCGTGAACATGCGGCGACGGATCATTGGGCGTTCTCCTGCTTTCCTGGACGGGGATCAGTTTCGCAGCATCCGAGACGGCGGGGAAGGGTGGGCTGGCGTTCGCGGTTTCGGGTAGCGCGATACCGCCGCATGGCGAGCAATCGCCCCGTTGGCCGTCCCTTTGGCTGTCCCCCCGGTTGACCGTGCCCGCGAAACCCGACAAGGCTGGCGCTGGGACGTACGGAATAAGCAACAAACAGGAGGTCAAATGTCGGTGCTCAGGTCCTGGATCAATCCGGTGTTCGCGGCCCTTGCGGCGGTGATGCCATTCGCCGCCGCGGCGCAGCCGGCGGTCAACTGGCCCATCAAGCCGGTTAAAATTATCGTTAACTATCAGCCAGGCGGATCGACCGACAACGCGACGCGGCCGTTCCTGCAACATCTGTCCGCGGAACTTGGCCAGCAGTTCGTGATCGAGAACAAGGGCGGAGCCGCCGGCGCGATCGGTCTGGAGGCCTGTGCCAAGTCGGCACCGGACGGATATACCTATGTCACGACACCGGTGTCCTCGGTGACCATCCTGCCGCAGGTGCGCACGGTGGGATACGATCCGTTCAAGGACCTGGCGGCGGTGACGCAATTCGCCGATTATTCCATCATCCTGACCGCCAACCCCTCGATCGGGGCGAAGACCGTGCAGGACCTGGTGGCGATCTCGAAGGCGAAGCCGGGCACGCTGAACCTTGGCGGCGTCGGGCTGGGAACCCTGACCCAGTTGGTGACGATCATGATCAACAAGGTTTCCGGCACCGATATGGTCTATGTCCCTTACAAGGGCGCTGGCGAGGCGTTGCCCGATCTGCTCGCGGGCGTGGTGCAGACCTATCTGGACCCCAACGCGATGCCGCATGTGCTGGCGGGCAAGCTCAATCTGCTGGCGGTGATCGACCGCGTGCGCCATCCGGATTTTCCGAACACGCCCCTGCTGAGCGAGATCTATCCGCAACTGGATTTCGTGGGCTGGTTCGGGATGTACACCGCGGCCGGCACGCCGGAACCGATCATCCGGAAAATGAGCCAGGCCATGAACAAGATCGCGCGCACCCCGGAGATGGTGGCGCATCTGCAAAAATTCGCCATCCGGCCGCATCCGGGAACGCCGGAGCAACTGACGGCGACGATGCGGCGGGACTTCGACCAGTATGGCGCCCTGATCCGGGAGGCCAAGATTTCGATGGATTGAGACTTGCGGCGGACGCCTGTTGTGGACACGCCGGCCACGGCGTCTGTTGTAGACACGCCGGCCACGGCGTCTGTTGTAGACACGCCGGCTACGGCGTCTGTTGTAGACACGCCGGCTACGGCGATGGCCGTCAACCGCTCGTCCGTCGCACCGGCTTTGTCGCATCCGTCCCAGGGGCTCGGTCTGGGACGGTGCGTGGGTGATGGTTGCGGGAGCGGTCTCCTCCGCCTATATCGAATGAACTGGTTGGAGACTGGTTGAAATGGACACCATCGGCGCCTTTGAGGCGAAGACCCATCTGTCGTCTCTGTTGGACAGGGTCGCGAAGGGGGAACGGTTCACGATCACCAAGCATGGTATGCCGGTGGCCGAACTGGTGCCGGTGGAACGGAAAGATCCGGAGGCGATCAAGTCGGCGGTGCGGCGTATCGAGGAGATCGCGGCCGGACAGTCGCTTGAGGGGGACTGGAAAGAGTTCCGCGACGCCGGGCGCAGATGGTAGCACCCGTCGTTATTGACGCGTCCGTTACCGCGGCCTGGTGCTTCCATGATGAGGCGACGGCGGCTAGCCGAGAGCTGCTCCGCAGCCTGCCGCATCGGCAGGTGGTTGTGCCTCTGCTGTGGCATGCCGAATGCGCCAATCTGCTGCTGACTGCCGAACGGCGAAACCGGGTGTCGGGCGAACGGTGCGCCGAATTGTTGGAGTTGCTCGGTAGCCTGCCGGTGGAGACCGACGCGGAGACATCCCGGATTCGCGGTCCGGTGTTCCGGTTGGCGCGTGAGCACCGATTGACGGTCTATGACGCGATCTATCTGGACCTCGTGTCCCGGCGGGGCATGGCGTTGGCGACCCGTGATCGGGCGTTGCGGCGGGCGGCGGAATCGATGAGTGTGGGGGTGATTGAGGCTTGATATCTGTATGAGGCGCCGCAAGTTGATCAGGACGCGCCGGCGCCTCAAATATCCGCATTCCTGATTGCTTTCTTTATTGGGCCGCCATAGTCCTCCGAAGGACAGCAGAGCGACCAAACATACCGGATTTCTTCGAGCGACGGCGGCGGCGCCAAAACGCCACCGCCCACCCAAACCCCTACAACAAATCCACAACCGCCTTCTGGAACCGCGTCACCGCCGCGATATGATCCGCCGCACTCCGACCTGCAATCCGCGTATGGATCTTGCTGGAATAAGTCGTGTGCGCCGTCACATGCGTCACCCCCGCCTTCTTCCAGAACGCCACATCCCGCCGCCAGTCGTCTTCGTTCCCAGTCCCGACCGAGACCCAAACCTCGATCCCGACCGAAGCCGGATCGCGGCCTTCCGCCCGGATCATGCCGCGCAGTTTGTCGAACGCCACCAGCGCCGTGTCATCCGCCGGGTAGGCCAAAGGCATGAACCCATCCCCATATTTCGCCGTCCGTTGGAACGTCTGTTCGGCGTGCCCGCCGAACCACACCGGCACCCGGCCGGACGGGGGCCGAGGGTTGATCCCGGAATCCTCCAACGTGTGATACTTGCCCGCGAACGTCACATGCGGCTGCGACCACAGCGCCTGCATCACCTGGACCTGTTCTTCCGACCGCCGGCCGCGGTTCTTGAAATTCTCGTTCAGGCCGACGAACTCCAACTCGTTCCAGCCCACGCCGATGCCCAAACGCAACCGTCCGGGCACCAGAGCATCCAGGGAGGCCGCCTGCTTGGCCACCAGAGCCGCCTGGCGTTGCGCCAGGATCAGCACACCCGGCGCAAAGCCGATCTTCTGCGTGCAGCCGGCGACAAAGCTGAACAGCACGAACGGGTCGTGATAGGCGGTTTCCGTCGTGCCCACCCGCTTGCCGGGGGGCACGGTCGCCGGATTGCCGCCCAGCACATGGTCGGGGGCTTGCAGGTAATCGAATCCCAGGCCCTCGGCGGTTTGCGCGTAATCGCGCACCACCGCCGCGCCCGTGCCGATATCGCCGCAGGGCAGAGATGCGCCCAATTGCATTTTCATAAGATCAGTCCTTTTCCATGACGGCTTTGATCCGGTCGGGCGAGACCTGGATCGGCGGGATGCCCGCGCGTTCCTGTTGCAGCAGCGCACCGACCCGGGAGTCCCGCTGGCCCCAGCCGCGGTTGAGCGCCTCGGTCAGTTCCTGATGCGCAAGATTGGTCAGGCGCATCGGCACGCTGACCTCCCGCCCCAACTGGCACGCCAGAGAAACATCCTTGTGCAGCAGCCGCAGCGCAAAATCCGGCGGATCGTAGACGCCCGTCAGGAACTGTTTCTGTAACCGATCGAACAGCCGCACGCGACCGGCGGCACCCTGGCGGATCGCCTCGAACAATTGCAGCGGCTCCACCCCGGCCTTCACGCCCATCGTGAAGACTTCCGACAGGACCACGTTGACGGCGGCGGAAGCGGAGTTGTGCACCAGTTTCGCAATCGTGCCGGCGCCGATCGGGCCGATATACCGGTTCTGGTCGCTGAACGCGTCCAGCACGGCCTTGTATTTGTCATACGCGGCCTTGTCGCCGCCGATCCAGACCGCCAGCTTGCCGGAATTGGCGCCAGACGGCCCGCCGCTGACCGGCGCATCCAGGAAATCCACGCCCTTTTCGGCGAAGATCGCGTTCAGGTCGCGCACCACGTCCACGGCGTTGGTGGACAGATCCAGCCAGACCGAGCCTTTCTGGAAGCCCTCGATCAACCCGTTCTCCCCGGTGCCGACATGGCG
The DNA here is from genome assembly GCA_945861095.1 of Asaia bogorensis. GTDB lineage: Bacteria > Pseudomonadota > Alphaproteobacteria > Acetobacterales > Acetobacteraceae > Rhodopila. Next base: position 525 of record CAMATI010000338.1, on the reverse strand, counting down.
CACATCCGCCGGTGTGGGCAGGGAGGTGAACACGATCTCGCATTGTTCCGCGACCGCTTTCGGGCTGTCCGCCCAGATGGCGCCGTCGTTCAGGTGCTTGGATGCCGCTTGGCGGGTCAGGTCGTGCACGACAAGCTGAAATCCACCCTTCTGGATATTGGATGCCATCCCGGCGCCCATCATGCCCAGACCGATAAAGCCGACTTTCATCTCCGTTTTCTCCGATTTGATGGAACAGTGTGCGGCGGGATCAAGCGCGGCTCAAGCCTGCACGGGCCTTCGGGCGCGGCTTGTCCAAATACCGCCTTATCGGCGCATGGGTCGGCCCCTCGGTCCGTTCGCCCGATTTCCGCATGCTCGACCATGCACCACCCGATGCCGACCGACCTATCCGCGCCCCTCCGTGCCAATGAAGATGAGACACCCACCCCCCGGTAATTTAGACTTGAGGGCGCGGAAGGATCACGACGCGCATGCCTATGCTCATCCCCCAGACGCCCACCGCGTTTCCCCAACTTGACGCTG
>CAMATI010000337.1 GCA_945861095.1 Asaia bogorensis | reverse complement strand
GTCCGCACGGGCACCGAGGCCGGTTCCGGGACCGCCGGCACGGTAGGAACCGCACTGGCCGGCACCTATGGCACGCTGACGCTGAACACTGACGGCACCTACAGTTATGTCGTGAACAACGCCAACGCGACGGTGCAGGCGCTGAATGCTGGCGGGACGTTGACGGACACGTTCACCTACACCACGCGCGATCCGGCCGGTCTGACCGACACGGCGCAGTTGGTGATCACGGTCAATGGAGCGAACGACGCGCCGGTCGCCACGAATGACACCGGCGCCGCGACCGAGGCTGGTGGCACGGCCAATGGAACAGCCGGCACGAACGCGACGGGCACGGTGCTGACCAACGACACGGATATCGACAATACGACCGCGTCTCTGACGGTGTCGGCCGTGCGCACGGGCACCGAGGCCGGTTCGGGGACCGCCGGAACGGTGGGAACTGCGCTCGGCGGCACCTATGGCACGCTGACGCTGAACGCGGATGGCACTTACAGTTACGTTGTGAACAACACCGACGTGACGGTGCAGGCGCTGAACACTGGCGGGACGTTGACGGACACGTTCACCTACACCGCGCGCGATCCGGCCGGTCTGACCGACACGGCGCAGTTGGTCATTACGGTGAACGGGGCGAACGACGCGCCGGTCAACGCCGTCCCGACGGCACGGACGGTCGCGGAGGATACGCTGCTGGCCATTGGCGGCGTATCGGTCGCCGATGTGGACAGTGCGATCCTGACGACAACCCTGACGGTCTCGAACGGGACGCTTTCGGTTGGAACCAGCGGCGGTGGCTCGGTCACGGGCAACGGGCTGGGCACGCTCTCGATCACCGGAACCGCGGCGCAGATCAACGCGGCATTGGCTGGACTGACCTATCTCGGCTCTCAGGACTTCAGTGGGCCAGATCTGCTGACAGTCGCAACGAGTGATGGGACAGCCGAGCAGGTTGTTTCATATATGGGTATAAATGTTACATCGGTGGATGACATCTTCACCGATACGCCAGAGGTCCGGACCACGCTGCAGGGGGTACCGCTCAGCGGCAGCGTGCTGGTCGGCGCCAGCAGCGTGGACGGTCCGGTGGTGGTCACCGGCTTCACCGTGGACGGCACCAGTTACAACGCGGGACAGAGTGCCACGATCGCCGGTGTCGGTGCTTTGACGGTCGGTTCCGACGGCGGCTACGTCTTTACACCGGTGGCCACCTTCAACGGTCCGGTGCCGGTCGTCAGCTACAGCCTGTCGGACGGGCTGGGCGCCCCGGTGGTTTCGACATTGACGATCGACGTCACGCCAGCAGAGCGTTTCTCCGACGTGACGGATGGGGTGCTGACGTTCACCGGTTCCAACGATCCGATCGCCAACATCTATGTCAGCGAAACGGACACGGGCGATACGATCCCATTTGTCGCATTCAAGCGCCAGCCGATCGCCGTCGACGGCCCGGCGACCGGGATGCAGTGGTCCGCGTTCGCGGCGACCGTGTTCGGCCCCAGCGGCTCGATGGAGCTGAACTTCGTCTACGACGTCGTCAGCAACACGCCCGGTCAGCTCATCACGTCCTTCGACACGCTGTATGTGGTCGATGTCGCCACCTTGGGCACCGGGATGACGGCCGTGCAGACCGTCTACGACACCCAGGGCAACCTGATCGGGACCCAGACCTATGTTTTCGGCGGACCCGCCCCGGCGCCGGTGCAGTTCGTGCAGGGGCACATGTCGGTCTCTGTCAGGCTGACGATCATCGAGACCGTCGAATCCGAGTCCCCTGACTCGATGATCGACATGAGCCTTATTCAACAGACTTTCGGCACCACCTCGACAACCCAACTGTGCACGATCGGGGACTATGTCTGGCTCGACCAGAATGGCAACGGGTTGCAGGATGACGGCGCGGGTGCGTCCGGGGTCGGCGTGCACCTGACCAACGCATCCGGAACCCAGGTATTGGCGAGCACAACGACCGATTCCACGGGACATTACCTGTTCGAGCATGTGCAGGCTGGCACCTACGCCATCCGGTTCGACGCGGTCGAAGGGTTCGATTTCTCCATGTCCGGGCAGGGGGGCAATTCGGCCGCGGACAGCGATGCCGATCCGCTGACCGGACTGACCGGCGCGATTACGGTGACCGCCGGACAATCCAATCCCGACCTCGATGCTGGCCTGGTGCTGGTCGGTTCTTCTTTCGCAACGATGGGGAGCCGCGTCTGGCTCGACAGCGATCAGGACGGCATTCAGGACGTTGGCGAGGTCGGTCTTGCGGACGTTACGGTCACCTTGCTGAACAGCCTGGGAGCGGTGGTCGCGACCGAGGTCACGGATGCGTCGGGCATCTACGCGTTTACCGAACTGGGCGCTGGTGCATACCAGGTCGAATTCCAGGTCTTGGACAATCACGTCTTCACGTCAGCCAATGCGGGTCTGGACGACGGTCTGGATTCAGACGCGGATATCGTCACCGGCCGAAGCGCGCAGATCGTGCTGGCCGCCGGCGACCATGACGATACCTTGGACGCGGGCATGGTGTATCAGCCGCCATCCACCGCCTCGATCGGGGGCTATGTCTCGGACGACCAGAACGGCAACGGATTGCAGGACGATGGGGCGGCCGGTGACGACCTGGTGATTTCGGACGAGAATGGTCCGTTGGACGAGGCGGGTCTGCCCAGCGTGACGGTGCATCTTTTGAATAGTGGCGGACAGGTGATCGGCACGGAGACCACGGATGGGAATGGTGCGTATTTGTTCGCGGGGTTGGCGGCAGGCACGTATGGGATTCAGTTCGGGCTGCCGGCCGATTATATCTTTACATCTGTCGATACTGGCATGGACGATGGCGTCGACTCCGACGCGGACCCCAACACCGGGCTGACCGCGCAGATCGCGCTGACCACCGGACAGGTCAACGATTCGCTGGACGCCGGTATGGTGTATGTCCCGCCCGAGGGCATCGGGTTCGCCCTGTCGGTCGGGTTCGACGATGCGGGCAGCGACGGAAACGTTATTGTCGTGGATTCGGATAACCTGTGGGTCGCCACGCCCGATCGCGACATTTTCTTCATTCGTCCGAACGCGATGTCCGGTCCGGGGGACATCGTCGATCTCGGTCGGATAAGCGGCTTTACGGATGGCGAGGACAGCCTGGATTTTTCTGCGGTCGGTTCCTTGACCGACATTGTGGGCGACCTGGGGTTGATCGACCCGATGGCACTGGCGCCGGCACTGGCGCCGCACGCGATCGGATGGTCCGTCGATGGGCCTGGCCTGGTCACGGTCTGGGCGAATTTGGGCGATGGCGTGGTCAATCCCGGGACGTCCGGCGACATCATCAAGATCCAGCTCACCGATCCGACCGGTGGCTTCGGTGCTCGCGATATCGTCTTGTGATTTCGGGCATCTTTGGGTTTGTCATGGGATCGGTCGAGCACGCAATGCGCCTCGGCCATCCACCGGCCGGACACGACGCGCCGCCGTAGCGGCCCCATTTGGCGCGTCGCTTAACCGGCCCCCCTAACGATTGGCAGGGGCGCCGGTCCAAACCTCTCGGTACAACGTCACGATTTCCCCCGCATCGGGCACGCGCGGATTGTTGTTCGGGCTGCCCGAGGCCAACGCCTGTTCCGCCATCAGCGCCATCTTGCCGTTCCAATCGGCCTCGGCGATGCCAAATTCCGCCGGGGTCGGCACCGACAGGTCCTTGTTCAGCGCCTCCAACCCCGTCACCAGCTTCGCCGCCGCGACCGCATCGCTGTCGGCCATCCCCGCGAACCCGATCTGGCGAGATGCCGCGCCGTACCGCGCTTCGGCCCCCGACACCGAATACCGCGTGATCGCCGGCAGCAGCATCGCGTTGGACAGCCCATGCGGCACATGGAAATGCGCCCCGATCGGGCGGGACATTCCATGCACAAGCGCCACCGAGCTATTGGAAAACGCCAACCCCGCCTGGGTGGCGCCGATCATCATCGCCTCCCGCGCCGCGGCGTTGCGCGGTTCGGCATAGGCGGTGCGGATGTGCTTGCCGATCAGCCCCATCGCCGCCATCGCCAGCGCGTCGGAAAACGGGTTGGCGCGCTTGGACACATAAGCCTCCAGCGCATGCGTCAGGCTGTCGACCCCGGTGTCGGCGGTGGTGCGCGGTGGCACCGAGTAGGTCAGTTCGTAATCCACGATCGCGGCCAGCGGCAGCGCGCCCAGGCCGTTGATCAGCATCTTCTCGTCGCGGTCGGAGTCGGTGATCACGGTAAAGCGCGTGCATTCGCTACCAGTTCCGGCCGTGGTGGGTATGGCGATCACGGGCACGGCGCCCTTGTCGGCGGCGACGGGCACCTTGTAGTCGCGCATCTTGCCGCCGCCCGACGCCAGGATCGCCATCGCCTTGGCGGTGTCGATGGGGGAGCCGCCGCCAAAGCCGATCATGCAATCATAGTCGGTCTGTTGCAGCACACGGACCCCGGCCTCCACCACCGTGTCGGTCGGTTCGGGGATGGTGTCGCTGAAGACACCGCAGACGATGCCAGCGGCTTCCAGCGGGTCCAGGCAATGACGGACCATGCCGGATTTCACCATGAACGGATCGGTGACGATCAGCGGCCGGGACAGGCCGAATTTGGCCAACACCTCGACGATTTGTTTCACGGCCCCACCCGCGACCAGCAGCATGCGGGGGGAGGCGATGTTGGCGGTCACGGCACTCATGGTGGGCATCTCCGACGCGGACGGGATGCCAAATTATACCAACGCGCCGAAAGAATCACCTGCCGCGCACCAAACCGGGTTCGTTGCCGATAAGCGCCGAACCCGGCAGGTTCGCGTGATCAGGTCCCCCGCGCTATCAATTGCGATGTGCGTGGTACCAGCTATTGCGCAGCACCCGACCGGGCAAGGCCCCGGTGTGGACCCCATCTTCCAGCAGGACCGTGCCGTTGACGATCGTGTAGTGCACCCCGATCGCCTCCTCCCGGATACGCCAGCCGCCGGCGGGGAAGTCGCGGACCACGGTTTCCTTGCCGGCGTTCACTGTTGCCGGGTCGAACACCACGATATCCGCCGCCATCCCAGGGCGCAGCAATCCGCGATCGTGCAGGCCGAACACCGACGCCGATTCGAAGGTCAGTTTCCGCACCGCCTGTTCCAGGGTCAACACTTTCCGCTGGCGCACCCATTCGCCGAGCAGGCGGGTGGTGTAGCCGTAGCCACCGTGGAATTGCACGTGCGCGCCGCCATCCCCCAGCCCGATAATCGCGTTGGGATAGGTCAGGATCCGGGTCATCGCCTCATCGTCGATGTTGTTTTCGGCTTGCAGGAAGCGGGTTTCCAGCTTTTCCTCGACGACCAGATCCAGGAACGCGTCGATCACGCGTTTGCCGGTCATTTGCGCGATTTCGCCGATGCTTTTGAACTGGAAGTCCTTGTTCTTCTCCAGTGCCGGTTCGTTCACCCACATGTAATCCCACCAGGTCTTGGAGAACCCCATGGCATTGCCGCTCGGGGTGGACCGCTCCACCGCTTCGGCGTGCAGTTTGTCGCGCACGGCGGGGTCTGCATAGGCGCGCAGCTTGTCCTCGTCCGAGGAGATCAGGATCGGGTGCCACACGGGCAGGCCGCGGAACACCTGGCAGTTCTTCATGGTGAAGTCTTGCGTCACCCGATTCGGGCTGCACATCGGATAGGCGCGAATGCCCTGGGCCGCGGTTTCGTCGACGCGGGCGATGTGCTGCTTCCACTTGTCGGGATTGCGCACGGTCTGGCTCAGGCTGTTGTAGACGACGGTGCGCCCGGTGGCCTCGGCCAGACGGGCCATCATGCCGTCCTTCAGTTCCTGATCGACGCCGCCGCCCACCTGGATCGTGCCGGTGGACAATTCGCGCAGCACGTCACCGAGGGCGAAAATCTCCTCGTCGGACGCCCAGAGCGCGGGGATCGGCACGCCTTGCGGGTCGAAATGGCCCTTCTGGCGGGACAGCGAAAGCCCCAGCGCCCCGGCGGTCATGCCTTCGCGGACGACGTCCTGCATGGCCTTGATTTCGTCCGCGGTCGCGACGCGCTTCTGGCACTCGTCGCCCATCACGTAATAGCGCACCGGTGTATGGCCGATCAGCGTGCCGGTGTTGACGCCCAGCCGCTTGTCCAGCTTGTCCATGTATTGCGGGATCGTTTCCCAGTCGACATCGATGGTGGACAGCACCTCCATCGGGATCGCTTCGACATAGGACAGGAATTCCGCTGTCCTGGACGCGGCTTTTGCCCCGGGCCGCACCGGTGCCAGCGCCAGCGAGCAGTTGCCGAAGATCACCGTCGTCGCCCCGTGCTGGGGGGAGAACGTGCAGAGCGGATCCCAGGTCACCTGGCCGTCGTAGTGCGCGTGGTTGTCGATGAAGCCTGGCGCGATGGCGCGTCCGTCCGCGTTTACCGTGCGTGCGGCGGGGCCGCTCAGCTTGCCGATTTCGACGATTTTGCCGTCTTTGACACCAACGTCGCCGCGGAATGCCGGCATGCCGGAGCCGTCGACGACGAGTCCATTCTGTACCAACAGATCATATGCCATTTGGTCGCCCTCCCGCTGGGTGGGTCGCTTGCCTGGACCCTGTCGCCAGCCGGTCGTGACTTTGGCACGCGGCGGTGGGGGTGGCAAATCGGGGCTTCCGCCCCAATGGCCCTGGGGGACCCCGACCAGGGGCTTTGCCCCTGGACCCCACCAAAGGCGCGGCCTTTGGAATGCGATTCATTTGTCGTTTGAATTCCTGGGGCCTACCGAGGTGGTGATAGGTCCGGGTA
>CAMATI010000336.1 GCA_945861095.1 Asaia bogorensis | reverse complement strand
CACCGCTTTTTGTATCAGGCTGGGTTACGTGACTCGAGGTATGACCCGGTCAGTTGGGCCAGCTTCCCGTTGCAGGTGGCGGGGCGACTTGGCATCCAAACCTACTGCCTTGGAATCACAGGAGAAAAAATGAGGGGATGGCTGAGCGCACCCTGTTGCTGTTGGCGTCGTTCCAGGTGCGTCCCGCGATGGACGACTCGGCGGAGACCGCGTTCGCCGCATCAAAGGCCGATGCGATCGTCGTCGACCCATCCGTCGTGATGGTCTTGGCGGTTCCCAAGGTGCCGCTGCCCGTGGGATCAAAAGACTGGAACGTCGTCGACACCGTGTACATCGTGCCGTTGCGATCGGTCGCCGCCTGCACCACCGCCTTGGTATCGGTCTGCACAAAGGTCAGCGACGGCGACGCACCAAGCGTCAGGTTGTATTCCGTGACGCCGGAACTTGTCCCGGCGTTGAACACATAGACCTTGCCGAGATCCGCCCGTACGATCAGATCACCAAATTCATTGCTTGATGCAATTGATGTATTGTCGATGAGCTGAATGCTCGATATCGTCAGGCCGCCGGTATTGAAATTGACCTTATACAGAACATCTTTGTTATTGGTCGTCGAATCGCCTTCCAACCCGAAATAATAGGACCCGTCGCTGAACGACCCGCCGCCACTGCCAAGCCCGGACGCGCCCAGCACGACCCCGAAGCCGGTGACGTCGGACGTAACGACCGACCGCACACCGGTCTTCGCGTTATAAGCGTAAATCGCCTTGCTGAAGGTAGAGCTCGCGTTGTCGGCGTAATAGAAAATACCCGTGGTGGAATCGAAGGCCAGGCCATTGAGACCATTGGTCGCAAGTGCCGTATCGGTGTACAGCAGCGTCGCCTTGCCGGTGGTGATATTGACCGAATAGATCTTGTTGTTGACCGCGAAGGAAAACGCGCCAAGACCGCCCCCCAGCGGAATCACGTCCAGCAGGTTGTTCCAGTTCGCCATTTGCGTGGCGGTCAGCGTATTCCCGGCCTCGATCTGGCCGACGGTCGTTTCCAAGGTCCAGTCGCCGCCGAGCGCGGTTGCCCCGGTGGCGTCCGTGGAGGCAGCGACATCGGCGCCGGTGCGTTTGGCCAGTTCCTGGACCGCCAGGTTGCCATCGGGGCCGGCGGCAAAATCGCAGCCATAGATCAAAATGTCCGCCGTCGACGCCAGGGCCGCCTTGATCGTCTTCAATTCGGCCGCATGGGTCGTCCGCATGGAAGCGCGGTTCAGAACGCCCGAACCGAGATAGAGATTGCCTTCACTGCCATGCGACAGGATCTGAACGCTGGTGACCCCTTTCATCCGTCCGAGGACCGCGGCGATCTGAGCGACCCCATCGGTCTTCGTATCCAGGATGAAGACCTGACGATCGGCGGCGATATTCTTCACCAACGTAGCGATATCGCGGATATTGCCGTCAACGAACGCAATGTTTACGGACGTCTGCCGAATAGCGGAATCCGTCGCCATCTGCGCAAGACCGGTCAGCGCGGCAAGCCTCGTCTCCCCGGAGGCCGCCACCACAACGGGTTCGACCGCGCTCTGGCCGATCGCCGCCGAAGCCGCCGATGATGCAACCTTCGCCGCGGCGGCCTTGGCGCCAATCTGTGCGATAATCGGCAGCACCGAAGTCGGGAGCATCTCGGGCGAGAGGTCCGAAAGCTCCGGCAGTGCTGCCCCGATGCGGGCCCGGGCCCAGGACCGCCACGACGCAGTTGCTTTTTCAGGTGTCAGTGCCATTGAGTTACGTATCCACCGTTCAGGTTTCAGAACCGCGCGTCGTCAGGTCAGGCGGGCAATGAAAGCGATATTTTTCGAGCCAATGCGGCTGGAGCGGTTTCACGCTGACTGGAAACGCCAAACCGCTCTGGCTCCTTATTTGATCGCATGATCGACACGCTGTTACGTTCCGCTCAGCGTGGTCATGCTCTGGCTTCGGCACACCGAGCGGTAGCGCCGAGGCGCCGCCGAACGGGATTGGACGGAGAAGCATCGACCTGAACGGCAATGTTGCTCGCGTGACCAAACGAAATCGCAGCTTCGGCGGAACGCGAGGTCACTTGGCCGGTTTGACTAATCATGGATGACGGACTTCCATTCAGGAGCCTCGTCTATATCCGCCGAGTGGTTACAAGAATGCTCCTCGGCCATCGTCGCGCCGGGGTTTTCTGAGATTGCGCGACCAATATAGCGCGACCTGTCGGTCCGGCCCCGCCACGCCGCATGCCGGTCCAACATCGCATGCGGATCGGCGCCTGCCACGTAAAACCGGCACGCCCGCCATGGGGGCGCCGCGCGAGAAACCTCCGACCCTTGCCGTCATCGGCCCGACACATTACCCGATCCTCCCGGACCCAGGAGATGCGCGCCATGCCCACCACGATCGCCACGCAGGATGCGCTCCACGCGCTGTTCCACCCGCGCGCGGTCGCCGTTGTCGGCGCGTCCGACGACACCACCAAGCACGGGTTCATCGTGTTGACCAACATTCGCGACACCGGCTTTCAAGGCGGCATCTACGGCATCAGCCGCCGCCTGGCCGATGTCGACGGGATTGCCTGCCGGCCCGATTTCGGCTCGATACCGGAACCGATCGACACCGCCTTCCTCGCGATCCCGGCCGAAGCCGCCGTGCAGGCCGTCCGCGATTGCGCACGTGCCGGCCTAAAGGCCGTCATCGTCGGGTCCGCCGGCTATGCCGAAAGCCTCGATGCCGGCGGCGAGGAACGCCAGCGCGAACTGCAACGCATCGCCGAACAGGAAGGCATCCGCATCGTCGGCCCCAACTGCAACGGCATCTACAACGCGCATCATCCGATCTCGATCGGCTTCAACACCGCCCACGCCAAGCGCCAGAAGCCGGGTGGGATCTCTATCTTCTCCCATTCCGGCGCGTTGTTCGACGCCATGGCCGGGCGGCTGGCAATGTTGGGGGCCGGCCTGTCGCTGTTCGCCTCGGCGGGGAACGAGGCCGACATGTCGGTCCTCGATTACATGGAATATGCCATCGGCCATGCGCCGACCCGCGTCATCGCGCTGCTGATCGACAGCCTGCGGGATGGTTCGCGCTTTCGCCGCCTGGCCCTGGCCGCGCACGCAGCGGGCAAACCGGTCGTGGCGCTAAAGATCGGTGGGTCGGAGGCCGGCGCCGCCGCGGCGGTTGCCCATTCGTCGCGCCTGGCGGGCGACGCCGGTTCCTACGCCGCCTTGTTTGCCGCCAGTGGAGTCGCCGCCGTCGCGACCCTGGAAGGCCTGATGACGGCCGCTGCCCTGCTGGACAAATACGGCCGTCGCCCTGGCCAGCTCGGCGCGCTGTCCACGTCCGGCGCCGGCGCGTCGCTGATCGCGGACCGGTGCTCGGCGCTTTGTGTCCCCCTCGCCAATCTGACCGAGGCAACCCGGACCGCCATCGATACAAGGAAAATGTTCTCCCGGATCGGCAATCCACTGGACATGGGCATTTTCGGCGGCATGCGGCGCGCCGGAGATGTGCCGTCGCTGCTGATGGCAGACCCCGATGTGGCGGTGACCGTCGGGCTGATGCATTCGATGAACCCCTGGCAGGGCGACCCGATCCGCGCGGCGCTGGCCCGCGCGCGCGAAGGCTCCGGCAAGCCCCTGCTGATTGTCTCGCCCGGCGGCATGCCGGCCGCGGAGCGCCAGACCTACGAATCGCTCGGCATGGATGTGTTCACCGAAATGGACATCTTGCTGGAGGGCGTCGGCGCCATGCTGACACCCCCGCCCCGCCCCGCGTCCCTCATCGTGACCCACCCGGTGCGCGCTTTGCCCGCTCGCCCGTTAACCGAGCCTGAAAGCCTGGCGCTGCTGGCCGAATATGCCGTCCGCACGGTTCCGACGACGGTTTGCCGCACGCTGGACCAGGCCCTGGCCGCCGCCGATCGGTCCGGCTATCCGGTGGTGCTGAAAGGCGTGGTCGCCAATGTCGCCCACAAGAGCGACCTTGGACTGGTCCGCACCCATCTCCGCGACGCCCCCGCGCTGCGGGAAGCGTATGCCGCCTTGGCATGCGACCAGGTGATCGTGCAGCCGATGATCCCGGGGGACCTGGAAGCCATCGCCGGCGTGACCCGGGCCGATGGGGTGGGTTTGGTCCTGCTGGCCGGCCTGGGTGGGATTTTCGCCGAAGCCCTGCGGGAAACCGCCACCTGGCCGATCCCCACCACCCGGGATGACGTGATGGCCGGTCTGGCCGCCAGCGCCCTTGGACGCATCCTGCAAAGCCCTCGATGGAAGCACAAGGACGCGGCAACCGCTTTTGTCGATCTGTTGATGGCGTTGCAGGATGCGGCGCTCGCCTGTGGCGACGCGCTGCATGCCATCGACGTGAACCCGGTCATCCTGGGTGCGGCCGGCGCCATCGCGGTGGACGCCCTGGTGGTCCCCACACCATGACGCAACGCTTCACCGTCGCCTATCGTATCCGCTCGGACGCAGTGTCGATCGAGGCGCGTGCCCAGACCATCGCCGTCGAGCAAAGCGTCGAGATGCCGCTTGCCGCCATAGACGAGCCCGGCGTGCTGACCGACATCGTCGGCGCGGTGGAAGCCATCGACGACCTCGGGTCCGGGATGTTCGAGGCCCGCATTGGTCTGGCCACCGCGACGATCGGCGCCGATGCCGGGCAGTTGCTGAACATGCTGTTCGGCAACACGTCCCTGCATGATGACGTGGTGCTGTGGGATGTCGCGCTCCCGCCGGACCTGGTTGCCGAATTTGGCGGCCCGCGCCACGGCATCGCCGGCCTGCGCGACCGCTTGCGGGTGCCGGACCGTGCCTTCGCCGGATCGGCGCTGAAGCCCCAGGGTCTGCCGGTCGAGCGGCTGGCAAAGCTGGCGGAATCCCTCACGCTTGGCGGGTTGGATTTCGTCAAGGACGACCACGGCCTGGCCAACCAGAAATACAGCCCGCGTGCCGAGCGGATTCGCGCCTGTGCCGCGGCCATCAGGCGCGGCGCCCGGGCAACCGGGCATCCGACCCGGTATATTCCCAGCCTGACCGGCGATCTGGACACGATGCGCGCCGACGCAAGGCTGGCCCGCGAGGAAGGCGTCGACTGCCTGATGCTGGCGCCGATGGTCAGCGGATTTTCCACCATGACGACGATGGTGCGGGAATTCCCGGACATGGCGTTCTTCGCGCATCCCAGCCTGGGCGGCGCCGCGCGGATCGCGCCTGACCTGCTGATCGGCAAACTGTTCCCCCTGATCGGCGCCGATGCGGTCATCTTCCCCAACCATGGCGGCCGGTTCGGCTACTCCGAAGCCACCTGCCAGCGCCTCGCCGAATATGCCCGCCACCCCTCTGCCGGCCTGGGTTCGGCCCTGCCCGTCCCGGCTGGGGGGATGACCATTGAGCGAACCGGCGAGATTCTTGACTTTTATGGGTCGGACACGATGTTGCTGATCGGTGGCAGCCTGCTGCTGGCGCGCGAGCAGATCATCCCGGAAGCCCAACGCTTCGCCCGCGCGGTCGCCGACCACTCACCCCGATAGGATCGCGGTCATGGCCAGAGAAGACATGGACAGAGAAGACATGGACAGTGAAGACGCGCCGTTGTTTCGGCCCACGCAGGACGGCTACCGCTGGGACGGTGTTGCCTATCAGCCCTACAAGCAGGACGGCAGCGCGCCGTTCAAGGATATCTCCCGCCAGGTGCTGTTCCACGACCCGGCGTTCGGCTGCGAGTTGCGGTATTTCGAAATGGATGCCGCCGGCTATTCCACCCTGGAACGCCATGAGCACGCCCATGCGGTGATGATCCTGCGCGGGCACGGCGAGTGCCTGCTAGGGACCGAGGTCCGCGCCGTCAAGCCGCACGACCTGGTGACCATCCCCGCCTGGACCTGGCACCAGTTCCGCGCAACCGCCGGAGAGCCTCTGGGCTTTCTGTGCATGGTCAACCAGGCCCGGGACCGGCCCGTGCTGCCGACCGCGGAAGAGCTGGCCGCGATGAAGGCCGAACCGGCGGTGGCGCGCTTCCTGGCGGGGTAGGATACACCGCCGTGTCCGCGTCAGCGGTCGCCATGACGCGACTGGTCTCGTTACGATATCAGACGCAGAGCACCTGACGTCCTTTTCAACCGCGAATCGCCGGCGCGGCTGAACGCGTCTGGCAGGGATTTCGTCCCGTGACGTTGGCAAATTTTGCCTTGATCGGACAAAATCCAGAGACAACCCCTTACAGCGAACGATTTCGACCCGTGCCGGCGCCACGCCGGAAGTCGAGCGAAAGAAATTGGAAACCCTTGATTCCATAGGATGTCAGGGATGGAGCACGGGCCGCGGGGCGAATCCACCATGGCGTCGGATTGGGCGATGACACCAGTGACGCCCGGTCAAACCTTCCCCTCGTCCGTTCCTATCGTTCGCGGAGAGCGTAAGCGGCATGACAGGCACGATATCGGCCCCCAACCTGGACGAAACGTCGACCAGGTCGACGCGGAAGTCTAACACCTCGGACGAACGTCGGGCATCAATGCCACTGGCGCAAGACCGCCGAGCCGGCGTGACGATCCTGATCGCGTCGTTCGTGCCGGTGATGGTCGTCGTGGCTGCCTTGGCGATCGAGGTGACCAACTGGGCCGTCGTCAAGCTTGAATTACAGCGGGCGAGCGACGTTGCAGCGCTGGCCGGCATCATTAACCCATCTTTAGCGTTTTTTCCACCATATACCGTAACGACTACGGAAAACCCCTGATATACAGTCGACCGCCCCTGGAATCTTCAATGTAGTGC
>CAMATI010000335.1 GCA_945861095.1 Asaia bogorensis | reverse complement strand
AGATGGGTCGGCCGTGACGCCACCTCCGGGCCGATATGAAGCCAGTCAGGACGTGATCGGGGCGCCGCCGGCGGTCTGATGACCGCGCCGGCGCAGCCGAACAGCCGTCGTTATTGATCGAAAATCCCGAGTCCGACAGGCTGCTAGGTCCAGCGATGATCGCCAGTCCGCAGAGGATGATCCCGATACCGATGACCCGGCTCGACGTTGGACGGTCACCAAGGACAAAATAGGCGAGGCCGATGGACCCCAGGGTCACCGCGGCGGGTTGAACGACCGCGCCATGCGCCAGCGGTGCAAAAATGTAGCCGCCCACGCCGATGACGATGAACAGCGGTCCGGCAACGGCCGACAGCGCCAAGGCTCGGGTCGTCGATATGTCCCGTACGGTGGACGCGTAATGGCGCAGAAGCCATGGCAGCATGATGATCCCCGCCACGCCGAAGCGCAGTGCGGCAATGTCGGTCGCATGCAAGCCGGATGACACCCCAGCCCGTGAAAGCGCCAGATACGAGCCCCAGATAACCGAGGCGATCAGCCCGAGTGCGATCCCGCGCGTTTCCGGGCGATACAAGAACGACGGTGTGGCCAGGCCCCCACGGTAGGGCGCCGCGATCGAGATGCTCATGATCATTCCTTTCCCGACTTTGTCGACAATCAGCCCGCGCGGGCCGACGCAAGCACGGACAGGGCGTGGAGGGCTACTTGGGGGTCGAGACGAATGCGGTAGTCCGGCTCCACCGAGGCGTGCGCGATGCGGCCGCCTTTCTCGACGACATAGGCAGATGGCATGGGGAGCGACCAGACATCGTCATCATTATGTGCGGGCAAGTCGTGTCCGAATTTCTCGTAGAGAGCGCGGATCGCGGGCGACAGTTGGAACCGAATGCCAAGCGCGGCGGCGAGCTTGCCCTTTGCGTCGCTGAGGACATCAAAGGACAGCGCATTCTTCTCCGCTGTTGACAGCGACTTGTCGGGGGCCTCCGGGCTGATCGCCACCAGGCGCGCGCCGAACGCGGTGATCTCGGGAAGGTGTTGCTGGTAGGCACGTAGCTCCAGATTGCAATATGGGCACCAACCGCCACGGTAGAAAATGACGACAAGCGGGCCCTGTGTGAACAAGTCCCCAATGTCGGTCTTGCCACCCTTGTGGTTCGTCAGCACCGTGGGCGGGAACTGCGCCCCAACCCCCAGCGCACAAGCCGCGAGCGGTTGCAGCGACGTATTGTCAGCAGCGACGAGCGAGGCCGCGTCGGGTCCGACACGTTCGACCCAAGAGGCTTTGAAGACATCCAGTTGTGCTTGCAGGGACATGGGTTTTTCCTTGGCGAATGCAGGGAGGAATCGAGCTCCGGGTGTGGCCGGCCAGCCGGTTCAGGCTGCCGGCTTGCGATTGCGGGGCGCCACCCACGCGGTCTGCGCCATGAAGCCATCGAGCGGCGTATGCGCGATGTGATTGACGTAGTTGGAGATCGTCTTGGTCGCGACGATCGTCACCACTTCGAGCACATTCGCTTTGGTGAAACCGGCGGAAAGAAACGAATCGATGGCCGCATCGCCGACGAAGCCGCGTTCCCGGACCACCATCTCGGCGAACAGGCGCAGCGCCTGCATGCGCGGATCGGCGATCGTCTCCGCCTCCCGCAGAGCCTGGATCGCATCGTCCGGGACGCCCGCCTGACGCGCGAGGACTGAGTGGCCGGACGTGCAGTATTCGCATTGGTTGAGGACATTGACCGCGAGATAGGCAACCTGCTGTTCGGCCGCGGTAAGCGTTGACTTGCCAATCAGGCCGAACAACGTGCAGTAGGCTTCCAGGGCGATCGGGCTCTCGGCAAGCATACGATGAAGGTTGGGGATGAATTTCCAGTTTTTCTCGATAGCGGCCAGTTGAGCCTTAGAGCCTTCCGGCGCGGTTTTGATGTCATGCAGCGCGAAATCAGTCACCGTCGTTCTCCTCGTCCGGCGCTCCGACCCAACTGCCGTCGCCGATGGACCGAGATATGCCTCATGCATTGCGCTTCGATAACGCGCGACGGTAAGATATGATTGATGCATCCAGCGTATGAGTACCATGGACCTCCTGCTCCCGATGAGAATGTTCGTGCGCGTGGTGGAAACCGGCAGCTTTACGGCCGTGGCGGCCGAACAGAACACGACGCAGCCGACGATCAGCCGCCAGATCGCATCGCTTGAAGATCACCTCGGCGCGCGCCTGCTGACCCGCACGACGCGGGCCTTGGCGCTCACGGATGATGGGCGGGCATTCTATGAGCACGCGATACACGTGCTGGAAGCGATGTCAGAGGCCGAGGGAGCGGTCGGACGGCGCCGCGGTGTGCCGATCGGATTGCTGCGTCTCGTGACACCGGTTGTGTTTGGCCGCCTGCACATCGTGCCGCGCCTGCCAGTGTTCCTGGAGCGCTATCCAGACGTATCAATCGACCTGATCATGGCCGATGTATTTTCCGATCTCGTCGAACAGGGGATCGACCTTGCCATCCGTGTGGGGGAAGTAACGGACCCGGGGTTCATCGCCAGGCGCATCGGCATGGTGCGTCGCGTGACAGTGGCATCGCCTGCCTATGTGAAAGCGCGTGGTACCCCGCGAACGCCCTCGGACCTGACGGATCATCAGTGCATCGTCTATACGCGGCTCTCGACCGGCAATCGCTGGGTCTTCGAGGGTCCTGACGGGCCACTGACGGTCGAGGTCAAGGGCCGGTTTCGCGCCGACAACTCCGAGGCGGTTCGCGAGGCGGTTCTTGGTGGTCTCGGCATTGCCGTCATTCCGACCTTCGCGTTTTCAAGCGAGATCGCCACCGGGGCCGTCGAGGTGCTGCTGAAAGACTTCGAACCCAAGCGGCTGCCAATGCACGCGATATACCCGTCCCGGCGCTTCGTCCCGCTGAAGGTTCATGCGATGATCGACTATCTGGCCCATGAGTTCAATCTCGACCAGAGCCTGTCGATGCATCAGGTCTAGCCAACGGTGCCCACAGAACAGGTTCGGCCGAACTGCCGGGAGGCGCGGTTTATCCCGTTTCCATATCGTTCCGGCATCAAGCATGGGGGCTGAGCTCGGCTGCGATTGGTGCCTGAACGGTTCCCCGGCGCTCTTGTCCACGGACCTTCCGCCCGGGGTCGGGTCGGGATAACAGGCCGACCCGCCGGACTGTCGTGCGCGGTTGGCGCAAGCAGCGTCGTCATCTCCAATGGCAACAGAGCCTGGGTTTGCGTTGCGCAAGCAGGGGGACATGAGGCGGTTGCGTTGACGGGGCCTTCGCGGGGCTTACACAATCCCGCCAATTCTTGTAGCGTCACGCCGTGGCTCAGACGATCCGTCGGAAAGGCGGACCGAGATGGAGGAGAACGCGCATGACTGCTATCCCTGGCGGCCAGAATTGTCTGTCTGGCGTGCGTATCCTGGATTTTACCCAGTTCGAGGCCGGCCCGTCCTGCACCGAAGCCCTCGCTTGGCTGGGTGCCGAGGTCGTGAAGGTCGAGAACCCCGGCGGCGGCGATCCGGGACGCGCTTTGGGCGGCAAGCCCGGCGTGGACGACCCCTATTTCCTGCTGTTCAACGCCAACAAGAAATCCATCACCGTCAACCTGAAGGACCCCAAGGGTCTGCAACTGGTCAAGGATATGGCCAAGCAGGCCGACGTGATGGTGGAGAATTTCGCCCCCGGCGCGATCGAGCGTCTGGGTCTCGGCTACGACGTCATCAAGGCGATCAATCCCGGGATCATCTTCTGCCAGGTCAAAGGCTTCGGGGAAGGCAGCCCGTACGAGAAGAACCTCGCCTTCGACATGATCGCGCAGGCCTGCGGCGGCACCATGAGCATCACCGGCGAGAAGGATGGCCGTCCGCTGAAGCCCGGCCCGTCTTTGGGTGACACCGGCACCGGCATGCTGCTGGCGGTATCCATCCTGGGCGCGCTGTATCGGCGCAAGTCCACGGGCGAAGGCGACCATCTGCAAGTGGCCATGCAGGACGCGATGCTGCACTACATCCGTATCGCGTTCGCCGCGCAGTATCGCACCGGCCTGCCGGCCCAGCGCGCCGCGGACAGCAGCGTGTCCGCCACGATCCCTCCGATGGGCACCTTCCCCTGCAAAGGCGGCGGGCTGAACGATTACGTCTACATCTTCACCAGTCGCGCCAACCCCGAGCACTGGCGCCGTCTGCTCGGCGTCATCGGCCGCGATGACCTGATCGGCAATCCCCTCTTCGAAACCCCCGCGGCGCGCGCCGAACGGCCGGACGAGGTGAACGCCATGATCACCGCCTGGACCCTGCAACACACCAAGCACGAGGCCATGGAAATCGTCGGCGCCGCCGGCATCCCCGCCGGCGCGGTGCTGGACACCATGGAACTCAGCACCGACCCCACGTTCGAGCAGCGCGGCATCATGCCGATGATCGAACATCCCGTGGTCGGACCGTTCAAGATGGTGTCCTGGCCGGTCCGCCACGGCGGCAGCCCGCCGCCCGTCGCCCCCTCCCCGCTTCTCGGCGCCAACAACGCGGATGTGTTGGGAAGCTGGCTGGGTCTCGGGTCACAGGATGTCGCCGCGCTGAAGGGCAGCGGCATTATCGGCTAACCCGTCGGTTCGGCTTCCAAGCCCGCGCCGACGCATTTTTACCACCCACGGGCCATCGCCCGTGCCAAAGGAGACTCAACAAGATGGCGGAACTAACGGGCTCGGAAATCATAGCCAAATGCCTTGCGAAAGAGGGGATTTCCGATCTCTTCTACATCATGGGCGGCCCGATGCTGCTGGCGGAAGCCACCTGCATCACCGAGGGCATCCGCATGATCGACGTCCGCCACGAACAGGCGGCGGCCTTTGCGTGCCAGGCCTATAGTCGCCTGAAACAGGTTCCGTCGGTGTGCATGGCCGCGTCGGGTCCCGGCGTGACCAACCTGATCACCGGCATGGCGAATGCCCTGGTCGATTGCTGCCCGGTGGTTGCGTTCGGCGGGGCCAGCCCCCTGTCGCAGTTCGGCCGGCAGGTGTTCCAGGAAATCGACCAGGTCGAGCTGATGCGCGGCTGCACCAAGCACGTCGATCGCCTGATCAACCTGAAGCGCATTCCGCAGCAGATCAACTTCGCGCTGCAAAAGGCGATGACCGGCAAGCCCGGCCCCGTCTACCTCGATTGCCCCGGCGACATGCTGTACCAGAAGATCGACGAGAACCTGGTCGATTGGAGCTATGCCGGCCGTCCGCTGGTCGACTCACGGCCGATGGGCGATCCGCGCCAGGTCGATGCGCTGGTCAAGGCGTTGCAGACCGCCAAGGCACCGCTGATCGTTTCTGGGTCCGGCGTGATCTGGTCGCGCGCTTGGGAGGAAATGCAGCAGTTCGTTGAGGCCGCGGGCATCCCCTTCTACACCACCCCGCAAGGCCGTGGCGTGGTGCCGGACGATCACGAGTATTCGTATCTGGCGATGCGGTCCTCCGCGTTCCGTGATGCGGACCTGATCGTCGTGCTGGGCACCCGCATGAACTACATCATCGGGCACGCCTCGCCGCCGCGCTTTGGGCCGAATGCCACCATCGCCCGGATCGATGTCGATTCGACGGAAATCGCCACCGCGGCGCGCTATGTCGATATCCCCATCGTCGGCGACTGCAAGGCCGTGCTGGGTCAGTTGCTGGACGGGATCAAGGGCAAGATCAACCCCGACAACTTCAAGGACTGGCGCAAGAAGCTGTCCGACGGAGAAGCGCAGAAGCGCAGCGCCGCCGGTGCCAACAAGTACGCGGAAGATGGTGATATCCATCCCGTGCGCATGCTGGAAGCGGTGCGCGATTTCGCCAAGCGCGACGCGATCCTGTGCGTGGACGGGCAGGAGACCCTGAACTTCGGCCGTCAGACAATGCCGACCTTCTCGCCGGGCCATCGTTTGAACTCCGGTCCGTTCGGCACGATGGGCGTGGGCCTGCCGTTCGGCGTCGGCGCCAAAGTCGCCTGCCCGGACAAGCAGGTGATCGTGGTGCATGGCGACGGCTCCATGGGCATGAACGCGATGGAGATGGACACCGCCATCCGCCACAAGATCCCGCTGCTGATCGTGATCAGCCTGAATGGCGGCTGGACCGGCGATCCGAAGCGGGAGAAGCCGGGCCGTGACCTCGGCTACATGCGCTACGACCTGATGTGCGAGGCTTTGGGCGGCTACGGCGAATACATCACCAAGGCGGAAGACATCACGCCGGCGCTGGAACGCGCGCAGGCGAAGGTGGATCAGGGCATGGTGGCGCTGGTCAACGTGCGGACGGATTACCGGGCCCGGTTCTCGGGCGCGTCGTTCTCCGATTACACGACCTGATTTTGGGTTGATGATGGAAAGCCCCGCCCGGGAGACTGGGCGGGGTTTTTTGTTGGTTTGGGGGTGGCCCCTACTAGTGTTTTGCTTGCACCTTCGGTTCGACGTCGTCCACAGGCGGCGCAGGTCCGCCGGCCCTGAAGTGCCCTTCCACCGTGAAGAACCATCCCAGCGATTAAGAATACAACGTCGGGCCTACCATCCGCCTCAGCCGTCCGCCGCCCTCCGCGCGCGACGCGCCGCCCCGCTAAGCAGCATGCGGTCATGCACCAAGCTGAGTATCTCGACCACGCCATCCGGCGCCACCCGGTAGACGACCAGATGCCGCGGTCTACCGACCCGATGTTCCCGCGGCACGAGGCGGCGCACGGATCGGAGATGGAGCGTTCGGACGCCCACGACTTTGGGAACATCGCGCGAGCCCGCCATCGCCGGTGACTCGCCGATCGCGGTCATGG
>CAMATI010000334.1 GCA_945861095.1 Asaia bogorensis | reverse complement strand
GAGTGGGGCGCCGAGACCTATGCCGCCTTCCGCTCTGTCGTCAGCACGGCGAAAGCCAATCGCGCTTCGGTGTTGGACACCATTCGCTTCGTGCTCGCGGTCAAACTACCCGCCGAGCCGATCGCAGGGGTGGGGTGAGCAATTACGTTGTGATCAACCTCGACGGACGCAGCGTTGACGAAGGCGCGGCATTTGAACTTGGTTTCGCATACGCACTTGGCAAGCGGTGTGTAGGGTATAGAACTGATGTTCGGGTGTTGCTCCCTTGGGGCTTGAACCCCATGGTAACCGTTCCGCTCGAAAAATTATTTAGTTGCGTTGAGAGCCTAGAGGCATGGGCAAGAGAACTTCAGACAGAATCTGACCCCCAAAGATTGCGTATCCTTAGATAGCGAAAAATCTAGCAGTACGGACGACCATGCACCCGGAGGAAACCCCATGCGCCTAAACCAAAAAGTAGCCCTCCTAACCGGCGCCGCCGCCGCCCTGAAATCCGAAGTCATGGGCTTCGGCGGCGCCGCCGCACACCTGTTCGTCCGAGAGGGCGCCAAGGTCATCCTCACCGACATCCGCGACGACCTCGGTGAACGCTCGGCCGCCGCTCTCCGCGCGGATGGCCATGACGCGCGCTACATGCACCTCGACGTCACATCCGAGCAGAACTGGACGGACGTCGTCGCGTCGGTGCTCCTGGCGCACGGCCGGCCCAACATCCTGTTCAACAACGCCGGCAGCGCCGTCCCCCTGTGACAAGGCGGCCCTGCGCGGGGGCGGTATCCGAGCGCCCCGGAGCGTTCCCGAGGCCGACAGCCATCATGCGCGGTCCTGTCGCCGAGACGCCTGGCGTGCCTTGCGATGAGCGCCCTGAAAGTCAATCGAGACCTGTTCCAGTTTCCCAACCTCACTGATATTCCAAGGTGGACGGAAACACTGCCTCGCGCTCATGTCGGCGACGCATGTCTCGATCCGGCGCCACCAAAGCAGCAAATGCGCGGCCTGTAGGCGACCGGGCGCGTTCGCCCATTTCGCCGGCAGATGGATGACCTTCAAGCCAGTATCGAAGACAGCCATCACCTGCCGGGGGATTTTCAGGAAATCGGTATCCGCCGAGACGATCGCATGTCCGCCATCGCGGGCGAAGCGGGTAATCCAATGCACATCGTCCGTTCCGCGATCATGATCGATGACGCTGTCCAATGCCCATCCGGGGCTCAGCGCCATGTCCTGAATTGCCCGGACAATTTCTTGTGATACGTGCTCGTCTGCCCGTATCCTCAAGCAGCGAGCGCCAGGGCGTGCTCGAAGGCCACGGCCTCCTCCACATCAGCGGTGTCGATATCGAAGGCTTTCGCGACACGGGCGCTGTTGCCGTCCTCGGCCTTCCACATGCGTGTCAGGGCCGCCGTTGGAATGCCCTTCGCACCGATCACGGGATGGCCGAACGCGAAACGCGGATGGACATACACGTTGGCGAGTTCGGGCACGGGGCGGAACTGTCGCGCGAGGCCGGATGTGGGATCGAACACGACATCCTTGGCCAGGGACTGTTCGATCGCTTCGTACATTTCATACTGGCTATTGGCCATATTCAGCGTTGTCTCATCGCCCGCTTCGCTGGCAACACGCTGGAAGATGGTTTTCCGGTCGCTGATGAAGCGTGTGTTGTGGATCGCGAACGGGTGCCGCACGCCCAGATCGCCGCGCGCTTTCACAGCGATCTTTCTCAAGGTCTGAAGCGGGATGCCGGTCGCGCGGAAATACTCCAGAAACCGGACTTCGATCAGGTCCCAGAAACTCAGTACACGGCCGCTTGTGTCCGCTGCGTAATCACCCGCGAGGACTGGCCCCGCGGCATTTGCGTATCCGAAGACCCACCCCTGAACGCGCCGGACGCTGCTGATACGCAGAAGGCGCGCGGCTTCACGGCTGGTGTAGAAGCCGCCGGCCAGACCGTCGCCCAGTCGTGTGAAGTCGCCTTCCGGCATTGGTTGGCCATATCCCAAGCTGATCGCCGTGACAGTCTACTCCGTTTATGATCGGTCCCGCAATTTCAACGAGGGCGCCCTTCCGAGGTAATGCGGCACCGTCTGGTCCGTGCCTATGGCAGCCAAGGGTATGGTGGCACGCGTTAGCATGTCTCATCATCTCCCTTGCCATAGCTTTCACAGGAACCTCCCCATGCGCCTCCACCAAAAAGTAGCCCTCCTAACCGGCGCCGCCGCCGCCCTGAAATCCGAAGTCATGGGCTTCGGCGGCGCCGCCGCGCAGCTTTTCGTCCGAGAGGGCGCGAAAGTCATCCTCACCGACATCCGCGACGACCTCGGCGAACGCTCGGCCGCCGCCCTCCGAGCGGAGGGCCATGACGCGCGCTACATGCACCTCGACGTCACATCCGAACAAAACTGGGCCGAGGTCGTCGAAGCGGTCATGGTGGCGCACGGCCGGCTCGACATCCTATTCAACAACGCCGGCGTCGCCTACCCCGCCAAAGTCGAGGACCTCTCCGTCGAAATCTGGGACCGGGAACTCGGCGTCCACGCCAAGGGCGTGTTCCTCGGCACCCGCGCCGCCATCCCCGCGATGCGCAAGGGCGGGGGCGGGTCGATCATCAACACGTCATCCGTGATGGGCATCGTCGGCAGCCCCACCTCTCCGGCCTATTCCGCCGCCAAGGGGGCGATCACCACCTTCACCAAATCCGCCGCGCTGCAATACGCGAAGGAGAATATCCGCATCAACTCGGTCCACCCGGGCTACGCCGACACGCCCCTGACCTCGGGCCGCTTCCACGACCCCGCCGTCCGAGACCAACTCATCAAGCGCACCCCCATGGGCCGGCTCGGCACCGCGATGGACATCGCCAACGGCGTGCTGTTCCTGGCGTCGGATGAGTCATCCTGGATGACCGGGTCCGAGCTGGTGATCGATGGCGGCATGACCGCGCAGTAGCGTCAGGCGGCGACCAGCCCCACCCGCACGCCGCACAGCCAGACCCAGTCCGGCCCGTGCTCCAACCCCCGAGCCTCTGCCGTGGCCAAAACCCCGGCAGGGTCGGCCACCGCCAGGGTCAGGCCGATCAACCGCTCCCCGCTGTCGCAGCGGGAGAACACGATCCGGCCGCGGGTCGGGCGCAGTTCCGGGCCAGGCAGGACCGGCAGGTTCATGATCCGGCCCCAATGCGCGGCCAGGTCGTCGGGATCGGTGGTCTCGACCGTGATGGATTGCAGCCGAGGCAGCGCGTCGACCTTCACGATGGATGGCCAGTCGTCGCCGGCGGGGTGATAGGGGCCGTCCAGCGCCGCCCCGCCCTCAGTGCAATTGAAATCCAGCATCGCCCCCCGGCAGTCCCGCGGGTGAAGCTGGACGCCGGCGTAACCGGGGGACTCGCTGGTGTGGATGACGCGAACGCCCGCCGCCTCGGCCTGGGCGCGTCGGGTGGGGACGTCGTCGCAGTCCATGATCACCATGTAGCCGCCCTGCCCACCGGATCGTTCCAGGAAGCGACCGGCGGCGGTGTCGTCGCGGGTCGGCACCACGACCTCCAGAATATCGGGGCCGAGGGGGAACAGCAGGTTTTCCAGCCCGAACGGCGCGACGTTGGGGTCTCGGTAGCAGACCTTCACGCCCAGCACGGCGCCGATATCGGCCTCGGCCTTGTCGATGTCGGACGCGACCAGACAGATCTGACGCAGTCGCAGGTAAGCGGCCATGGTGGTTCCTCCCGTTCCGGTGATCGGAACGCAACCCGATAACGCCGGGCACGTCAACGCGGCGATAGGCGGCGGCTGGCCGACGATGCCGGTCAGGACCGGGTCCCACCGATCGGTCGGCTCGTTGTTTCAGGGGCCAGGCCCGCCCGCTTGCTCGTTCTCGATTGCGGTGCGATCGTTCTGGCTTCAATGGGGCGATCGATGGTGACGGTTCGGTTTCCTCGATAAGCTCCGATCCGGTGTCCATCAAACATCGATCTGAATAAGGAGGACCGACCTTGGCGACAATCACGTTCCCCATCGAGGCAACGCACATCCTGATGTTCGCGCGTTCCATCGGCGATGAGAATCCGGTCTATCATGACGCGGAAAAGGCGAAAGGCACGGAAGTTGGCGGCATCATCGCGCCACCGACCTTCGGCGCGGCCGTCGCGCAATTCAATCCGGAAGGGTCGCGTCCCAGGCCCGGCGAGAAATGGTTTGGTTCCGGAAAAACCCCCAGCGGCATCGAAGGCAAGGCCCCGTCGGCCGGTGGACTGAACGCCGAACAACATTTCGAGTATTTTCGCCCGATCCGTCCCGGCGAAGTGCTGATCGCCGAAAGCAGGCCGGGCCGGACGTGGGAGCGTGAGAGCAAGCGCGCCGGCAAGTTGATGTTTTCCGACCGCATCACGGAGTTTCGCGATCAGGGTGGCGAACTCGTGATGTCTCTGCGCAGCGTTAGCGTCAAGACCGAACGTCCCGTGGACGTGGCCTGACAACGTCCGGTGGTCGTGGGCTGACATCGTCCGGTGGACGTGGGGTAACGACGTCCGGTGGACGTGGGCTGACAGAGCACGCCTGACACGGACCTCGGGTCGATCGACGACCACAAGACGCCCCGGAACCGCGAGCAGAGCGCCTTCCGCGAGCCCGTCGCGGCAGTTTGCGTCTGCCGCGACGGGTCTTCGTGGACGCCCACGGTAAAAGCGGGCGCCGCCAGACCGTGCAGACCGCAAATCGCCCCGCGTCCCCCCTCGCCAACCGCCCCGGAATGCCCCATTCCGGTGCCCACGGAGGGACCCGACATGACCGACATTCTCATCGCCCAGGGCGACGAACCCTGCCTGCTCCACCTGCCCACCGCCAACCGCCATGGTCTCATCGCGGGCGCCACCGGCACCGGCAAGACCGTCACCCTCCAGGTCATGGCCGAGGCCTTCTCGGCCGCGGGAGTTCCGGTCTTCTGCGCCGACATCAAGGGCGACCTGTCGGGCGTGGCCATGCCCGGCAAGCCCAACCCCAAGCTCGAAGCCCGCGCCGCCAGCCTTGGCATCCAGAACTACACCTACCGCGGTGCCCCCGCGGTCTTCTGGGATGTGTTCGGCGTTCAGGGCCATCCGATCCGCGCCACCGTCGCCGAAATGGGGCCATTGCTGCTTGCCCGCATGCTCGACCTGACCGAGGCGCAGGAAGGCGTGCTCAACATCGCCTTCGCCCTCGCCGACGACGACGGTCTTCTGCTGCTCGATTTCAAGGACCTCCGCGCCGTCCTCGCCCATGTCGCCGAACGCGCCTCCGAACTCGGCATTGAGTATGGCAACATCTCCAAGGCCACCGTCGGTACCATCCAGCGAAAGTTGCTGATGCTCGACCAACAGGGCGGCGAGGCGTTTTTCGGCGAACCGGCGCTCGAACTCTCCGACCTCATGCTTCTGGCGCCCGACGGTCGCGGCGCCATCAACATCCTCGCCGCCGACAAGCTGATCCATTCGCCCCGCCTCTACGCCACCTTCCTGCTCTGGCTTCTGTCCGAACTGTTCGAGGAACTGCCCGAAGTCGGCGACCTGGAGAAACCCAAGCTCGTCTTCTTCTTCGACGAAGCCCATCTGTTGTTCCGAGACTCGCCGAAAGCGCTGGTCGAAAAGGTCGAGCAGGTCGTCCGACTCATCCGCTCCAAGGGTGTCGGCGTCTATTTCGTCACCCAGAACCCGCTCGATCTGCCGCAGACCGTGCTCGCCCAGCTTGGCAACCGCGTGCAGCATGCGCTTCGCGCTTTCACCCCCGCCGACCAAAAGGCGGTCCGCGCCGCCGCCGAGACATTCCGCCCCAACCCGCGCGTCAATGTCAGCCGAGCCATTACGGAACTGGAAGTGGGGGAGGCGCTGGTGTCGCTGCTGGAAGCAAAGGGCATCCCCGGTATCGTCCAGCGCGCCAAGGTCGCCCCTCCCACCGGCCGCATCGGCCCCGTTACGCCGGAAGAACGCGCCGACCTGCTGAAGCGTTCGCCGCTCGCCGGGCGCTACGACACGCCGCTTGATCGTGAGTCGGCTTACGAACATCTCAACGGCCGAGCCCATGCCGCGGCCGACATCAGGCCGCGGCCAGTGCACACCGACGCAGGCGACCCCTGGGGCGGGGCGGCGGCCCACAACCCGGCCTATCCCCCGGCCCACAACCCATGGGGCCAGGCCGCCATGGCCCCGCCGCCGCCAACCCGCACTGCCTATCCCCACCCCGGTCGCACTCGCCCCGCGCCCGCCGCCCCCCCCCAAGACCCCCTGATGGCTCTCCTGCTCGGCTCTGGCCGGCGAGAGGGCGTGGCCGAGGCCTTCACGAAATCGGTCGCCCGCAGCCTCGGCGGCTCGGTGGTTCGCGGCCTGCTGGGCTCGATCCTCAAGCGATAACGGCTCCCGTCAGGGGCGGGCGGCGGGGCTTCCTTTCCCGTCACCGGCGCGGAACCGGTTTGTTGCCGGCGTGCCCGCATGGGACATCGGCTCCTTCGGATCGACAGTGATGGGCGGTCGGGTCAGTGCGACAGGAGCACTGGCATGCGAAGATCGTTGAGAACCCCTTTCGTCGCGCCACCAAGAATGAAGTCGCGAAGACGGGAATGGCCGAAACCGCCCATGGCGAGCATTTGCGCCCCTGCTTGAATGGAGGCGTCCTGCAACGCCTCCGCGGGGGTTCGTTTGCCGAGCGTGATGTCAACCCATCTTTAGCGTTTTTTCCACCATATACCGTAACGACTACGGAAAACCCCTGATATACAGTCGACCGCCCCTGGAATCTTCAATGTAGTGCCATAATTATTCTATAACCCCTTGACGCCACGCGCCGCCACGCTCACCTTCCC
>CAMATI010000333.1 GCA_945861095.1 Asaia bogorensis | reverse complement strand
TTACCCCGACAGCGGATAACCGCGCCAACCGGCCCGATCATGCGCCGAGTCGCTCGCCCCAGTCCTGAACAAATCGCGCTGTCCCGGAGAGTTTAGACCTGTCCGGTCACAGTGATATCATAGTAGAAAATGAGGGGATTCGTGAGGGCCCGGGTGCCAATTTCGGCTGGCCGTTCTTCGAAGGCGGCGATGGCGGCATTGCCCTCAGGACACCGCTGTTTCGCAATACCGCGGAAGCGCAGGCATTCTATGCCCAGGTCGCCGACGGCACGATTACCGTCACCGCCCCGTTCCGGGCCTTTTCGCATGACAGCAGCGCGCCGGGCTTTGAGGTCCAGGCCATCGTCGGTGGCGGAGTGGTGTCGTCGCACAGCGTCTATCCGACGCAACTGCATGGCAACTTCGTGTTCGCCGACTTCGTGGGCGGTGACGTCTATGCGGTGAATATCGCCGACAGCACCGACTCGATATTTCTGTATGACTGGTCGGATTCATTCGGCCCGGTCTTTCTGCTGGAAGGGCCGGACGGGTATCTTTACTACGCGGATTTGATCACCGGTGAGCTGGGGCGGCTCAACATCAGCCTGTCCTCCGACAACCTGATCGGGTCGGCAGGGGCCGACACGCTGCTGGGCTCCGCCGCCGATAACGTGATCACCGGGCTGGCGGGACCGGATCTGCTGTTCGGCGGCGACGGCAACGATCTGTTCGCGGCGCAGGCCGGCGACGGCAACGACACCGTCGATGGCGGGACCGGCAACGACACCTACAGCCTGAAGGACCTGCGCGATCCCGTCGTGATCTCGCTGCAAACCGGGATCGCGACGGGCCGGCAGATCGGCACCGATCGGCTGGTGTCGATCGAAACCGTGCTGAGCGGGGCCGGCGGCGACCGCATCACCGGCAGCACCGGGGCCGATCGTCTGCTGGGATTCGGCGGCGCCGATACGATGGACGGCGGAGAGGGCAACGACAGCGTGGAAGGCGGGATCGGCGACGACATCCTGACCGGTGGGGCGGACGACGATTTTCTGCTGGGCGGCGTCGGCGCCGACACGATGGATGGTGGCGCGGGCATCGACACACTCAGCTATGGCGGATCGGCCGGGGCCGTGACGGTCGATCTGGCGACCGGGACGGCATCGGGTGGCGATTCGACCGGCGATCGGGTGACGGGGTTCGAGAACCTGATCGGCGGCAAGGGGGCGGATCGGCTGACGGGAAGCAGTGGTGCGAACCTGTTATCGGGGGGGATCGGCAACGATACCTTGACCGGTGGCGGCGGGATCGACTGGTTCCTGGTCGGCATCGCAACCGACCGGGTGACCGATCTCGGCCTTGGCGGCAGTGACGTGCTGGTCGTGTCGAGCGGCGCGACCGCCAACGCAACCCTGGCCGCGTCCTGGATCGCCACCGCGGCCAGCGTCAACGCCGGCACAGCCAACCTGACGGCGTCCGGCTTTCGGGCGAACCTGGCCGCCGCCGGTGGGACGCATGGCTGGTTCGTGACCAACCGCACCAACGCCATCGGGGTCAGCCTGACCGGTTCGTCGCTGGCGGACACATTGCGTGGCGGCAACGGCAACGACATCATCGTCGGCGGCCGGGGCGGAGACTCTCTGAACGGGGGCGATGGCGTCGATACGGTCAGCTATGCCGGGTCCTCGGGATCCGTGACCGTGAACCTGGCGACAGGTGCGGCGTCCGGCGGGGATGCCGCGGGTGACAGCGTCGTGGCGTTTGAGAATGCGATCGGTGGCACCGGCGATGACAGCCTGACCGGCACCGGCGGGGCCAATGCGCTGACCGGCGGCGGCGGCAACGACACGCTGTCTGGCGGCAACGGCAACGATTCCCTGCAAGGCGGCGATGGCGACGATGTGCTGATCGGCGGACCCGGTGCCGATTGGCTGAGTGGCGGCCTGGGCATGGATACCGCGAGTTATGCGGGCTCGGTCGCCGGCGTGGTGGTGAATATGGAAACCGGCCTCGGGTCGGCCGGCGACGCGGCGGGCGACACGCTGGCCGGTTTCCAGACCGTGGTCGGCGGCAGCGGCAATGACACCCTGACCGGCAATGCCGGTGCCAATACGCTGATCGGCGGTTCCGGTAACGATACGATGGCCGGTGGCGGCGGCCATGACACGCTGCAAGGCGGCATCGGCAATGACGTGCTGACCGGCGGCACGGGGTTGGATCGGTTCGTGGTGGAATCCGGCACCGACCGGGTGACCGATCTGGGTCTGGGCGGCGGCGACGCCCTGGCGGTCGCTGTCGGCGCGACCGCCAATGCCACTTTGGCCGCGGCCTGGACCGCCAGCGCCGCCAGCGTCAACGCCGGAACGATCGGTTTGATCGCCGCCGGATTTCAGGCCAACCTGACCGCGGCGACGGGCGGTTCCGGTTGGTCGGTAACCAACAGCGGCAACACGACCGCGATCGCTTTCATCGGCTCGACCCATGCGGACAGCCTGACCGGAGGCGACGCCAACGACACCCTGACCGGCGGCGGCGGGGCGGATCGCCTGGTCGGTGGCGGCGGTGGCGACGTCTTCCGCTTTCTGGCGGTAACCGACAGTCCGGTCGGCGTCTTGCGCGACATCATCGTGGATTTCAAGGTCGTGGATGGGGATCGGCTCGATCTGCGGTCGATCGATGCCAACAGTCTTGTCCTGGGCAATCAGGCCTTCGTGTCGATCGGTTCGGCCGTGTTTTCGGGGGCGGCGGGGGAGTTGCGCCTTGCCTCCGGCATCCTGCAAGCGGATGTGAACGGGGATGGTGCGGCGGATATGGAGATCGAACTGACCGGCGTTTTCGCTTTGGGGCCGGAGTCTGTCCTGTTGTAGTGGAAGCGCCGGCCGGTTGCCTTGACGGCGGTCGTGCCCGCGGCCTACCAAGGCTCGCCCAAGGTCCGGCTCCGTCGGACCCACCATATCCCCGATGATGGGGGGTGCCGGCCCAATCCAGGACCATCAACCGGCATGGCAGGGGCACCGGGCCCGCCGTCCGTTCCATCCAATCCAAGGAACCCCCATGGTGAAAACCGGGCGCGATCACCTGCGATCGCTGCGAGACGACAGAGCCGTGTTCATCGACGGCGAACGGGTCGCCGACGTGACGACACACCCCGCCTTCAAACGATCGGCCCAGTCGGCTTCCGGCCTTTACGATGTTCAGGCGGCGCCAGCCAACCTGGAGAAGATGACGTTCCTGTCGCCAACCAACGGACGCCACGTCAGCCGGTTGTGGCAGTTGCCGACATCCCGGCACGAACTTGTCGAACGACGCCAGGCGCTGGAGGCATGGGCCGTCGAAACCCGCGGCATGATCGGGCGGTCACCCGATCATGTCGGGTCCTCCTTGGCCGGCATGGTCATGGGGCGCAAGGTCTTCGAGCGTTACGACACCAGGCGTGCCAAGGCTTTGGTCGATTACTTCGAATATGCCCGCGACAATGACCTGTACCTGTCGTACGTCCTGATCAATCCACAGGCCGACCGCTCCAAACCCAGTTCCGAGCAGCCGGGAGACGACCTGGTCGCCCGCATCGTCGACGAAGATTCCCTCGGCATCACCATCCGTGGCGCCAAGATGCTTGGCACCAGCGCCGTGTTCGCAAATGAGCTGATGGTGGCTGGGTTCTTCGGACTGCAGGCCGGCGAGGAAGCTTACGCTTTCACCGCCATGGTCCCGATGAACGCCAAAGGCCTGAAAGCGTTCTCCCGCAAGTCCTACGAAGCCGCCGCATCGTCCGAATTCGACTATCCGCTCGCCAGCCGGTTCGATGAGAATGACGCTGTGATTTACTTCGACGACGTGAAAATCCCCTGGGATCGGGTGTTGGTGCATCGCGATCTGCGCATGGCGCAGGCGCAGTGGCATGAGACCAGGGCGCATGTCTATCAGAACTACCAGTGCCAGATCCGGCTGATGGTGAAGCTACGCTTTCTGATCGGGATTGCGCGCAAGATCGCCGAAATCAACGGTATCATCAACTACCCGCAGGTGCGGGAGACTTTGGGCCTGCTGGCGGCAAAAACCACCTCGGTCGAGGCCATGGTCATCGCCATGGAAGCATCGGGCGAACAATACGGTGCGTATTTCGTGCCCAACCGCACCATCCTGGCCGCCGCGCAAGTGATGTCGCAACAGATCTATCCTGAAATCGTCGAAGCCTTGCGATCCTTGGCTGGCGGCGGGCTGATCATGCTGCCGTCGTCGGCCGCGGATTTTGCCAATCCAGAAATCGCGTTTGCCATCGACAAGACCCAGAGATCCTCCAGTGTCAGTCCGCTGGAGCGGGTGAAATTCTTCAAACTCGCCTGGGACGCGATCGGGTCGGAGTTTGGGTCCCGTCACCTTCAATATGAAATCTTCTATTCGGGGCCTGCTTTCGTGACGCGTGGTCAGGCTTTTCGCTTCTTCGACTGGGATGGCGCACGCGGCCTGGTCGAAGACTTCATGGCGGGCTACGGACTGCCGGAAACCAGCGTCATCGGCGCACCGGCCACTGGGATCAACGGCAAGGTGTCATCATGAGCGTGCATGTTCCCGTCGATACGGCGATTCTTTATTTCGGTACGCCGGTCGTTCTGATCAGCACGTTGAACGAAGACGGCTCGCCGAACCTGGCGCCCATGTCCTCGGCCTGGTGGCTGGGCTGGGGGTGCATGCTGGGGCTGACATCGGGGTCCAGGACGACGGAAAATCTGCTGCGGACCCGACAATGCGTGCTGAACCTGCCCTCGGCGGAGCAGGTGGCCGCGGTCGATCGCCTGGCGATGACGACTGGCAGCGATCCGGTGCCGGGCTACAAGCAGACCATGGGGTTCCGCCATGTCGCGGACAAGTTCGGGCGAGCAGGTCTGACGCCGATGGGATCGGATTTGATGGCACCGCCGAGGGTGGTGGAATGCCCGGTGCAGATGGAAGCCGAATTGAACGTGGAACACAGGTTCGGGATCGGCAATCCACGCATCAGGACGGCGATTTCGGCGATCGAGGTTCGGATCGTCCGCGTCCATATCGACGAACGTATCCAGATGAGCGGCGAGCCGGACCGCATCGACCCCGACAAGTGGCGGCCTTTGATCATGAGCTTCCGCCAGTTTTACGGGCTGGGGGAGATGCTGCATCCGTCTCGTTTGAGCGAATTTCCCGAGGCTTTGTTCAAGCCGCGGGGTGGGACGTAGAGCCGGCCGGCTGATCCGCCGTCCATGGGGGGCTGGCGCTTGTGCACCGTGCCGCCTGGGCGACACGGTGCGGAACCGGGCCGGAGCTGGGGCGGATCAGCCGCCGGCGCCGTAACGCCAGTCCGCCTGGGTCATCTCGATCGGCGGCAGGTCGCGGGTTGGGCCGTTTCGCCGCAGGACGTCTTCCAGCTTGCTGGTGACGTCGATCAGGTCGAGTCCCCACTGGGTGAACGTGTCTTTGTTAAACACGTGTTCCGATAGCAACGGGTTCGTCAATGCCTGACTGAACGCGTCGACCGCGACCATCCGCATCAGCAGGCCCGGCAGGGGACTATCCTCAATCCGATCCTCGGCAAACAGGCCGGGGTAGAATTCGACATTCTCCGGCCGTTGATAGAGTTGTTCCAGCACAGACCGGACCGCGGGATCGCTGCTGATCTGCTCGAACTCCGTCACCGGATCCATGCCGAACTCGACTCGATACCGGTTGTAGGTATCGATCCGGTTGCGACGGGCCTGGATGATCGCGAACATCTCGATATCGATCAGGGCGGGGGCGGTGTTGAAGGCGCCGAGTTCCCCGGCCTTTTGCGCAGAAGCGGCGGCGAAGGCCTGATCCAGCCCGACATCCAGCAGCGGCTTGTTGTTCAGGGTGAACACCCCGATCGGAATGTCGCCGGTCGGCCATTGGATGGCGTCCGGCATCAGGGAGTGCCAGCGATACAGCAGGCTGAACTCGGCCGTGATCCAGTTGGGTCGGTTCCATTTCGCGTCCCAGGCGACGGATGGTTCGGCGCGCAGGCTGAATGGCAGTGGCGTAATGTGGTTGATATAGTCTTCGAGTACGATCTTGATGAAGATCGGGATCACGATGTTGCGGGCCGTCTGAAAGACCCGTTCGTCGTCCCATGTCGGGTTCTGCCGATCCAACTCGCCGGCGATCCGATTATGTTCGCGCAGGAACAATGTGTTCATCATGGCGCTGAATGGGGTCGAGTTCACGCGATCGCCGCCAACCGCAAAGATCGTATCGCGTGCCGGGCGTGGCGGAGGGGTCTGCGGTGCGCCGCCGGGCGCGAACAGCGGTAGGTCCAGATCGGCGAAGTTCGGGTCGGGGGTGTCGCTGCCGTTCGGATACAGGAAGGGAGGGTATTCCTCCGTACCGATCATCTGGCTTTTCAGGCGGCCCTTCTTGCCAGAATCTTCGACGTTAAGGCGCAGGCATTTGGTCTGCTTGCGGTTCAAACCGTAAAGCGGACAGAGGTCGATTTCATGGTTCGTTGTCGTTCGCTTCGGATCGGAGGGGTTCGTGCGAATGAACCCATCCGTCAGGTATTGTGCGAAGGCGGGAAACAGGCATGTCGACTTGTTCGATAACCGGCCCGCGCTACCGGCGGGGCGGGTGAACAACTGCTTCACGGCGTCGGGCGACGGTTGGACCGGAACCGTGGCGGCGGGCAACTGGCGCGCCGAGTAGGTCTTGTCCGTCAGGCTGTCCCCTCAGCCATCCCCTCATTTTTTCTCCTGTGATTCCAAGGCAGTAGGTTTGGATGCCAAGTCGCCCCGCCACCTGCAACGGGAAGCTGGCCCAACTGACCGGGTCATACCTCGAGTCACGTAACCCAGCCTGATACAAAAAGCGGT
>CAMATI010000332.1 GCA_945861095.1 Asaia bogorensis | reverse complement strand
GCCCAGGACCTCTTCTCCCTGACCATGGCCCTGGACACCGCGAGACACCCCCGATGAGGATAACCAGCCACTGGAGAGCCGTGTGCGGGAGAACCGCCAGCACGGTTCGGAGGGAGGGGAGGCTGGTAGCCTTCCCTACCCCTATCGAGGAGGCGGCGCTTGGAGAGTCAGTCTTTCCGCCACTTGGTATTAGCCGGTGGGCAGGCAGGTTGGAACAACTGTTCGCACAGTCTGGGCGCGGCGGAAGCACGCTCATGGCACGCGAAACGCCACGGTGTGTGAAGCACTGGATGGGACAAAGGCCGCTGTAACGGTTCCGGCCGAGGCGGAGCCGCTACCGGCTGAACCGCTCTCCCAGATAGACCCGCCGCACATCCTCATGCGCGACGACCTCGTCGGGAGCGCCTTCCATCAGCACCTGGCCATCGTGCATGATGTAGACGCGGTCGATAATCTCCAATGTCTCGCGGACATTGTGGTCGGTGATCAGCACCCCGATCCCGCGATCCTTCAGATGGCGCACCAGGTCGCGGATTTCTCCTACCGCGATGGGGTCGATGCCGGCCAGCGGCTCATCCAGCAGGATGTAGGACGGCTGCGACGCCAGGGCACGGGCGATTTCCACGCGCCGGCGCTCTCCACCCGACAGAGCCAGGGCCGGCGTGCGGCGCAGATGCCCGATGCCGAATTCCGCCAGCAATTCATCCAGCATCAGATGGCGCGTATCGGAGTCCGGTTCGACGACTTCCAGCACGGCCATGATGTTCTGCTCGACATTCAGGCCGCGAAATACGCTGGCTTCCTGCGGCAGATAGCCGATGCCCAGGCGGGCGCGCCGATACATGGGCAAGGTGGTGATGTCGGTGCCGTCCAGGATGATCGATCCGGTGTCCGGGCGCACCAGCCCCACGATCATGTAGAACGTGGTGGTCTTGCCGGCGCCGTTGGGTCCCAGCAGGCCGACCGCCTCCCCCCTGCGCAGGGTGATCGACACATTCCGCACCACCGGGCGCCGCTTGTAGGTCTTGCCCACACCCCGCGCCACCAGGCCGCCGCTGGGCACCACTTTCAGCGGCCGCGGCGTCAGGCGCGGGTCGGTCGGTGCACCCGGGCGCGCACCTTGGGGTGCCCCTTGGGACGCACCTTGGGGTGCCTCTTGGGACGCCCCCTGGGACGCACCTTGGGGCGAACCAAGCCGAACGTCGCCGGGCGCGGTCAGACGCGACGCGGGCAGCCGCGGCTCGGGCATGCGGCTCAACGCTTCGGTCCCGGGCGGGCGGCCGGCGGGGCGTCGAGCGGAAGACCCTGGGACGACTGGTCGCCGGGCACGACGAGGCCCTGCACGCGGGTGCCACGATCCGAGGTCAGTCGGGCCACGCCGGTCTTCATGTTCACGTCCGCGCCCGATCCGTTCAACTGGGTCTCCCCCCTGGTGATGCGCACCTGCCCGCCAAGCCGAGCGATGCCGATATCCGGGACATAGACGCCCCGATCGCCGGTGACGAAATCGGTCGGGGTACGAATCGAGACATTGCCGAACGCCTCCATCTTTTCCAGCTTGCCGGATTGGGCGGCGGACGGCTCTGTCGGGCGCCCGCCCGCCGGTTTCGGCGTGGCGGCGGGCCCCACCCCGGATGTGGCCCCGGATGGTGGGGGCGCTTCGCTGGTATAGGCAACCAGAGTGTCGGCGGCGAGGCGCTTGGCGTCGTTCGTCACCACGACCGCATTGCCGCGCGCCACGGCCATGCGCTTCTGCGCCCAGTATTCCAGGGAGTCGCGCGCGGTCAGGACCTCGTTCTGGGTGATCAGCTTCAGGTCGCGCCCGGTCATGACCATCACCGCCTGGTCGATATCGTAGGTCGCCTTGTCGCCATAGGCTTGATCGGTTTCGGTGAAGATCAACACATTGCCCTCGGCCTGGAAGCGATAGACCTCGTTGCCCGACGAATCGGCGTCGACGCCGATCGGCGGTTTGACGCCCGCCGGTGTACCGGCGGAGGTTCCAGCGGGGGGCGCGCCCGTGGTGCCCTTCTTGCGGTACCAGGCGATCAGCCGGTCGGCGGTGACGGTCACGTTCTCTCGCACCGCGCGGGCGTTGCCGCGGGCGATGACCTGTTGTTCGACCTGCCGCCATTCGATCCCGTCTTCGGCGGTGATGGCGATAGGGCCGCCGCGCGATAGGTCCAGGGCCTGGGCGTGGGCCGTGACCGGCGCCAGGGCGAGCATCATGGCGGGCACCAGCGCCAGGGGAAGGGACATCAGTGGAAGGGACATCAGTGGAAGGGTCACCAGGGAACGGGACATCAGGGAACGGGACACCAGGGCGCGGGCCAACCGGGCGGCGAGATGTCCGATCACGGTTCGGCTCCGTTCAGCACCGCATGGGCGGGGCCGATGAATTGGATCGCGGCGCCTTGTTCGATCACGGTAAATCCTTGTGCATCCAGTGTGCCCCAGGGTCCCTCGACATGCACCGGCTCCGACCCCGCCGCCGCCCCGGCCTTGACGTCGATCGAGGCGCTGGACGTCGTCAAGGTCGTGCCATCGTCGCGATACAGCACCACATCCTGCCACAGATCGAGCTGGTTCAACTTCTGCATATACGTGCCCAGCATGGATTTCAGCGACAGCCAGGTCCCGTTTTGCAGGGTCATGTCCGCGTTCGGCGCCGTTAGATCGATCCGTTCCGGATTGACCTGGCGGGCGACGGCGGCGGTGACCGTGTAGGGGCGGCCTTTTTCATCCAAACCCTTATAGCGCGCATCGACCAATTGTCCGCCTTCGACATTGGTGGCGACGCGGCGGATGGCCAGACGAGCCTTTTCGGTCGCCCGATCCAATTCCGGCCACACCACGATCATCGTCAGCAGCGTCACCGCGCAGAGCGGCAGCAGCCACTTGCCGAGGGTGATCATAATCCGCCGGCGCACCTGGTTCGGCGCCACCCGAGCGCCGCGGAGCCGGGCCTCGGCGGCTGCATACAGGCGGCCACGATTGCGGGCGGATTCGGATGGGAGTTCGGCGGGTCGCACGGTCATACCAGGCCAGCCCGCGGCAGATCGTGGATATGCAGGATACCCGCCGGGCGGCGGTCGGCATCCACCACGAACGCCGCGGTGAACGGCCGGGCCAAGGCCAGCCTATCGCCGGGGGCGATCCGCACGATGGAGGAGGTAGGGACCACGCCCGTCGGACCCGCCCCGATCGCGCACAACCCAGCCCGCTCGGCCGCATCCGGAGCGGGGACCTGTCGCGCGACGTCCAGATCCTGATTGGTGGCCAATTCCGGTCCTGTGGCGGCGTCGATCAAGTCAGGCGGTCCAATAGTGCCATGACGCGTCCTATGGGCCAGTGTTCGGCCCCGGGTCAACCGTTACGAGGTTGAGCGATCCGGCCCTGGACACCGGAGTCCGGGCCGAGCCGCGATCACGCCCCAATGGGTCGTTTCAGTGGTCGTTTCAGTGGTCGTTCCAGTGGGTCGTTCCAGTGGGTCGTTCCAATGGGTCGTTCCAGTGGTCGCCCCGGTGGTCGGTCCAGTGGTTGCATTGGGCGCGGGTCCTATACCATCCGACCGAACCAGTGGCCCCTGGCGACAAAGGCTGCGGTCATTGCGAGCGCAGCGAAGCAATCCAGGGCAACCAATAGGATCGATAATGCCAGACCCATGGATTGCTTCGCTGCGCTCGCAATGACAACGGCTGCCGGTGGTCAGTGGTTGGGGTGGTTGGACTTATACGCAATGGCCGCAAGATGGATCGACGCACCGCCCTTATCAGGCAGGGTCCGCCAACCCGCGCGTCGACGGCCGCGCGCGGGTTGGCCGATCATGTTGGGCGGTGACGACGAACCAGCACGACCCGTCAATGGTTCCGACGCTTGGTCGGCTTCGGTGTCCGTCCGCGGGTCATCCGCGACAGGGCCTCGGCCGGATCGGTGCCTGACGGTTCAGTGAGAGAATATATCGGGCTGTTCATAGCCCAGCAGGTCCAGCCGCCCGCGGGTCGGCAGGAACGCGAAACACGCCTCCGCCAGTGCCAGCCGGTCTTCCCGGATCAGCAGCGCCTCCAACCGCGCCCACAGCGCGTGCAGGTGCAGCACGTCGGATGCCGCATAGGCGAGCTGTTCGGACGACAGTTCCACCGCACCCCAGTCAGAGGTCTGCTGCTGCTTGGACAATTCCACGCCCAGCAGCTCCTTGCAGAGGTCCTTCAACCCGTGCCGGTCGGTGAAGGTGCGCACCAGGCGCGCGGCGATCTTGGTGCAGCGGACCGGGGCGACCGTAATGTCCAGATAGTGCTGCAGCACGGCGACATCGAAGCGGGCGAAATGCATCAGCTTCACGACGGCCGGGTCGGCCATCATGGCGCGCAGATTGGGGCAGTCGAAGCCGCGTCCGCCGAGGGTCTTCGGGATCAGTTGCACCAGATGGGCATGGCCGTCGCCGGACGACATCTGCACCAGGCAAAGCCGATCGCGATGGGGGTTGAGACCCATGGTCTCGGTGTCGACCGCGACGACCGGCCCCAGGGTCAGACCGTCCGGCAGGTCATGCCGGTGCAGGTGGATCGTCGCGTTCGGCATGAATTGCGTTGTGCTCATTGTTGGTGCCCAGGAGAAGACTCGAACTTCCACGACCTTTCGGCCACAGGTACCTGAAACCTGCGCGTCTACCAATTCCGCCACCTGGGCAACAGGCCTACCCGTGTTTGAACCACGAGAGCGGTAGGGCGGGCGATGTAACCCTCGCATGGGTTGCCGTCAACAGGCGTTTCGTCAGGAATCGATGTCCCGGGCGAAGTTGTGGAAAATCGGTCCGGCGGTTGCGACGTGCGCCCCCCCAGGTTTCGGCGTGTCCGGTGACCAAAATGCCCGCCCGCCCGATTACCCCATGGCGCCACGCGCCAAGCAGTGACAAAAACGGCGCCAGGGCCGGGCGGCGAAGGTCGAGCCGGCCACGACTCTACTAACGCCGCGTGTTGGCGGCAGGAGCGGTGGGCGATGGCGACGCGCAACGTGGCAACGGTGTTCGGCGGTTCTGGGTTTATCGGACGATATGTGGTCAAGCGCCTGGCGCGGGCCGGCTATGTCGTGCGCGTGGCGGTGCGCGATCCGGAGGCGGCGCTGTTCCTGAAGCCCATGGGGGCGGTCGGGCAGGTCGTGCCGCTCTATTGTGACCTCCGGCAGGAAGCGACGGTCCGGCGCGCGGTGGAAGGCGCATCGGTCGTCGTCAATCTGGTGGGCATATTGGCGGAGCGGCGGGCCGGCGATTTCCAGGCGATGCATGCCACCGGTCCGGCCACGATCGCGCGCCTGGCCGCCGAAGCGGGCGTCGGGAAGCTGGTCCATGTGTCCGCCATTGGCGCCGATCCGGCCAGCCCCAGCCGCTATGCGATGTCCAAGGCCGCCGGGGAAGCCGCGGTCATGGCGGCGTTCCCGGGCGCCACGATCCTGCGGCCATCGGTCGTGTTCGGGCCGGAAGACCAGTTCTTCAACCGCTTCGGGGCGATCGCCCGCATGCTGCCGTTCATGCCGGTCATCTCCGGCGCAACCCGCATGCAGCCGGTCTATGTCGGCGACGTCGCCGATGCGACGATGGCGGCGCTGACGCAGGCCGAAGCACCGGGCGCGATCTATGAATTGGGCGGCCCCAGGGTTTGGACCTTCCGCGAAATCT
Source organism: Asaia bogorensis (assembly GCA_945861095.1). Classification (GTDB taxonomy): domain Bacteria; phylum Pseudomonadota; class Alphaproteobacteria; order Acetobacterales; family Acetobacteraceae; genus Rhodopila. The sequence continues at coordinate 1,213 of CAMATI010000332.1, read as the reverse complement.
TGGCCTATATCCTGAAAGCGACCGGGCGCACCCGTCGGCTGGTCGATATCCCGATGGGGGTGGCTCGCATGCAGGCATGTGTGCTGGAATTGCTGCCCTGGAAGCCGTTGACTCGCGATCAGTTGCTGCTGCTGGAGCGCGACAATGTCGTGTCACCGGGCAAGCCGGGATTGGCGGAACTGGGCATCGTGCCGACGCCGGTGGAACTGGTGGTGCCCGACTATCTGCGGCGTTTCCAACCCGGTGGCGGGCGGCGCAACCTGCAACCGCTGCCTGACGCGGGCTGATCCCCGATGTGCGGGGTGATGCGTCCGGCGTGCTGGATCCGCGCGGTGCCCGCGCGGGCCGCTTTTGCGCGCCGCGCGCCGCAGTGCAATAAGGTGTAGAATGCGCACGCTCTACCACCTGCCGTTGTCTCCTTTCGCCCGCAAAGTCCGTCTGGTTCTGGCGGAAAAGCGCCTGCCGTTTGAATTGCGCGTTGAAAAGGTTTGGGAAAGGCGCCCCGAGTATCTGGAGCTGAACCCGGCCGGCACGGTTCCTACTCTGATCGAGGACAACGGTCTGGTCATCTCCGATTCGGGCGTGATCTGCGAATATCTGGACGAGGCCTATCCCGATTCAGGTCTGATGGGCCGCACTCTGGCGGAGCGGGTGGAGGTGCGTCGGCTGGCGGCCTGGTTCGATGGCAAGTTCGCCTCCGAGGTGACGCAGAACCTGGTGGGGGAGAAATTCATGCGGCGCCTCGCGGGCCGGGGCAATCCGGACCCCGCGGCGATCCGCACCGGCTACGTCGCGCTGCGCTACCACCTGGATTACATCGGCTGGCTGGCGGAAACCCGGAAATGGCTGGCGGGTGGGACCATGTCGCTGGCGGATTTCGCGGCGGCGGCGCATTTGTCGTCGTTGGACTTCATCGGCGATGTGGATTGGAACCTGTCGGCACCGGCGAAGGAATGGTACGCGCGGGTGAAGTCTCGGCCGAGCTTCCGGCCTTTGCTGGCGGATCGGGTGTCGGGGACTATCCCGCCGGCGCATTACGCGGATCTGGATTTCTAGGGGGTGCGGTAGGGCGGGGCTTCCGCCCCAAATGGCCCCTTGGGGACCCCGACCAGGGGCTTTGCCCCTGGACCCCACCAAAGGCGCGGCCTTTGGAATGCGATTCTCTTGCCGTTTTGGTCCCTGGGGCCTACCCGGACGGCGATAGGTCCGGGTA
>CAMATI010000331.1 GCA_945861095.1 Asaia bogorensis | reverse complement strand
CACCGCTTTTTGTATCAGGCTGGGTTACGTGACTCGAGGTATGACCCGGTCAGTTGGGCCAGCTTCCCGTTGCAGGTGGCGGGGCGACTTGGCATCCAAACCTACTGCCTTGGAATCACAGGAGAAAAAATGAGGGGATGGCTGAGGTTAGCCATATCAAACACGCAAGGGGAATACCCTGCAACGCGAACGGCTTGACAAAGACTGCACCGCGCTCGGCTATAGGGGAAGAATGCAATGATAAGGACACGCCGCGATGACGGTCGATCTCCGGGAACTGACCCGTGACGAGGCCCTGCTGACCCAGGCGCTGGATGGTGCCGACCTGGCCCCGCTGCTGATGGTGCTGGTGCACCTGACAGGAGACGCCGCCTGGCTGGACGAGGTCGGACCGCATATCACCGGGCCGTGGAATTTCCACGAGAACGCCCCGCCGGCGCTGAAACAGAAATTGCGGGACCGTCTGCGCACGGTGCTGCTGGATTATGCCGCCGGCAACCGCCCGCTGCCGACCGAACCGCCGCCCGACCTGCTGCACCGCATGTTAAGCACCGGGGTCGGCCAGTCGGTGCCGGCGGAATACATCCCGTTGATTCTGGAAGAGATGATGCTGGACGACCAGGACCCGAAAACCGTGTCCTGGCGCACCGAACCGGTGCCCGAGACCCTGGCGGGGTTCCGCGCGGTGATCATCGGCGCCGGCGTGTCGGGCCTTTGCATGGCGATCAAGATGCAGGAGGCCGGCATTCCGTTCGTGATCTACGAGCGCAACCGCACCGTCGGCGGCACCTGGTACGAGAACGGCTATCCCGGCTGTGGCGTCGATACGCCCAACCATTTTTACTCCCTGTCGTTCGAGCCGAACCATGACTGGCCGGAACATTTCTCCAAGCGCGACCAGCTTTGGGCCTATATGGAGCGGCTGGCGGACACCTATGATTTGCGCCGGCATATCCGATTCGACACCGAGGTTACCGCCGCCCGCTATGACGAGGCCCGCGCGGTTTGGGCGGTGACGACGCGCGGCCCCGATGGGCGGGAGGCAACACTTGAGGCGAATGCCCTGATCACCGCGGTCGGGCAGTTGAACCGGCCATCCATCCCGGCGATCCCCGGGTTGGACGATTTCGCCGGCCCCGCGTTCCATACGGCGCGTTGGGATGCGACTCAGGACCTGACCGGCAAGCGGGTCGCGATGATCGGCACCGGCGCGAGCGGCATGCAGGTGGGCCCGACCATCGCGCCGGACGTGGCGCATCTGACCATCTTCCAGCGGTCGGCGCATTGGGCGGTCAGCAATCCGAACTATCATGCCGCGGTCAGCCCCGGGAAAATGGCGGCGCTGAAGCACATCCCGTTCTATGCGAAATGGTATCGGTTCCAGTTGCTGTGGGCCTCGGCGGATGGGTTGCATGCGTCCCTGCACGCCGATCCGGCCTGGCCGACGCCGGAGCGATCGCTGAACGCGGCGAACCAGAAATTCCGCGACGATCTGATCGCCTATATCAAGACCCAGATCGGCGACGACCCGGACCTGCTGGCCAAGGTGGTGCCGCCCTACCCACCCTATGGCAAGCGGATGCTGCGCGACAACCATTGGTACAAGACGCTGACCCGCCCGAATGTGGACCTGGTCAACACGCCGATCGAGCGGATTACCGCACATGGCGTGGTGACTCGGGATGGGACGGAATATCCGGCGGATATCCTGGTGCTGGCCATCGGCTTCCAGGCTCAGCGGATGCTGGCGCCGATGGACATTGTCGGGCGTGATGGCCAGACGATCCGCGGCCTGTGGGGCGATGACGATCCGCGCGCCTATCTGGGGATCACGGTGCCGAATTTCCCGAATATGTTCATGCTGTATGGTCCGGGGACCAACCTGGCGCATGGCGGCAGCGCGATCTTCCACACCGAATGCCAGGTTCGCTACATCATGCAATGCCTGCGGGAGATGATCGAGACTCGCTCGTCCTGGATGGAATGCCGGCGGGAACCGCACGATGCGTTTAATTCCCTGCTGGATGCGACCCATGAGAAGATGGTGTGGGCTCACGGCGGCGTCGGCAACTGGTACAAGAACAAGCACGGGCGGGTGGTCACGAACTCCCCGTTCCGGCTGGTCGATTATCGCGGCATGACCGAGACCCTGGACCGCAACGATTACGTGATGGGGTGAAGTTAGGCGACGGTGGGATTGGGCCGTCATCCCATCAGCCACTACCGTTTTGCCGGAAGGCGGGTTTCAACGGACCCGCCGCCGCGAACTCCGGCCATCCGGGCAGGCGTCCGGTGTCAGCGGATCTCGACCCGCAACTGATACCCGCCGCTGCCGCGGGTCGTGCCGACGACGATAAGGTAGGTGCCCTTGGCCGGCAGGGTCCCGGACCAGGTCGCCGTGTCCTCGCCCGGGGCCGCACCGCGTAAGGCGGTGCCCGCCATGTCGTAAATTCCGTCCCTGTCCCGCGTGATCTTCCAGCCGGGCTGGTAGATCTGGAACACGATGTTGTTGTCCGGGCCGGGTTTCTGGGTCACGGACAGTGTCTGGCCGGCGCCGGCGCCGATGGTGAAACAGGCGACTTCGCCGCGGGGAATGCCGCCGGTCAACTCGGACGAGAAAGCACCGGGCGCGAACCGGACAGCAACCGGGCGATCGCAGCCCGCCAGCGCGGGCTCGGCCATTGCCAAACCGGCGAACAGGCCAAGCGTGGCAAGGCCCATCGGATGGTGGGAAACAAGCAAGACCGATGCACTTTCCTGCTGACGGAGGCATTCACCATGTCCGCCCCAGCCCACGGATCTGGTCCCGGCGCCGGATGTTCGACGGCGAAAAAAGCGCCTGCGTGGTCCCGGACGTCCGGTGGCACGAAGCCTCCGGACGTTCGGTTGCGGACTACGCCGGCGGCGCGACCGACAGACGGCCGACCACGCCGTGCTTTTCGATCAGCTTCGCGACCAGGCCGGACGCCTTGGCTTCCTCGACGAAGGCCTTGATGAAGGCTGATCCGGCCGTATTGGTCCGGAGCGTGCCGATCGCCTGCTGCACCGCGGTGAACTGCCCGTCGAGCAGTTTCGCCCCTGGCACCGTCTTCACATCGGTGATCAGGCCCGGGCGCAACCCGGCCATCGCATCCAGCTTGTCGTTCACGAACATCGCCAACGTCTCCGGCCCGCCATTGGCGCGCACCAGGGTCGCGTTCTTGATGTTGCGCTCCAGCCACAGGTCATAGGCGCTGCGAGCCGCCACCGCGATGCGGATGCCGGGCTTGTCCACCTGATCGATCGTGGTTAGCGGCGATCCGGCGGGAACCATATAGGTCGCCTCGATTTCCACGTAGGCGGCGGTGAAGTCGATCTTCGCCGCACGCGCGGGTTCGGCGCCGACCAGGCCGATATCCCAGACATCCGTGCCGGCGGCATCCGCCAGATCGCCCGGCTTGGCGAAGGGGACGAATTGGACCGGCACGCCCAGGCGTTCGGCGATCGCGCGCGCCATGTCGGGCGAGCAGCCGTCGGGATCGCCCGACGCGGTGCGGCCGGTCACCAGCAGGAAATTGCCCATATTGATCGCCGCGCGCAGGACGCCGTGCGGGGCGAGTTCGGATACGACTTGTTGGGACATGAGATGAGGTCCGGGGGTTGTTTAAGCACCGGATGGTACGGGGCCGGAAGCAAACCGGCAAGCCGGCGACCACCCAGGCTGCCGAGCAATTGCGCGAAGTCAGGAAAGTCCGCGGGTTCCGCCGCTATGCCCCTTGGGGATCCTTACAGGAGGCAAAGCCCCATAGGCGCGGACCCAAGCTGGCGCGATCACGGCGGCGTATGGTTCGGGTCCCCAACGGCCCCATGTCCCGAGCGGCCCCATGTCCCGAGCGGCCCCATGTCCCAAGCGATCAATGAGACCGGCGTCCTGGTCGGGGTTCGGGACGGAAGGCCCGCCCAGCTACGCCCTACCCCCGAATGCGCGCCAGGGTCGCCGTCGTCGAGTGCCCAGGCAGCAGGTCCGCCAGCACGACCCGGCCGCCCCATTCGCGCAGTTGATCGACGCCGACCACATCTTCCAGCGCGAAGTTCGCTCCCTTCACCAGCAGGTCCGGCCGCAATGCCCGGATCAGTGGCTCGGGCGTATCCTGCTCGAAGCTGCACACCAGATCGACACTGGCCAGGCTGGCGAGCACGGCCGCGCGCGCGGCCTCCGGCTGGATCGGGTGCGGCGTCCCCTTCAGACGGCGCGCACTGGCATCCGAGTTCAATCCCACGACCAGCCGGTCGCAGTTGGCCCGCGCCTGCTCCAGCAGATGCACGTGACCGGGATGCAGCAGATCGAAGCACCCATTGGTGAAACCGATGCGCCAGCCCTTGTGGCGCCAGCGCTGAGCCTGCTCCACGGCTTCGTCGAAGGTCACGATCTTGCGCAAGGCGCTGTGCTGCGGGGTCAGCGCGGCCAGCAGGTCGGCCTCTCGCACCACCGCGGTGCCGACCTTGCCCACCGAAACGCCCGCGGCCAGATTGGCCAGGCGCACCGCGACCGGCAGATCGAGTTGCGCGGCAATTCCGGCGGCCAGCGCGGCCAGCGCAGTGTCGCCGGCGCCGGATGTATCGAACACCTCCGCCGCCTCGGCCGCGAAATGGCGACAACCCTTGGCATCGACCAGGATCATGCCGTCATTGCCGCAGGTAACGACCACGGCGCCGAAGCCGTGACGGGTGCGCAATGCGGCGGCCGCGGCCCGGATCGCGGATTCCGAGTCCACCGGCATGCCAGTGGCGGCGGCCAGTTCCGGGCGGTTGGGCATGACGATATCGGCGCCGGCATAGCGGGCGAAATCAGACCCGCGCGGATCGACGATCAGCTTGCGCCCGGTCTTGCGCGCGGCGGCGACAAGCTGGGCCGCGGTATCGCCGGCCAGCACGCCCTTGCCGTAATCCGACAGCACGGTGACGCTGGTCGCCGCCATCGCATCCACCGCGATCCGCACCAGCCGTTCGGCCAGTTTCGGATGGATCGGGTCCGTCTGCTCCCGGTCCGCGCGCAGCATCTGCTGGCCGGAGGCGATGAAGCGGGTCTTCAACGTCGTCGTGCGCCCGCCCTGCACCAGCAGCCACGGTTCCACATTCATCTGCCCGCCGATCAGCCCGGTCAGGTCCGCCCCGGCGGTATCGTCGCCAACCACCGAGATGAACGCCGTCGCGGACCCCAGAGCGGTCAGGTTGCGCACGACGTTACCGGCGCCCCCTGGCAGCGCCACCTCCCGCTCGATCGCCAGGATCGGGACCGGGGCCTCGACGCTGATGCGGGTAACTTCGCCGAAGGTATAGCGGTCGAGCATCAGGTCGCCGATCACCAGGACGCTGGTGTGCGCCAACCGCCTGACCGCCGATGCCAGGTCGGGGTCCGGCTCATCGGGACGTTGCGGCTCTCCGGTCAGCATCTGGTTCATGGATTTTGCCCTAACGGGACCGATCGTGTGGCGCATGACATGGCGTTCGCAAGCAAAAACCGCCTACTCGTTGCGACAGGCGCAATTCGGGGGCGGCCTAGCTCCGCAGGAACCCCAGCTTGTCATCCTCCAGCACCACGCAGGTCAGCGCCCCGCCCAGGACGGCCCCGGTGTCGATGCCGATGCGGTTGTGCTTCACCGTCGGTTCGTGCCGCGGCGTATGGCCATGCACCACGACGACGCCGAGATCGGCCTTCGACGACAAGAACGGCTCCCGGATCCACAGCATGTCCTGGCGGGTCTGCTTGTCCAGGGCCACACCCGGGCGGATGCCGGCATGGACGAACAGATACGGACCGACCTGGTGATTGACCGCCAGATCGCGCAGGAAAATCAGATGCTCCCGCGGGATATGAGTCGCCCATTCCTTCGATGGGGTCGACCGTGACACCCCCCAACTCAGCAGCGAATCGGCGCCCCCATTGGTCAGCCAATGGCTGGCCGCGCTTTCGTCGCCGCTGGCGAGGGCGGCGAGCATCATCTGCTCATGATTGCCCATCACATTGACGACATTTTCGGCCGGCACGGGCGGACCGGCGAGCAGCCATTCCACCACCTGGGCGCTTTCCGGGCCGCGATCCACATAATCGCCCAGGTGGATCAGGATGGCGCTGTCGACGGGGCGCTCCAGCAGGTCCTCGGCAATCTGTTCGTGCAGGACGGCCAGACGCTCCAGGCAGCCATGGACGTCACCGATCGCATAGACACGTTGGCCGGACGGCAGAGCAGCGGGAGCGGGAACAAGATCGATCATGGATGCCTAACGTAACCGTCTCCGCGTGATCGTCCAATCTCTCGTTCGCACCCGACCGCGTATGGCCCCGATCGGTACCGTCCCGCCACGCCCGCGGGCGACGCCGAGCGTTGGGTCCGGTCTTGGGCGTGGCGGGGCTTGGGCGGGCCATAGGCGCCATCCGGTCAACCGATCCTGGAAACGGACATTCCGGCGCGCGACAGGCCGGCCGTTCCACCGCACCTCGCCAATCTTCCAAAGCAGGCGTTTCGCGTTATGCTGGCCGCCGATTTCGATCACGTTGGCGGCGATCCTCCCCATCCTTGTCACCAAGGCTGCCGACGCCGCCACGACCATGCCACCCCTGACCCGAGGCCACGCCATGACCAAATATTTGCACACCATGATCCGCGTCAGTTCGCTCGAGGACACCATCGCCTTCTTCTCGGTGCTCGGCCTGCGCGAGATCCGCCGCCGCCCGGACGAGAAGGGCCGCTACACCAACGTATTCCTCGCCGCCCCCGGCGATGAAGCGGCGGCCGTGGAACTGACCCACAACTGGGATGAGAAGGGTTACACCGGCGGTCGCAATTTCGGGCATCTCGCCTATGCGGTGGACAATATCTACGACACCTGCAACGCGCTGATCGCCCACGGCGTGACGATCAA
>CAMATI010000330.1 GCA_945861095.1 Asaia bogorensis | reverse complement strand
GGGTCCTACTCAGACCGTGACAGGTCTGAGTAGGACCCATCCCAAAACTCCAATGAATCGCATTCCAAAGGCCGTCGCCTTTGGTGGGGTCCAGGGGCAAAGCCCCTGGCGGGGTCCGGGGCGGAGCCCCGCCCTACCTCAAACCGCCTCCGCCGAAAACGACCGCGGCCCCGCGCAGCACGCGCACCCACCCGCATGGCTGCGCATCGTCTGCGCCCCGGCCCCGGCATCCATCTGCGCGCCGCCCCCGATCGCCGGCAAGGTCAGCAGCCGCGGAGCGAGATCGCCGCAATCCGGGCAGGGCTGCGGCTTGTCGAATACCGCCATCGGATGTGAATCGCTGAACGGGCCGCAGGTTTCGCATTCATAATCGTATGTCGGCATCGTTCCCTCGGGGCTTGCTGGCCGGTGTCATATAGTGTGCCATCGGGACCCGGGGGAGGTCCAGGCCGCTCTGTCGGCTGGATCGGTCCATCCTGCAAAGTTTGACAAGGCGCCTCCCGGCCCCCTATACGCCCGCCCTCACTGCCGGGAACGTGGACGGTCCTTCGGGGGCCGATCCCGCCGCTTGCCTGTTGGTTCAGGCCTGGGGCCTACCGGTGCAACAAGAGAGAAGAAAAGGGCAACGCGCCTATGACCAAGCGCGCCGAGAGTAAGTACAAGATCAACCGCCGCCTGGGTGCGAACCTGTGGGGCCGGCCGAAATCGCCTGTCAACAAGCGCGATTACGGTCCCGGCCAGCATGGCCAGCGTCGCAAGAAGCCGACCGATTTCGGCACCCAGTTGATGGCGAAGCAGAAGCTGAAAGGCTACTACGGCAATATCGGCGAAAAGCAGTTCCGCAAGTACTATGAGGAAGCCGTCCGCCGGAAGGGCGACACCTCCGAGAACCTGATCGAGCTGCTGGAGCGGCGGCTGGACGCGGTCTGCTACCGCCTGAAATTCGCCGTGACGCCGTTCGCCGCGCGTCAGTTCGTGAACCACGGCCACCTGCTGGTCAACGGCAAGCGGCTGAACATCCCGTCCTACAGCGTGAAGGACAACGACACGATCGAGGTCAAGGAGAAGTCGAAGCAGCTCGCCATGCTGCTGGACGCGACCCAGAGCTCCGAGCGTGACGTGCCGGAATACCTGGAGGTCGATCACCGCGCGATGAAGGGCCGCTTTACGCGCGCGCCGAAGCTGTCGGACGTGCCGTATCCGGTGCAGATGGAACCGAACCTGGTGGTCGAGTTCTACTCGCGCTGACGATATCGCCGGGATGCCGCGGCGGCCCTTTGGGTGTGCCGCGGCAACCGGTTCCTACCAAAGAAGCGCCGTCCCACCCGGGACGGCGCTTTTTTTGATCGAGGCATGTGATCGTTCCGGGCCGCCATCCACGTCTTCCTTGGGTGCAGCCTGGGAAAGCCATGGATCCCGGCCCGCGCCGACATGACGGGGAGGCACTGACCGGGGAGGCGACCTTCCCGCCGCGTGCCCTCAGTCCAGCGTGATATTGGCGCGCTTGATCAAATCGGCGAAGTAGGCCGTCTGCTTGGCCAGTCGGACCTTCAGTTCGGGCAAGGTATCGGCCTTCGCGTAGATGTGGATGCCAGCGGCGAACTGCTTGGCTTTGAACTCCTCATCCGCATGGATCGTCGACAGCGCGGCGTGCAGCTTCTCGATGATCGGCATCGGCACGCCCGCGGGGGCAAAAGTGCCGAACCAGATCGGGATGTCGAATTCCGGGAAACCCTGCTCCTTTATCGTGCCGACCTCGGGGAATTCGGAAAACCGCTCGTCTGACAGGATCGCCAGCAGGGTCAGCTTGCCGGCCTTCACATGCGGGAACACCAGCGAATCGAAAATGCTGTGCACCTGGCCCGCGAGCAGGTCGGGCACCGCCTCTCCATTGCCGCGATAGGGCACGTGCAGCAGGTCGATGCCGGCCATCAGCTTCAACGTCTCCCCACGCAGATGGTTCACGGACCCGACACCCGCGGACACGAACGTGATCTGACCGGGCTTCTTTTTCGCCAGGGCGACGAATTCGGCCATGTTCTTGACGCCGAGCGACGGGTGGACGGCATAACCGGCGATCACCTCGCCCATCCGTGACACGCCGACGAAGTCCTTCAGCGGGTCATAGGCGGTCTTGCGCAGGCTGGGGATGACGATGACCGGCGCCTGCGGGGTCATCAGAATGGTGTAGCCATCCGGGGTGGCCCTCGCCACGGCCTCGGTGCCCAGGGCACCGGAAGCACCGCTACGATGCTCGATGACGAATTGCTGGCCGAGCTGACGGGAGAGCCGTTCGGCGAGGGCGCGCATGATGAAGTCGGTGCCGGAGCCTGGGGGATAGGGGATAACGGCGCGCACCGGCCGGCTGGGCCAGTCGGTCTGGGATTGCCCCTGGGCCTGCCCCTGGGATTGCCCTTGGGCCTGCCCCTGGGTCTGCCCCTGGGTCTGAGCGTGGCTTGGGTTCCATAGCAGTGCCAATCCCAGCGCGAGTGCGGCGCCGATTGCCGATCTTGTTCGCATGATTCTTGTCTCCCTGTCGGTTTCGCATTTTTTTTGTACGCGGTTCGACCCCATGATTGCGGCTGAGTGGCCTCGCCGCAATCCGGGTCAGGTCGAACCGCCCCATGGCCCGGTCGCGTTTCCAGGCCTATCGCGCGGATTTGGTACAAAATTCAACGATGGGTTGAAATTTCGGTGCTTCCTGACCGAGCCCGGGGTCCGGGCGGGCGAACCCATACGCCTGCCACGAACCCAATCCTACGCGAAAATCTCGCCCAGCCGCTTGATGCTGCCCAAGGTCTTCTCCACCGGCAGGCCCGGCCACTGGCAGCGCATGATGAAGTGATCGACCCCCAGCAATTCGTGATATCGGGCGATTTCCTCCTTCACCTTCACCTTGTCGCCGATGATGAAGCGATCGCGGGCGAATTCCGGGAACGTCGTCTGAGTCACCCGGTCCTGCAGACCCCATGACGCATAGGCGTTGTATTTGTATTCCAGCGGCTCCCGGCATTCCTCATGCGCGGTTGCGTTGTTCTCGCCCACGTAGCATTCGATCGTGATCGGGAAGTCGATCGGCGTGCGGCCGAATTCCGCCAAAGCCGCCCGGTAGGTCTTCATCAACGGCGTGATCTTCCCCAACCCACCGCTGTTCACGATCAGCCAAGCATCCCCAATCCGCGCCGCTCGGCGCACCGACACATCCGCCTGCCCGGCGATATACAACGGAGGCCCGCCCGGCCGCACCGGCTTCAGGCTGAGTCCGGCATCCGTTACGGTGTAAAAGCGACCTTTGTGCTCGACCCGGTCCTCGGTCCACAACCGCTTCATCAGGGTCAGGCTTTCGTTGAACCGAGGCGCCCGTTCGCTCAGCGGCTGGCCGAAGGCGGTGAATTCCTGCGGGCGGTAGCCAAGGCCGACACCCAGGATGTAGTTGCCCCCCGTCAGCACGTCCAAGGTGGCGGCTTCTTCGGCGACATGCACGGGATTGAGCGGCGGCAGAATCAGGATGTTCGGCCCGATCGTCATGCCCTGCGCATGGGCGGCGATGTAGGCCATCATCGGCGTGATCTGCAGCATCTGCATCGGATGCGTCAGCCAGTGGTGCGGAAACCACAGCGAACTGAACCCGGCATCGCGCGCGGCGCGGACCTGGGTCACCATCTCCGGGATGCGTTCCGGGACGTTGTACCCCTCCGGGAACTGGGTGTTGATGAACAGGCCGACTTTCATGACAGGAATCCTCCCACTATCGGCACGGAGCTTATAGGACCGGGCGCCGCAGGTCACCCGCCTCCCCCAGGGCAACACTGGCCGAACTCTGCGACATCCTGGACGTCATCCGGCAATCGCGCGGCTGGGCACCTGATGATGCTCGCCGACCTTCCGCCTGTTGGAGCCGGTAGCGTTGCGCGTCGCCTTGGCGCCTTGTTAGGCCAGCCATGATATGGCGCGGGCGGTCTGCCGGAATCCCGCGCAGGCTTGATTCCGATGCCGACCGTCCTGCCGGAGGACTTGATAGCGCCGTATCCCGGGCGAAAAGGGCTACCAAACCGTGTTGCGTCTGACCGATCACACAAGACAGCGGATGGAGGAGCGGCGGGTACGCCTGTCCTGGGTGGAGGCGGTCATTCGATCGCCCGACTGGGTTGCCCGGGACCGCGACCCGGACCTGACGCATTCGTTCAAGACGATCAGCGAATTCGGCGACCGGATACTCAAAGTCGTACATCGGACCGAAGGTGCCGATATACTGGTCGTCAAAGCGTATTTCGACAGAGGAGCGCGCCGGCCATGAACACGACCTACGATCCGGCGGCGGACGCGTTCTACGCGCGCTTCGTGGCGGATGGGACACCGGTGGCTGAAACGCGGGAGGTGGCTCCAGGCGTCATGATCGACCTCGACGGGGCCGGCAACCTGATCGGCGTCGAGGTGCTGAGCGTGACGGCACGCTCAGCCGGCGCATACGGGCAGCCGGCGCATACGGGAAGACACTGACGCCGGAATCCGTCGGTTGACCGCCCCGACCCGCATCCCGCATGCAAGCGACCTGTAACACTCCAAAAGGTGTCAGCCCGCGCCGCCACTCGCCACGCAAACCTTGAACAACGGGGGGGGAACCGCCAAATTCCTCCCATGAAGAACCGACCGCCTGAACTGGATATGACGATCGAAGGGGAGTATCGCACGCCCCGCAAGCCGCCCTTCATGGCTCGCGTCATGTTGTGGGCGATCGTGATCGCCGTGCTGGCCGGGGCCTTCACCGTCGCCGCGTTCGCGCTATGGCTGGCGCTGATCATCCTGCCGGTCGCGATTGGCGCCGCGGTGGTGGCGTGGTTGATCTGGCGCTTCCAGGTTTGGCGGGGCAATGCCTCGCTGCGCGGTGGCCCGCCGCCGCGGGATATCTACCGACCGTAGAAGGTAGGGGGCCGGACCCAGGCGCGGCCTATGCCTGACGGGAAACGGCAAACCCGTTTAACCCTCTTTTTTGATCGCATGATTAACAGGCTGTTACGTTCCGCTCAGCGTGATCATGCGCCGAGCCCGGCTCATTCGCCGATGAAGGCGCTGGGGCTGCTCGACGACGGCGGGGCGGCAGGCCGAGTGGCCGAGGCTCTGTTCTCGGAATCCGCCGCCGACCACGTCTATCAGTGCCGGAAATGCCGCATTCCGGTGAACACCATCGCGACGCCGGCCGCATCCGCCGCGGCGATCACCTCGGCATCCCGCATAGACCCGCCCGGCTGGATCACCGCGGTCGCGCCGGCCGCGACGGCCGCCTGCAACCCATCGGCAAACGGAAAAAACGCGTCGGAGGCCACGACGCTGCCCTCGGTAAGGCGGCCCGTCAGACCCGCGGCGCGGGCGGCCTCCTCGCTTTTCCAGGCGGCGATGCGCGCGGAATCCACGCGGCTCATTTGCCCGGCGCCGACGCCGACCGTGGCGCCGGCGCGGGCGTAGACGATGGCGTTCGATTTTACATGCTTGCAGACCCGGAAGGCGAAGATCAGATCCGCCAGTTCCGCCGCGGTGGGTGAGCGCCGCGTCACCACCCGCAGATCCGCCGCCCCGATCCGGCCGGCATCACGGGTCTGCGCCAGGAACCCACCGGCCAGGCTCCGGACCGTCAGGCCTGGGGCTGCCGGGTCCGGCAGACCGCCGGTCAGCAGCAGACGGAGGTTCTTCTTGCGGGACAGCACCTCCATCGCCGCCGGGTCGGCATCGGGTGCGACGATCACCTCGGTGAAGATCGCGGCAATCCGTTCCGCCGCGGCCGCATCCAGCACGCGGTTGACCGCCACGATGCCCCCGAACGCCGATTGCGGATCGCAGCGGAGCGCCGCGTCCCAGGCATCCGCCAGACTGGCGGCCGAGGCAACGCCGCAGGGATTGGCGTGCTTGACGATGACCACGGTCGGGTCGTCGAACTCGGCCACGCATTCGAAGGCGGCGTCGGTGTCGTTCAGGTTGTTGTAGGACAGTTCCTTGCCCTGGACCTGCCTTGCGGTGGCGACACCAGGGCGCGTGCCGTTGGCATAGAAGCCGGCGGATTGGTGAGGGTTTTCGCCGTAGCGCAGGATCTGGCGGCGGGTGCCGGCGATGGTCAGGCGCTCGGGCAGGGTATCGCCCCGCGCTTCGGCAAACCAGGCGGCGATGGCGGCGTCATAGGCGGCGGTGCGCGCGTAGGCCTCACCGGCCAGGCGCCGTCGCAGATCGAGGGATGTGCCGCTGGCGGCCGAAAACGCTTCCAGAAACGAGTCATACTGGGCCGGATCGGTCAGTACGGCGACGAAATCGTGGTTCTTGGCGGCGGCGCGGATCAGCGCCGGACCGCCGATATCGATGTTCTCGACGCAATCGTCGGGTGCGGCGCCTTTGGCGACCGTGGCCTCGAACGGATAGAGGTTCACCACGACCAGGTCGATCGGCGCGATGGCATGGGCTTCCATCTGGGCGCGATGATCCGCCAGATCGCGCCGGCCGAGAATGCCGCCATGGATTTGCGGCACCAGGGTCTTGACCCGCCCGTCCAGGATTTCCGGAAACCCGGTGTGGTCGGACACCTCCTTCACCGCCACGCCGGCCTCCCGCAATGCGCGCGCGGACCCCCCCGTCGACAGAATTTCAATACCCCGCTCGGCCAATGCCCGCGCCAGGGGAACCAGGCCGGACTTGTCGGATACCGAGATCAAGGCGCGCCGGATCGGGATGGAGTCGGACATTGGGGCATCCACACGGGGTTTGTGCGGCGCGGGATAGACCTCCGATCCCGTCAGGTCCAGTGTTCCGCGTCGATTAACCCATCTTTAGCGTTTTTTCCACCATATACCGTAACGACTACGGAAAACCCCTGATATACAGTCGACCGCCCCTGGAATCTTCAATGTAGTGCCATAATTATTCTATAACCCCTTGACGCCACGCGCCGCCACGCTCACCTTCCC
>CAMATI010000329.1 GCA_945861095.1 Asaia bogorensis | reverse complement strand
CGACCGGCGGCCTACGGCCTTCGTTCGAGGCGGCACCCGCCCCGGCATAGGTTTCTGTGTCGAGCATGGGCATGAGAGAGACGATCCTTCAGCACCTCAGGGTCTAAACTCCCGGGGGGTAGATGTCTCAGTCTTGTTGGCACGGAGGGGGCACCGCTTTGGCCAGCAACGTGGACATGCACGTCTACAACGCCCCACGGGAACCGGCGAAGATTCGCCAGATGGTGAGGGACTCGGGCTATAGCGGCGAGAAAATCGTGCTGATCGGCGCAATCGACGTGCCGTTCCGACGAGCCATGGCCGAGGTGACGTTGGGGATGCTGCGAGATGCCGGGTTCAACGCGGAATTCCAGGCATTGGACTGGGGTTCCATGATCCAGCGACGGGATAATAAGGGGCCAATCGACAAGGGCGGGTGGAATATCGCGCCGGCAAATACCGGCGGGATCGATCTGATCAATCCCGCCGGGCACGCGTTCCGCACGAATGGCGAAAAGGCGTGGTTCGGGTGGCCGACATCGGAAAGACTGGAGGGCCTGCGCCGTGACTGGATCGACGCCCCGGATCTGGCGGCGCAGAAGAAGATCGCCGAAGAGATGCAGCGGCGTTGGTTTGTCGAAGTGCCCATGGTGCAAACTGGGCAGTGGATGCACCCAACCGCGCATCGCTCTGACCTGACTGGATTGTTCCCTGGGTTCGCGGTGTTCTGGAACGTGCGCCGATCCGGGTAACCGCCCGTATGCGTAAGCACTGATCCGGATACGGCGGTCTGGGTAACCGCCGGTCCGGATGAGCACCGGGTTGGGTGAACGCCCGGCCAATGCCTCGACGTCACGCGGCGGCGGACGCCGTTCGCCGAATCACCTCCGTCAGCAGTTGGGGAGAGTCAGCCCAGGACCTCAATGGCATCGCCAACGGCGAAGCGGCCCCCCTTGATGACCTCGGCCAGCACGCCGAGCTCGATATGGCCGAAATGGGTGCGCAGTTCCTCGACCGGGTTGGCGTCGCGTTGCGCGGTCTCCGGATTGACCTCGGTCGCGGCGCAGCGGGTGATGCCCTTGCACACCCGCATGACCGCGCCGCCCACCTGGATGTCCTCACCGATCCAGGTCCGCTCCCGCCAGGCGGGCGCACCGCTGAACCAGATATTGGCCCGGAAGCGGCGTCGGTGCCGGCGCGCACCGACCTTTTCCTCCAGGTCGCGCTGGCTGGCGATGTTGATCAGGCTGACCAGCTTCCTCGGCTGGTCGCTGAACATATGGCCGGGCACGTGGTGGAATACGGGGGTGCCGCAGGCTTCCTCCCCCATATATGCGGTCAGGAACGCGGCGATCTGGGCGCGTCCGGCTTCGGTCAGGGCATTCTCGTTGACGGTGGACCCGTCGGGAGCCCGGATCATCAGGGTCCCCGTCTTCGGGTCGAACAAGGACGTAAGCGACGCCGCCTTCGCGTTCTTCATCTGGCACAGGAAATTCGTCTTCCGCAGCCAGCTCGGCGCCGCCGGATCGAAGCCGGAGTCCCCTTGCGCCAGGGCAAACGCCCGATCCCACGGGATCGCGCCACCGGCTTCGATCTCGGTGCTCTCCATCGCCTCCGCCATCAGACCTTTGACCGGAAAACGGTACAGATATTCGATTCGCATCTGGCTGTCCCCCTTGAGCCGCGTCCAGCCGCAACCCACGTTTCAGTCATAGGCCAGTCCCCGTTGCCTAGTCAGGGGCGGGAATGGGCCGGTCGCCTGAGCATAGGGACATAGTCATGGACATTGAAAAATTCACCGAGCGGACCCGTGGATTCTTGCAAGCGGCGGGCACGATCGCGATTCGGGAATTTCATCAGCGCATCTCCCCCGAACATGTGCTGAAAGCACTGCTGGACGATGAGGAAGGTGCCGCGTCCGGCCTGATCAAGGCCGCGGGCGGTGAGCCCAAATCCGTGCAGGTCGCGGTGGAAGCCGAACTCGCGCGCCAGCCGAAGGTGCAGGGCTCCGGTGCCGGACAGCCGCAGATCACGCCGGAACTGGTGCGGATCCTGGACGCCGCGCAGCAGACCGCCACCAAGGCGGGGGACGAATATGTCGCCCAGGATCGGCTGCTGGTCGCCATCGCCGCCTCGGAGACTCCCGCCGGCAAGGCGTTGCGTTCGGCCAATGCGACCGCCCAGGCGCTGGACAAGGCGGTCGCCGACATCCGTAAGGGTCGCAAGGTGGACAGCCCCGCGGCGGAGGCGAATTTCGAGGCGCTCAACAAATACGCCCGCGACGTGACGCAGCTGGCGCGCGACGGCAAGCTCGACCCGGTCATCGGCCGCGACGAGGAAATCCGGCGCGCGATCCAGGTGCTGGCGCGCCGCACCAAGAACAATCCGGTGCTGATCGGGGAGCCTGGCGTCGGCAAGACCGCCATCGTCGAGGGCCTGGCCTTGCGCATCGTCAATGGGGACGTGCCGGAAGCGTTGAAGGGCAAGCGGCTGCTGTCGCTCGACCTGGGCGCGATGGTCGCCGGCGCGAAATACCGCGGCGAGTTCGAGGAACGGCTGAAGGCCGTGCTGAACGAGATCGAGTCCGCCCAGGGCAACGTCGTGCTGTTCATCGATGAGATGCACACCCTGATCGGCGCCGGCAAGGCGGATGGCGCGATGGATGCGTCCAACCTGATCAAGCCGGAGCTGGCGCGCGGCACGTTGCACTGCATCGGCGCCACCACCTTGGACGAATATCGCAAGCATGTGGAGAAGGACGCCGCCCTGGCGCGCCGGTTCCAGCCGGTGTTCGTGGGCGAGCCGAGCGTCGAGGATACGATCAGTATTCTGCGTGGGATCAAGGAAAAATACGAACTGCACCACGGCGTGCGGATCACCGATGGCGCCCTGGTAGCGGCGGCGACTCTGTCGAACCGTTACATCACCGACCGGTTCCTGCCGGACAAGGCGATCGACCTGATGGATGAGGCCGCAAGTCGTCTGCGGATGCAGGTGGACAGCAAACCGGAGGCCTTGGACGAACTCGACCGCCGGGTCATCCAGTTGAAGATCGAGAAGGTTGCGCTGGCCAAGGAAAGCGACCAGGCGTCGAAGGACCGGCTGGTCAAGCTGGACAAGGAACTGGCGGAGGCCGAGGAAAAAGCCAACGCTATGACGACGGCATGGGCGTCGGAAAAGGCGCAGTTGTCGGAAAGTCAGAAGCTGAAGGAGCGGCTGGACGTCGCTCGCAGCGAGGCCGAGGTGGCACAGCGCAACGGCGACCTGACCCGGGCGTCGGAGTTGCTCTATGGCCTGATCCCGGCGTTGGAATTCCAGTTGAAGGACGCCGGCGACGGCAGGCTGGTGAACGAGGCCGTGGACGAACAGGGCATCGCCGCCGTCGTGTCTCGTTGGACCGGCGTCCCGGTGGACAAGATGCTGGAGGGCGAGCGAGCCAAGCTGCTGCGCATGGAAGACGATCTGCGCAAGCGGGTCATCGGCCAGGAGGAGCCTCTGATCGCCGTGGCCAACGCGGTCCGTCGCGCGCGCGCCGGATTGCAGGACCCGAACCGGCCGATCGGCAGCTTTCTGTTCCTCGGCCCGACCGGCGTCGGCAAGACCGAGACCTGCAAGGCCCTGGCGGAATTCCTGTTCAACGACGAACGGGCCATGGTGCGCATCGACATGAGCGAATTCATGGAGAAGCACTCGGTCTCCCGCCTGATCGGCGCGCCTCCCGGCTATGTCGGTTACGACGAAGGCGGTATGCTGACCGAGGCGGTGCGGCGTCGCCCGTATCAGGTGATCCTGTTCGATGAGGTCGAGAAAGCGCACGAAGATGTGTTCAACGTCCTGCTGCAGGTGCTGGACGACGGACGGCTGACCGATGGTCAGGGGCGGACGATGGATTTCAAGAACACCATCATCGTGCTGACCTCGAACCTGGGCAGCGACGTGCTGGCGGCCCAGCCAGAGGGCGAGTCGACGGCGATGGTGCAAAGCCAGGTGATGCGGGTGGTGCGCCAGCATTTCCGGCCCGAGTTCCTGAACCGTCTGGACGAGATCATCCTCTTCCGTCGCCTGCAACGCGCCGACATGACCAGCATCGTGGACATCCAGTTGAACCATCTGCGCAAATTGCTGGCCGACCGGAAGATCGCCATCCAGTTGGATCGTGCCGCTCTGGAATGGCTTGCCGACGAGGGATACGACCCCGCCTATGGTGCTCGGCCGCTCAAGCGGGTGATCCAGCGCAGCCTGCAAAATTCGCTGGCGGGGATGATTCTGGAAGGCTCCATCGCCGATGGCGACACGGTGCGTGTGTCGGCTGGATCTCAGGGTCTGCTGATCAACCCGAAGGAGATGGAAGCGGCGGCCTGATTTTTTGGAGCAGGTGGGGCCGGTTGGCCTCACCCGGGGACGCATACCACATTCACTCAATGGAGAGGGCGCCGCAGGCTGGAGATGGATTTTCTCCAGGGAGGGCTGTAGGGCGCCGACATCGCAACCTACGTCATTGTCGCGCGACACGGAGCGGCGTGCCCCAGGCAGGCCTTCGCGCTGTAGCCTCTCAGATATGATCGGGAAAGCGGTCAAGCCGGGTGGCATGAGTCGTGGGAATTTATATTTTGAATTCGTTATATATTGCTGCCGCGGTTGGCCGGGTAGAGTCGAGGACGGGCGCGGTGGCTGCGCCCCGTTTCCCGTCCCCGCTCATCAAACCGGACGTGCGGATTTCCCGCATCCGGCTTTCCGACTGGCTTCATCTCGCACCTGTCGGCGGCGCGCCAATGTGCATCCGGCGTAGCCGGAGCACGCCCAGCTTTCCAAAGACTACAGAGTCCGAGAATCGCCGTGTGCCTCGCGAGGGCACCTTGTGGCGCCGCGTCAGGAACCCGCGAACCGCCTCGTAGACATGGTGGTCCGCCGCCCGGTAGGCCATCAGCCGCGTGCCGTAGCTGAAGTAAGTCGCCCAGCCACGCAGGAGATTGTTCAACCGGGTGCGCACCTCATCCCAAGGAGCGACGTTGGAGGGGACCATGATCTCCGCCACACGCGTCTTGAGGCGTTGCACGCTCTTCGGCGACGGACAGGCCCCCAGATACCAGTGACCATCCTTCCGGTAGTAGTGCGGCCCGAAGCTGTAGCCCAGGAAGTCGAAGTGTTCCTGCCTCGCGTTACGCAAGGCAGTCTTCGTTTCGTTTACGGTGAGCCCGAGCCTGGTCATGACCTGCCGCGTCCATGCCAGGGCCTCCTCCGCATGTCCGCGGCTGAGTATGACGAAGTCGTCGGCATAGTTCACGACATGCGCTCTGTAGGCCTCACCGCGGCCCTGGTTTCGCCAGTGCCGGAGGAAACGGTTCATGTAGCGGTTGGCGAGCAGTGGGCTGATCACCCCACCCTGCGGCGTACCGCAGGTGCTTTGCTTGCCGCCGCTCATGCGCCGCCGTCCATCTGAGTCCGTTTCCTCGACCGGTGCCTTGAGCCACGCCTTGATCAGGCGCAGAACATGGCGGTCGACGATCCGCGCCGCGACTGAACAGAGCAGTTCATTGTGCGGGATCGTATCGAAATACTTCGACAGGTCGGCATCCACCACATCGGTGAACCCCTGGCACAGCAATCGGTGCACTTCCTTGACCGCATCGATGCCGCTGCGGCCCGGTCGGTAGCCATAGGCAGTGGGTTCGAGGTCCGCCTCGAAGATCGGCTCCAGCACCAGTTTCGCGGCGGTCTGCACCACGCGGTCCCGGATTGTCGGGATGCCGAGCGGTCGCTCGCCGCCACCGGGCTTCGGGATCATCACCCGTCGCACCGGTTGGGGCTGATACGTCTTGGCTCGCAGTTCCGTCTCGATACCGACCAGCCAATTCTCCAGCCCCGCCGCCTCGATCGCCGCGAAATCCACGCCATCAACGCCTGGTGCGCCCTTGTTGGAGCGCACCAGGTCATACGCATGGCGCAGTGTGTCCGCGCGGCAGACCTTGTCGTAGAGCAGGTAGAACCGGAAGTTCGGCTCCGCCTTCGCCTTGAGATAGAGCTTCCTCTGAAGCGTCCTGATCTTATCGGGTGTTGTCAGGCTCATCACCAATCACCGATCCCCGGCTCCTTCGAAAGCGTACCAGAAGTCAGGGTCCTTCCCTCCGCTGGCATTACCCAGCCTCGACAGTACTACGACCCTGTCCGACACCCGCCGGAGCCGCCGTCCTGCGACGACGTCGAGGCCGCTACCCTCGCCCGCGACGGGTCTCCCCCAATTACCCGATTCACCCTTCCGACATGCCGTGCCCACTACCCCGATGGACCAGAACGGGTGCGTCTGTCGGTTGCTACCCCGTCCCACTTGGGCCTTCCCCGTTATTCAGGCGGGTCGGCGTCCACGACTTCACTTTCGAGGCCTGCTCAGGCTTTACTCACGTTACGGCCTGCCGGATTGCTCAACCGCCCAAAGGCGGCCTTTGTCACGAGGCTTCGGCCCGACCGGTTACCCGACCAAGCCGCTCGTCAGCTACCAAGGTCTACCGACAACTCCCTGGGTGGATCCTTCCTCCACTGGTGTATCGCGCCGTTGGGGCGCACTGAATAAGATGGGCTAGGTGCACGGTTAAGCAGAGGGTATACATCACGAGTCCGCTCATCTTCCCCGGTCGTTCATAGCTTCGCATCGCGGTCCCTTCGTGGCATAATCCTATCATCCTCGACGGAACGGGAATCCCGGCCACGACGGGCCATGCAAGCAGACTGATAGTCACCATCCGCGACGTCGTCGGCGGAATATCAGGCCCCTACCTGTCCCGCCAAACACGACAACGACTCTTCCGATGTGATGCCCGCGGTCCTGACCTGCGCCCCGGTCATGGCAATCGGTATGTCTTAGGCCCCTCTCGCCTACGACGGATTTCTACCTCATGCCTATCCTAGCCGGAGTGCATTATTATACCCCGACTCCCCCGAAACCCGAAGGAATCGCTTGCCAACCGGATCGAAGGCGATTCTGCTCCCATCCATGATCCGGCGCGGCTTCCTCGACAGCGAATCACGACAGGACCTGATCGAACTGGCCCGCGACGGGTCGGCCGCC
>CAMATI010000328.1 GCA_945861095.1 Asaia bogorensis | reverse complement strand
CCGAACAGTTTCACCAGCAGAGCTTCAAGCTCTGGACGGCTTAGCGCGGAAACGGGCGGTGGCGATGGCACATGACGTATAGACTCGGTCGCGCCGAATCGCGGCAAGAAAATAATGCGCGGCCGCCCACGGTTTTGCCCCTCTTACCGCTATCCACCGTAAACCAATGGAAATATTTGGCTTTCCGTTGAGTTGGTGGGGCACACCGGGGCGGGGACCGGTCATCTGTGGTGCAAACTTCGGTGGCCCACGGGACAGCTATAGATGCCGCTTGGTCCGGCCCTGCTTTCGAACTGGACCCACCGTCCGGGTGGTGACGACGGACCCCTCAGGCGAGATGGACGTCGTCGAGAATGACGAGGGCGGGTCGATCCTCCTGGTTTCCTGGTCCGGTCTGGTCAAAGGGCGCGTCAGTCAGGTCGTGACCTCGCTGTCGCCGGATCAGGCAAGGGCCGCCGCCCGGATTCTACTTCCGCTTTCAAACCCGCAAGGTGGCCATGCACGTGGGTTGCGGCCTATTCGTGACACCCCAGCGCGCGACGATTTCACCGGGCAGCACATCGCGCGACGATTCCGCATGTCGCGCGCAAATGCCGGGGATGTGCCAGCCCGCGTTCTCGCGCGGACGCAACGGATCCTTGCGTAACCCGTAGTGGCGCACGTTGTTGATGTCGCGCGCCTCTGCCTACCAGCGGGAGATCGCCGTCGAACGTAAGTCGTGCGCCTCGACGACGAAGGGACGACCAACCGAGCAGCCTGGTGAACAAGGGAAATACCCAGCGCCTGGACCGGGGCATTGCCGACGCGACAAACCCTACCACGAAGGTTGCCGCGCGGAACCGGCTGCACACCACCGCCGATCGGCCATTTACCCCCGCCGATGCCAGGGCGAAACCCAAGTGCCGCGGCCTCGCATTTTTGAAGACCTGGGCCACTCGTGGGGCGACCACACTCGGTTTCGCGTTTGACGACATCTCCGAACCCGGCCTATCGTTGCCGTTCCCAGCCGGCGCATCGGTGATGCCGTCCGGTGACCCCGCATGAACTGCAACGACCAACCGCGCGCGAGGCCAGAATGTCCCTGACAAATGCCCCCGATCCAGCTTTTCGCCAGGCCGTGGTGCGACGCGATCTGGACAATGTCCTGCATCCGATCGTCCAGCACCGGCTGCTGGAAACCAAGCAGATCGTGGTGACGGCCGCGCAGGGCTCGACCATCTACGATGCCGACGGCACCGCCTATCTCGATGCCATGGCAGGGCTGTGGTGCGTCAATATCGGCTACGGCCGCACCGAACTCGCCGATGTCGCAGCGGAACAGATGCGGCAACTGGCCTATTACCCGCACTCCGCGATGAACGTGCCGGCCGCCGCGCTGGCGGAACAGATCAACGGATTGGTGGGTGGCGGCTATCACACCTATTTCGTCAACTCGGGTTCGGAAGCGAACGAGGCCGGGTTCAAGATCGCCCGCCAGTATCAGAAGCAGGAAAAGCCGGGCCAGTTCCGCTTCAAGACGATCAGCCGCTACTTTGCGTATCACGGCACCACCCTTGCGACCCTGGATGCCGGTGGGATGGGGGAGCGTAAGGCAAAGTTCGAGCCCTATTCGGGCGACTTCGTGCATGTCGCGCATCCGCACTGCTATCGCTGCCCGTTCGGCCTGGAATATCCAAGCTGCAACCTGGCTTGCGTGAAGAACATGGAGACGGCGATCCTTGGCGAGGGTCCGGAAACCGTGGCCGCGATCCTGGTCGAGCCGATCATGAGCGGCGTCGGCGTCGCGGTCCCGCCCGACGAATACCTGCCGGAAGTTGAAAAGCTGTGCCGGAAGTATGACATCCTGCTGCACGTCGATGAGGTCATCAACGGCTTCGGCCGCACCGGTAAGATGTTCGCGCACCAGCATTATGGCGTGAAGCCCGACATCATCGCCGTCGCCAAGGGCATTTCCAGCGCCTACATGCCGATCGCCGCCACCGTCGTGAAGAACAACGTGTTCGAAAGCTTCCTGGGCGAGGCATCGGAAAACCGCCAGGTCGTGCAGGTGAACACCTATGGCGGCCATCCCGTGGCCGCCGCGGTCGCGGTGCGCAACATCGAGATCATGATGGAGGAGAGGCTCGCCGACCGGGCCGCGGAGACCGGCGCCTATCTGATGGATGCGCTGCGCACCTTGATGCGCCACCCACATGTCGGGGAAGTGCGTGGCAAGGGCCTGCTGGTGGGTATCGAACTCGTAAAGGACCGTGCCAGCAAGGAGCCGGCGAGTCCCGCGCAGGTCGGCGCCGTGGTCGATTTCTGCAAGGCAAACGGCCTGCTGGTCGGACGGTCGAATGGCGGGCGCAAATATGGCGGCGTTATCACCATGTCCCCGCCTCTGGTCATCACCCGCGCCGAGTGCGACCGCATCGTGGAAACCTTGGATCGCGCGCTGTCGACCATCGACTTCTCCTGACGCCGCCCCAGCCTGGGGAGCGGCGCGATGCAGCGTGGGACTGAACCGGCGGGCGCCGGACCGGCGGCGCCGGCAAGCGCCCACGCGCTGGTATCGTTTCGTCGGGTCGAGAAGACCTATGATGGGCGCACCAACGTCGTCCAGTCGCTCGACCTCGACATCCAGCGCGGCGAGTTCCTCACGCTGCTTGGCCCCTCCGGCTCCGGCAAGACCACGACGCTGATGATGCTGGCGGGGTTTGAGGTGCCGACCGGCGGGGAAATCCTGCTGGACGGGCGGTCCATGGCCTCGGTGCCCGCGCATAAGCGGTCCATGGGCATGGTGTTTCAGAACTATGCCCTGTTCCCCCACATGTCGGTGGCCGACAACCTGGCCTATCCGCTGCGCCGGCGCGGCATGCCGAAGCCCGAGATCGCCGCCGCCGTGCAACGGGCGATCGCCATGGTGAAACTCACCGGGCTGGAGCAGCGCTATCCGGCGCAACTCTCCGGTGGCCAGCAGCAACGCGTGGCGGTGGCGCGCGCACTCATCTTCCAGCCCGCCTTAGTGCTGATGGACGAACCGCTCGGCGCGCTCGACAAGAACCTACGGGAGCAGATGCAGCTCGAACTGAAGCACCTGCACGCGCAACTCGGCGCCACTATCGTTTATGTGACGCACGATCAGAGCGAAGCGCTGACCATGTCGAACCGCGTCGCTGTCTTCCATGAAGGCATCATCCAGCAACTGGCGTCCCCCGAGGAAATCTACGAACGGCCGCTGAACAGCTTCGTCGCCAACTTCATCGGCGAAAACAACGCGCTGCCGGGCCGGATCGAGGGCGCATCGTCGGGGATGTGTCAGGTGCGGCTGGACACCGGAGAGGGCATCCAGGCGCTGCGGATCAACCCCGGGCCGGATGGGCGCACTTTGGTATCGATCCGGCCCGAACGGATGCGATTGGCGTCCGAGGCGACGGACGGCGCCAACCAACTCTTCGCCACGGTGCGGGAGACGATCTATTTCGGCGATCATCTGCGCCTGCATGCCGAGGTCGGCGGCACCGCCGTGATGCTGAAGCTGCCCCTGGCGCAGGCGGCAAACCTGTCACCTGGTTCGGCGGTCATTCTCGCGGTGGAGCCGGAGCATTGCCGAGCGCTGGATCCCCAGGGGGTGGGTGTTTTCGGATGAGTGTTTTCGGGTGAGCGTTTTCGGGTGAGCGTTTTCGGATGAGTGGGGCGGGGGACCTGATCGGGAAGCTGCGGCGGGCCAGCCGACGCAAGCAACTGACGGCCATCGGACTGCTGTCACCCGCGCTGATCCTGATGCTGGTGGCCTTTGTCTGGCCGATCGTCTCGCTGCTGACCACGTCTGTGCGTGCGCCGGATTTTGCCGTCGCGATGCCGGGCCTGTCCGCCTGGTTGCAGGCCTGGGACGGACGCTCGCCGCCGGACGAGGTCGCCTACCGGCTGGTGGCCGAGGAATTCGGTGCCGCGATGGACGCCAGGAAGCTGGCGGTGGCCAGCACGCGGTTGAACTACGAGAAAGGCGGTCTGCGCAGCCTGGCGATGAAGACCGGGCGTCGCGCCAAGGACCTGAAGGCGCCCTATGCTGAGGCCCTGGTCCGCGTCGATCCGGCCTGGGGGGAGATCGAGACCTGGCGCGCATTGCGGGCCGCGTCCGGTGTGTACACCGACCGGTTCGTGTTGCAGGCGCTGGATCTGGAACGCAAGCCCGACGATGGCATCGGCGCGGTGCCGCCAGAGCAGCGTGTCTATCTCGACCGGCTGGAGGTGACGCTCTGGATCAGCATCGTGGTCACCGTGCTGGCCGCGCTGATCGGCTATCCCATGGCCTATGTCATGGCGATGGCCGGCAAGACGGCCGGGCGGGTGTTGTTCCTGTTGGTGTTGCTGCCGTTCTGGGTCTCCGTGCTGGTGCGGACCGCGGCCTGGGTGGTGCTGTTGCAGAAAGAGGGCATCTTGAACGGCGCCATGTTGGCGCTGGGGCTGATCTCGGAGCCGAAGCAACTGATCTTCAACCGCCTGGGCGTCTATATCGCCATGGTGCATGTGTTGCTGCCGTTCCTGGTGCTCCCGCTGTACAGCGTCATGAAGAGCATCCCGCGCGACCATGTGCGCGCCGCGGCGTCGTTGGGCGCCGGGCCGATCTCGGCGTTCGCAACGGTGTATTTTCCGCAGACGGTGCCGGGACTGGGGGCGGGTTGCCTGCTTGTGTTCATCCTGGCGATCGGCTTTTACATCACGCCGGCACTGGTGGGCGGCAGCAGCGACCAGATGATCTCCGGCATCATTTCGGAACTGGCGCTCGGCACCGCCAACTGGGGGCTGGCCAGTGCGTTGGCTTTGTTGCTGCTGTGCTGCATCGCGATCATCTATCCGGTGTTCGGCCGCTATGCCGGCGCCACCGGGTTGAAATTGGGATAGCGCATGGCGATTGGCGGCAAGCCTTACAGTTCGGTCGGTCATCGCTGCGGTGCGGCGGCGATCCGGATCGCCGCCGGCCTGGGCTTCGTGTTCATGCTGCTGCCGATCCTGGCGATCATTCCCCTGTCGTTCAACGGCGCCAGCTATCTCAGCTACCCGCTGCGCGGTGTGTCCTGGCAGTGGTATGACGCGGTGTTCGCGCCAACGCCCTGGATGCCGGCGTTGTGGAACAGCGTCACGATCGGACTGGCGACCACGGTGCTGGCGACCGTTATCGGCACCTCGGCGGCCTATGGGTTGGCCTATGCCGCATTCCCCGGCAAGCGGCTGGTCGCGGCGTTGCTGATCAGCCCGATGGTCGTGCCGATCGTGATCACCGCGCTGGCGGTCTATCTGGCCTTCGCTCAATTCGGGCTGGTGCAGTCCTTTGCCGGTTTGGTGCTGGCGCACACGGTTCTGGCAGTACCCTTCGTGGTGATCACGGTCGGTGCCACCTTGCACGGGTTCGACCGCAATATGGTGCGCGCCGCCGCCAGCCTGGGTGCCGGTCCGCTGACCGCGTTCCGCACCGTCACCCTGCCCTTGACCGCCCCGGGCGTGCTGGCGGGCGCCGTCTTTGCCTTCGTGACATCGTTCGACGATGTGGTGGTGGCGCTGTTTCTGGCTGGCCCGCAGCAATTCACCGTGCCGCGGCGCATGTTCAACGCGTTGCGTGACAAGCTGGACCCCAGCATTATCGCCCTGGCGGTGTTTTTGATCCTGGTCTCCGTCCTGCTGCTGGGAACCGTCGAACTGCTGCGCTGGCGCACCGACCGATTGCGCAATCGGGGCCACAATGGACCGTAATCACCTACTTCAGAAGGGAAAAGCGATGAAACTTATCTCCACATTGCTCGCCACACTCCTTGCCGCCGGCGTCGTGACCGGTTCGGCTTCCTCCGCCCAGGCGCGCGACTTCACCGTGGTGGGCTGGGGCGGCGCGTCGCAGGACCGCCAGCGTCTGCTGTATTTCGAGCCGTTCGCCAAGGAGCAGAACATCCAATTCAAGGAGGACACGTATCTGGGCGGTTGGGGCCAGTTCCAGGCGATGCAGTCCACCGGGGAGGTGCCTTGGGACGTCGTGCAGGTGGAAACCGCCGAAATGATCCGCGGCTGCGAGGAAGGCGTGTTCGCCGAACTGGACTGGACCAAGCTGCCGCCGAAGGAGAGTTTCATCGAGCATGCGGCAACAAAATGCGGCGCCGGGACGATCGTCTGGGCAGTGCTGCTGTCCTATAACGCCGACCGGTTGAAGGGCAAAGAACCGACCGGGATGGTGGATTTCTGGGACACTCAGAAATGGCCGGGCAAGCGCGCCATGCGCCAGGGGCCCAAGCTGAACCTGGAAATCGCGCTGATGGTGGATGGCGTGCCGCCGGCGGAAGTCTACAAGGTGCTTTCGACCAAGGCGGGCGTCGATCGTGCCTTCGCCAAGCTGGACAAGATCAAGCCATTGGTTCAGTGGTGGAAGGCCGGCGCGCAGGCCCCGGAATGGCTGGCGGCGGGCGACGTGGAACTGGCGATCTCCTATTCCGCCCGCATCGTGAACGCGCAGAAATCGGGTGTAAACCTGAGGCCGATCTGGGACAACGCGGTCTATGCCATCGATAGCTGGGTGATCCTGACGAAATCGCCGCACACTCAGCTTGGCCTGAAATACATCAACTTTGCGTCCAACGCTTCCCGCCAGGTGGAAAGCGCCAAGCTGCTGCCTTATGCCCCGACCTTGCTGGATGCTGTGAAGGCGCTGCCGGATTCGGTTCGGGTCAATGTGCCGGCTGGGCCGAATTTGAACACGGCGCTGTATGGCGGGTCCCCCGAGGCGAACGAGTTCTGGGTGGACCGGCTGCAGGAACTGACCGAGCGATGGAACGCCTGGGTGGCGAAGTAATACCAACTGATGTGACCACGGAACGATGCTCCGTTCCGACGCTGGACCTGGGCACCCCGCCCGGGTCCAGCGGGATGGTACCTACCTGACCGGTGGGTAGCCGAGTGCTTATACCAACCGTCCTAAACATTGACACATGCCCAAAGGGAGGCCTTGGCGCCAATGGAGCGGATCCGGTCTGGATCGGAGACGAGGAAGTTCCAAGCCTTGCAACACGCATCGACAATAGCCTCGTAGCTGTCCCAGACGATTGCG
>CAMATI010000327.1 GCA_945861095.1 Asaia bogorensis | reverse complement strand
CAACTGACCCCGCGCAGGTCCTTGAACACCGCTTCCAGGCACCAGAAGCAGCCGCCGCCGAGTGTCGCGGTTTCCTCGCTCATGTCCCAATCTCCTTTGCGTTTGGGCGATCATATAGCGAGTTTTGCCGGCGGTAACACCTGCCGGCGTGGTTTCTTTCCCCATCCCGGTTGCCGGGCTAGTCTGGCGCCCAGGGAGGACCGCACCATGACCGTTCAGGGCGTCTACGAGAATTTCCGCATCGACCGCGTGATCTACGGCAAGCCGGCCGCCGCCACCCTGGCGGCCGAAGCCGAGCGGATGGACGCCAAACGGGTGTTTCTGCTGGTCAGCCGTACGCTCGATAGAGAAACGACATGGGTGAACGACATGCGGGCGGCGCTGGGCGCCCGTTATGCCGGTTCGTATGACGGGATGCCGTCGCACACCCCGCGGGAGGCGGTGTTGCAGGCGACGGAGGCCGCTCGGGCGGTCAACGCCGATCTGATCGTGACGTTCGGTGGTGGATCGGGGACGGATGCCGGCAAGATGGTGCGTCTGGCGATGAAGCACGACGTGCGGGGCACGCAGGATTTCGACCGTTTCGTGGCCCGTGTCGGGCCGGACGGGCGGCGGGTGATGCCGGTGTTCGATGGGCCGGACGTGCCGCAGATCGCCATTCCGACGACCTTGTCCGGCGGTGATTTCAATCCGTCCGCCGGGGCAACCGATACGCGCACAATGTTGAAGGAGATTTTCCGACATCCGATGCTTGTGCCGAGCGTGATTGTGCTGGATGCGGCGGTGACGGTGAAGACGCCGCAGTGGTTGTGGCTGTCTTCTGGCGTGCGTGCGCTGGATCACGCTGTCGAAACGGTCTGTTCGGGCGTCGCGGATGCGCGGTCGTATCTGGAGGCGGTGCCGGCGATCAAGCTGCTCGCCCGCGCCCTTCCCGCCACACTCGCCGACCCTCTGGACCTGGCCGCTCGGCTTGATGCCCAGTTGGCGGTTTGGCTGTCGATGGAGCACAACCGGTTTGCGGTTCCGATGGGCGCCAGCCATGGCATTGGTCATGTGTTGGGCGGGACTTGCAATGTTCCACACGGCTATACGTCGTGCGTGATGCTGCCGACGGTCCTTAAGTGGAACGAAACCGCGAATGCAGACCGTCAGGCCCTGGTGTCGGAGGCTTTCGGGCAGGCGGGCCGACCGGCGTGGGAGGTCGTTCACGAATTCGTCAGCGGATTGGGCCTGCCGCGCAGCCTGTCCGCCGTGGGCGTGGGGCCGGACCAGTTCGAGACGGTGGCGAAGGCGGCGTTGCTGGATCACTATTTGCACACCAATCCGCGGCCGGTGCATGGGGTGGGGGATATCATGGAGATTTTGCGTATGGCGGCATGAACGGGGCGGGGGCGGAATATCACCCAAAGAACGACCGCATGCGTCGCAGCAATTCCTCCGGCTGCTCCTCCGGCATCCAGTGCCCGCAGTCCGCGATCACGCCGCCTTGCACGTCATCGGCAAGTCGGCGGAGGGATTCCACCACCTCCATCCGCCGCCCCCATCCGCTGTCGCCGCCCAACGCCAGCACCGGCATCGGCAGACGAAAGCGCGCGGCAATGGCCTCGTTGTCGGCGATATCCTGGGGAATGGCGCGATAATACGAAAATCCCGCCCGCAGAGCGCCAGGTTGGCGATAGACGCGCAGATACTCGGCGATGTCGGCTTCGGGGATGGCATCCGGGCGGTGGCCGTAGTTGCGATAGAACCAGCCGAAATAGATGTCCTCCCGGCCGGCGACCAGGGCTTCCGGCAGGTCCGCGGTCTGGTGGAAGGCGTGGTGCCAGCGGCGCCCGCCCTGGCTGATATTGGCGCTGCCGTCGCCGGGGATGGCCACGTCTAGGATCACCAGTTTCTTCACCGCGTCGGGATGGGCGGCGGCGATCGCGTAGGCTGTCGGCCCGCCCCAGTCATGCCCGACCAGATAGAAGGACCCGATGCCCAGCCGCTGCAACAGCCGCCAGATATCGTTGCCGATTGTCTTCTTGTCATAACCGTCCAGCGGCCGGGACGAATCCCCCAGGCCCCGCAGGTCCGGCGCGATCACCATATAGTCCCGCGCCAGATCCTTCATCACATGCCGCCACTCGTACCAGCTTTGCGGCCACCCATGCAGCAGCACCACCGGGAAGCCCTGGCCGGCCGTCACGTAATGCAGCCGCACGTCGCCCAGATCGGCGTGATGATGGATGAATGAAGACTCGGTCATAACGGTGCCCGCCTGTGATGCTCGCGTCATCTATAGCCAATCTCCCCGCTTCACGGCAGCCGAGCCAGCACGGCCAGGTCCGCCACGCGCTCCGGAGGCACGAAGTAGAACCCGAACACATAGGGGTGGGACACCTCGAACGCGGCCGGGGATGGAGACCCCTTCTGCATCGTCTCGATATCGAGGGTCTCGATCGGCCGCCAGTCGCCATAGAATTCGAAATACCCGGCGTAGCCCAAAGGCCGCAGCAGGTCGGGAATGGCGCGGGTGCTGCCGGCACGGTGACGCTCCTCGATTTCCACCGAAATCACCGGCCGGCAGCGCCGCAACGTGTCCAATGCCCCACGCAGCACCTCCTCCTCGGCGCCTTCGACGTCGATCTTGATGGCGGTGACATCCGTCAGATGCAGCGAATCCAGGGTCAGGGTCGGCACGGTCCAGCGATCGATCGCCTCCACCCGCGGATCGTCGCGTTGGATCGCGGCATAATCCTTGGTGATGGAGGCCCATTCCTCCTGCGCCGCCCCGCCAACGCGAGGCACCGCCAGGGTGACCGATCCGGCCTGGTCGGACAACGCCTCCGGCCGCGCGGTCACCCGGCCCGGAGGCAGACCGGCGATGGCCTGGCAAAGGCGGGCGAAGACCGGCGGCAATGGCTCGAACGCGATGACCCGCGCACCGGGGAGTTCCGCCAGAGGCAGGGTCAATCGTCCGTCATGCGCGCCGGCGTCGACGATCACACTCGGCGGGCCGCCGAACCGGTGCATGGCCCGATGAAACTCGATTTCCTGCATCGGTGTCCCCCTGGAGCATCTTCGTGGGATAGACTGTTGGGATGGTCGGACGCGACTCAAGCGCCCGCAACCCAAAAATTGGAGGAAGCCCCGTATGAGCCGGTCGTCCAAGGCCACCGCCCCGTGTTCGCGATGCAACCCCGGCGTTCGGCCCTAGGCGATGGCCGAGGCTGTCCTGCCAGTCCCCACCGCGGCGGCGTCCGTTCGGGCCGCCCGCCGCCGCGCGATTCTGTGCGTGCTGGCGGCCTCGGCGATCTTTTCGCTGGGGGCGGCCTTCGTGAAGGCGCTGACCGAAAGCATCCCGGTCATCGAGATCGTGATGTTTCGCGGTTATATCGGCTTCCTGGCGATGACCCCGGTGCTGTGGCGCCATGGCGGCCTGGCCGCGCTGAAAACCCGCCAGCCGGCCGGGCATATCCTGCGGACGATTTACGGGTTCTTTGGCACGGTCTCGACCGTCTACGGCTTCGCGTTCCTGCCGCTCGTCACCGTCACCGCCCTGGGCTTCGCCATGCCGTTGGTATTGACCGCCCTGTCCGTGCCTTTGCTGGGAGAGAAGGTCGGCTGGCGCCGCGCCAGTGCCGTCCTGGTCGGATTCGGCGGCGTTTTGATCATCCTGCGCCCATGGGAAGCTGCGGCGAGCGGATCGGCGGAACTCGGCGCCATCGCCTTTGTGCTGGCCGGCGTGGTGACCTGGGCGCTGGCCATGATCACCATCCGCAAGATGGGCGAGGCGGGGGAGCGCAATGTGACCATCGTCGCCTGGTACACCCTCGGCACCGCCCTGCTGGCGACCATTGGCACCATTCCGGTCTGGGTCACGCCGACCCTGCCGCAACTGCTGGCCTTGGTGGCCGCGGGCGTCATGTCCGGGGTCGCGCAGTTGCTGATGACAGAGGGCTATCGCAGCGGCGAGACCACCCTGGTCGCGCCATTCGAATACGGTGCGATCGTCTACGTCACGATCCTGGGTATCGCGATCTGGGCCGACTACCCCGATGCCTGGGACATGACCGGTGTGGCGGTCCTTATCGGGGCAGGGATGTATATCTGGCACCGGGAGGTGACCCTGGGGATCCGCCGCTGACCTGCATATCAAGGGCCCGGACCCGGGCTGAACCGGACCCGCCCGAGCAGTGCGGGTGGGTCCGCACCGCCCGGTCCGCGTCAAGCCGGCACGAAGCCCAGGGTGATCGAAATCAGGCCAAGCAGCAGGTTGATCCCCACCAGCTTGCGGATCGACTCAAGGGCGGCAACCATCACCGGTGGCTCCGAGGAGCCGCGGAACACCCGGTAAGGGCCGAAAAACAGCCACGCGAACACGCCGCCCATGATCAGGCCGAGCAGCATCATCGTATGCACCGGCCAGCGGACACCGGCCATCCCGCCATACAGGTGGATCATCCCGTAGCCGGTCAGGATCACCAGCGGCATCGCGTGCCAAACCACCAGGAAGAACCGCCGCAGCACCTGCCCCTGCAACAACAACCTCTGCCCAGGTTCCAGCACCCCCATGCTCGGCCGCAGTATCACATAGGTGAAGAACATCCCGCCGACCCACAGCGCCGCGCTCAACACATGCACCGTTTTCAGCAGTGCGATCAGCATCACAGTCATTCATGAACCTCCAAAATTTCGGCCGACAGGGCCAGCAGTTCGTGGGCCGCCACCGATCGTGGCGCGGTTTCCGTCACGCCCAGGCCCAATGCGAAGGCGGCGGCAAATCCGGTGCGGTTGCCGACGGTGCGGGCCAGTACAGGCTGGCCGCGCGTGGCGAGGTCGGCGACAATCGCGTCTTTCAATTTCGAACTCGACGGCACCCGGTTGAGCACGATCGCGACCCGACGTCGTTCCTCGGTCGCGAGCTTCAGGGTTTCCTCCGCCGCCCAGACATCGGGAAGGCTGGGTTGCAGCGGCACCAGGACCAGGTCCGCCCCGCGGATCGCCAGCCTGGCGTCGGTATCCACGCGCGGCGGGCTGTCGATCAGGATAACATCGTGGTCCCGCCGCAGCCGGTCCAGTTCGGCGGTCAGCCGCCAGCCGGACACGTCGGAAAACGTCAACCGAACCGCCGCGGGGGAACGGGCAAGACGAAGTGCGTGCCAGCGGGTGAGGCTGCGTTGCGGGTCGATATCCAAAAGCGCCACCCGGCACCTTCCCGCCAGGGACGCGGCGAGATTGGCGGCAAGCGTCGTCTTCCCGGTGCCGCCCTTCTGTTGTGCCAGTGTGACGACCACCGCCATGAGGTGACTCCGTAGTTGGATGAGGCTCATGGGACCCGAACCCGGCGACCTCCGCCAGGGGTGGCAGGCTTATCGGCCGGGATCGGTCGGCGGCGACTCGGGACGGCGGTGGGTCGATAGCCCAGCAGAAGTTGAAATCCGGTTTCGTTGTCGTCGGCGCTGGAAGACCAACGGCAAATGGGGTGGGGTTCGCCATCGGCAATCGGACCGCTTATCGTTGGCGCCACCATACCACCGAAAGAGGCGTCCTTCCCATGGCCACCCCACCCAATGCTCCGCAGTCACTTGACCCCACCGCAAATGTCCCCTTGGCGAATGTCCCTTTGGCCGGCATCACCGTTCTGGACTTCGGCCAGATTTTCCAGGGCCCCTATGCCACGTTCCTGATGGCCAAGGGAGGGGCGAATGTCATCAAGATCGAACCGCTGGGTGGGGAGCCGTTGCGCCGGCGCGTGCTGGCGGCCGGAACCGGCGACACGACCCTGCCCATGGCGATGCTGAACGCCAACAAGCGGGCCATCACGTTGAATCTGAAGACGGACAAAGGCCGAGCGCTGTTGACGGAGATGGTGGCGAAGGCGGATGTGCTGCTGGAGAATTTCTCGCCCGGCACCATGGATGACCTGGGCGTGGGCTATGATGTGCTGAAGGCGATCAACCCTCGGCTGGTCTACGCGACCGGCACCGGGTTTGGCATCACCGGGCCGGATCGCGACAATCTGGCGATGGATTTCACCATCCAGGCCGCGTCTGGGATCATGAGCGTCACCGGCCAGCCGGAGGGGCCCCCGACGAAGGCCGGTCCCACTTTGGTCGATTTCATGGGCGGCATTCACCTGTATGCGGCGGTGATGACCGCGTTGTTCCAGCGTGCCCACACCGGTCTGGGACAGTTGGTCGAAGTGGCGATGCAGGAGACGGTGTATTGCTCCCTGGCTGCCAGCTACGACTACAATTTCCGCACCGGGCAGATCCCGCCGCGGGCCGGCAACCGCCAGGCCGGGCTTTCGAGCGCACCTTATAATACGTTCCTGACCACGGACGGCCATGTGGCGATCCATGTGGTGACCGAAGGCCATTGGACCAACCTGCTGAAGGCGATGGGGCGGGATGATCTGCTCACCGATCCCCGTTTCACGACCAACCCCGAGCGCACCAAGAACATGGAACTGACCGAGGCGGTGGTGACGGCCTGGACCTGCACCTTGGACAAGGCCTCGGTGGCCGCGACGTTGAAGCGGTACAAGGTCCCGTGCGCACCGGTCCGGAATGCGGTGGAGGTCATGAACGACCGCCACATGCATGAACGGGGCATGCTGGAGCGGATCAACCACCCGTCATTGGGGGAGATCGTGGTGCCGAATTCGCCCTTGCGGCTGCATGGGGCGGATCGGGTGGCGACCCTGCCGAGCCCGAGGTTGGGGGAGCATAATTTGGATGTTTATGGGGGGTGGTTGGGGCTTGGTGCGGATGGGGTGGAGGCGTTGAAGCGGGATGGGGTGATCTGACGGGGCGGGATCGGGCGGTTCGGCGAGGTGGGGGTGTCGGCGATTTGCTGGTATCGGGCGTCCGCCACCCTGCCTCGCCGACCGGCATCACGGGCAGGTGCTTGTGGGAGGGGCGATCGTTCCGTCGGGTAGCATAAGTCCGGTCTGCCCGCCGTGCCCTCAGCCATCCCCTCATTTTTTCTCCTGTGATTCCAAGGCAGTAGGTTTGGATGCCAAGTCGCCCCGCCACCTGCAACGGGAAGCTGGCCCAACTGACCGGGTCATACCTCGAGTCACGTAACCCAGCCTGATACAAAAAGCG
>CAMATI010000326.1 GCA_945861095.1 Asaia bogorensis | reverse complement strand
ACCGCTTTTTGTATCAGGCTGGGTTACGTGACTCGAGGTATGACCCGGTCAGTTGGGCCAGCTTCCCGTTGCAGGTGGCGGGGCGACTTGGCATCCAAACCTACTGCCTTGGAATCACAGGAGAAAAAATGAGGGGATGGCTGAGCGCCAAGCCAGATCAACTATGAAAAACGCCGGTATTATCGGACTGCGCAGTTCGCCGTCACATCGCACATAGTACTGGGCCACGCGATGGTCGGGCAGGGCCTTGTCGATGTCGGGTTACAACTTATTCGTGCGGGCGTGACGGCCATCGAAACCGCGTCGGTTCGTCATGCAACCGACCGGTACACGACACGGTTGGCGGAGGCATATGCCCTTCAAGGCTCACTGGCAGAGGCGCGAGATGCCCGCCACTTTGAGGATCCCGATTACCAATGTCGCGATGGGTGACGTCTATGTGGGCGCAATCAAGGTTGGGTCGGAAGCGGTCCCGGTCGATGTCATTTTCGACACCGGCAGCAGCGCGCTTGCAATCGATGCACATGCGTTCGACCCCGGCAATGATCCCGGCACCGAACCCACGAAGATCGCCCAGTCGGTGAATTGCCGCAGCGGCAGTTGGACCGGCGCGGTTGTTGGGACGAAGGTCGAGCTTGGCGTCGGCGTGACCCTGGACCATGCCTACCTGACGGTTATCTATACCGAGACGCAAGGTCTGTTCGGGCAGGCACAAGGCATACTCGGCCTGGCCCACAAGGCTTCGGACAACGCCGACCTGATGCCCGAGGACACATGGAAACACAAATACCGGACAGATGCCATCGCACTTGGCGCCGCGGTCGATATCGACCCGTGTATCCGCCAACTCGCGAAAGCCGGCCTCTTCTCCAACAAGTTCGCGTTCTACACGAAACGATCCGTCGTCCGTGCCGCATCCGACGATCCTGCCGCTGATCCGCTCAACCAGGGTATTTTGGTGATCGGTGGCGGGGAGGACGCGACCGAGTTCCATACCGGAGCTTTCACTCGAGTCGCTGTCTTCGACGACCTGTGGTACGATGTAAACCTGATTGGGACGCAACCCGCGATCCGCGTCGCGCCCGCTCCCGCCGGTGCGATGAACCGTTCTAACTCGATCGTGGACAGCGGCACCGACAGCTTGATCATGGAACGGACGCTGTATGGGAAGATCATCGCGGCGTTCGGCGCGATCACTCCAACCTATGCAGCCGCGTTACGGACGCACGCCATCGCCACCGGCCATCCGTCCGATCAATCGCAAATCGACCTCGGGTCCTGGCCGGACATCCATTTTTCGTTTCAGGGAGCGGATGGAACGCCGGCGACTCTGACCGTGGCGCCCGGGAATTACTGGCAATTCGACGCTGCCAGGAAGGGTGCGCGATCGCCTGCACCGAGTGCGGCAACGACGGTGCGGCTGCGATGTCTGTCTTCGGACCACCGTTGCTGAATGGATATTATACGTTCTTCGACCGTAGTCTTCCCAGCGGACCTGGTGTGATCGAAGCCGCCGCCCGCACCTGAGTACAACGAAAGCGCAGCCGGCATCCCACTCAATCCTGGAGCAGCCGACGTCAGTCGGATTCAGCGATCATGTCGCGACGCAGCCAGCAGGCGTCGGAAGGGTCGATGATTGATTTGCCGGAACATCAGCGGTGGTGGTGGCCAGCCGTTCCACCGCATCCGCCGTCACCTCGGCCGACACACGGGCCAGCGCATCTTCCAGCCCCGCACCCGACGTCGTGTTCAATTCCGCCGCCGCTCGGCGTAACGCTTCCCGACGCAGCAAGCGTCCGGTCATCGCGTTGAATTCTGCTTCGGTCTGTTCCGGCTCGGTCATGGCAACCTCCGGGAAGCGCGATCCCATGCCGGCGCGGTTTGACCCGGCCGGCATGGGACTGAAGTCGTCTTGGGCTTAGTAGCCGCCGCCGTCACCGCCGGAATCGCCACCAGCCGGCTTCTCAACCCGCTCGGCTACCATCGCCTCGGTGGTGATCATCAGGCCGCACACGGACGCGGCATGCTGCAACGCCGAACGCACGACCTTTGTCGGGTCGATGATGCCGGCCTTGACCATGTCCTTGAACTCACCGGTCTGAGCGTCGAAGCCCCAGTTGTACTCGTCCTTGTCGAGCACTTTCCCGGAGATCACCGCACCGTCTTCACCGGCGTTGGTCGCGATCTGACGCATCGGGGTCTGCACCGCCTTGCGCACGATCTCGATCCCGACGCGCTGGTCGTCGTTATCGGCCTTCAGCTTTGCCAGGACCAGCGACGCACGGGTCAGTGCGACGCCGCCACCGGGGACGATGCCTTCTTCGACGGCCGCGCGGGTTGCGTGCAGCGCATCATCGACGCGGTCCTTGCGCTCCTTCACCTCGACCTCGGTGCTGCCACCGACGCGGATGATGGCGACGCCACCGGCCAGCTTCGCCAGACGCTCCTGCAGCTTCTCCTTGTCGTAGTCCGAGGTGGTTTCCTCGATCTGCGCGCGGATCTGGCTGCAACGGCCCTGGATGGCGGCTTTCTTGCCGGAACCCTCGACGATCGTCGTGTTCTCCTTGTCGATCAGCACGCGCTTGGCGGTGCCGAGCATGGGGAGAGTGACGTTTTCGAGCTTGATGCCGAGGTCCTGGGAGATCAGGTCGCCACTGGTCAGGATCGCGAGATCTTCCAGCATCGCCTTGCGACGATCGCCGAAGCCCGGCGCCTTCACGGCGGCCACTTTCAGCCCGCCGCGCAGCTTGTTCACCACCAGGGTGGCAAGCGCTTCGCCTTCGACGTCTTCCGCGATGATCAGCAGCGGACGGCCGGACTGGGCGACAGCTTCCAGCAGCGGCAGCAAGGGCTGCAGGCCGGACAGCTTGGACTCATGGAGCAGGATGTAGGGCTGATCCAGCTCGATGGTCATCTTTTCGGCATTGGTGATGAAGTACGGCGACATATAGCCGCGGTCGAACTGCATCCCCTCGACGATATCGAGTTCGGTGTTGGCGGTCTTGGCTTCTTCGACGGTGATGACACCCTCGTTGCCGACCTTCTGCATCGCTTCCGCGATCATCTTGCCGATTTCGGTTTCGCCGTTCGCAGAGATCGTGCCGACCTGGGCGGTTTCCGCTTCGGTGGTGATCTTCTTGCTGCGCTTGGCCAGTTCCTCGACCAGGGCAACGACGGCCTTGTCGACGCCGCGCTTCAGGTCCATCGGGTTCAGGCCGGCGGAGACGGCGCGCAGGCCTTCCCGCACGATGGCCTGGGCCAGGACGATGGCGGTGGTGGTGCCGTCGCCGGCGAGGTCATTGGTCTTCGAGGCCACTTCGCGCACCATCTGGGCGCCCATGTTCTCGAACTTGTCGGTCAGTTCGATTTCCTTGGCGACGGTGACGCCGTCCTTGGTGATCCGCGGCGCGCCGTAGCTCTTGTCGAGCAGCACGTTGCGTCCCTTGGGGCCGAGGGTGACCTTGACGGCATCGGCGAGGGTGTCGACGCCGCGGAGCATGCGCTGGCGGGCATCGCCGCCGAATTTTACGTCTTTTGCGGGCATGGTCTGAAAATCCTTTGTTAAATCAACAGGATCGGCTGATTCTTACTTCTTCTTGGCGGCCGGTTGGCCTTCGACGATGCCCATGATGTCGGACTCCTTCATGATCAGGAGCTCCTCCCCATCAAGCTTCACTTCGGTGCCGGACCACTTGCCGAACAGGACGCGGTCGCCGGCCTTCACATCGAGGGCGACGATCTGCCCCTGCTCGTTGCGGGCGCCGGGGCCGGCGGCGACGATTTCGCCTTCCATCGGCTTTTCCTGGGCGGTGTCGGGGATGATGATGCCGCCGGCGGTCTTCTCTTCGGCGTTGAGGCGGCGGATCACGACCCGATCGTGCAGGGGACGAAATTTCACTGGATGTTTCTCCGAGATTGGGGACCGGCTGAGGGTTGAGTTGGTCGGGGCCGGCTTGCGGAGGCGCCAAGGTGGCGCCAATGGCGCGGTGTTAGCACTCCTGATTGGTGAGTGCCAGGGAATACAGCGGGGAGCCGAAACGGGACCGGCTGGCGGACCACTACCGGCCAGACCTTGCTGCGTCAGGGCGCGCGGAAATTCGCGGTTAACCTATTGGGCGCATTATGCCCGCATGATCCGCCGCCTTCTCCCTCTGCTCCTGGTATCCGCTTGCGGCGCCACCCCCGAACAATGGCTGACGGGCGTCGCCGCGCTTGGCGTTGGCAGCGTCGTCGTCATCGGGCGAACCCCGGTCGATGCGGTCTATTCCACCGTAACCGGTCGCGACTGTTCCGCGGTGCGGGTGGAGCAGGGGAAAAGCTACTGCCGGCCCGAGGAACCGCCACCGGCGCCCCCACCCTTCTGCACCCGCAGCCTCGGTGTGGTCGATTGCTGGCAAACGCCGGCGGACCTGCCGGGCCACCCCACACCGGTCGCCGACGGGCCGATGGCCTTGACAGCCGAACAGGAGGCGCACCGCACGCGAAGCTGGCCGTTTTATTAGCTACCCCCGGAACTGCACCAGTTTCCCGGACGGCTCGCCCAACACCTCGTTCTCCCGCATCACCGGCTTGCCGCGGATGATCGTGCCCACCGGCCAACCGGTGATGTCCATCCCGGCGAACGGCGTCCAGCCTGCGGGGCAGACGATCCAGGATTCCTCGATCCGGCCCTGCTTCTTCATGTCCACCAAAGTGAAATCGGCGTCGTAGCCGGCCGCCAGACGCCCCTTCGCGACCGCGCCGTAAACCCGCGCCGGGCCGGCCGACATCATGTCCACCATGCGCGTCAGCGACAGGCGCCCGGCATTGACGTGGTTCAGCATGATCGGCACCAGGGTCTGCACCCCGGTCAGGCCCGAGGCGCAACTCGGCCAGGGCAGCATTTTCTTGTCGCGCGCATGCGGGGCGTGGTCGGACCCGATCGTGTCCACGAACCCGTCATTCACCGCCCGCCACGCCGCGTCCATGTGCCGCTGGCCGCGGATCGGCGGATTCATCACCGCGAAACCGCCCAACCGTTCGTAGCATTCCGGACCGACCTGGGTCAGGTGGTTGACCAGCACCTCCGCGGTGACGATGTCGCGATAGTCCTTCAGATAATCGAATTCCTGCGCCGTCGACACGTGCAGGATATGCGCCGGCCGCCCGGTCTTGCGAGCCAGCGCCATCAGACGCCGTGTGCCCAGGAAGGCGCATTCCTCATCGCGCCATTCCATGTGGGACACATAGGGATCGCCCGCCTTGAACATGCCCTTGCGGGCCTGGAGCCGATATTCGTCCTCGCTATGAAACGCGATCCGACGCCGACCGGAGCGCATGACCTTCTCCAGATGCTCGTCGTCTTCCACCATCAGGTTGCCGGTGGAGCTGCCGGCGAAGATCTTGATGCCACAGCAGCCGCAGGTCAGTTCCAGGTTCCCAAGCTCGGGGATGTTGGTCTTGGTGCCGCCGACATAGATGCCCATGTCACACCAGGACACGCGCTCCACATACTCCCGCTTCCAGGCCATGCCGGCGGCGTCGACCATGGACGGGTCGGTGTTGGGCATGTCGAACACGGCGGTCAGCCCGCCCAGGATCGCGCCCTTGGAACCGGTGGGGATCGATTCGACGGTGGGATCGCCGGGATCGCGGAAATGCACATGCGGATCGATCAGCCCGGGAAGCACGTGCAGGTTCTTCGCGTCGATGACCTGGTCGGCCGTGGCGTCTGGGCCGACACCAAGCGAGATGATGCGTCCGTTGCGGACGCCAACATCGGTGGCCTCCGCACCCCAGGGCAGCACGCAGGTGCCGTTGCGGATAAGCAGGTCGTAATGAGCGGGCATGGCGGGTCCCCTATCGTTGCCGGTCAGCCATCAGATAGCACCAGGGAGCGGTTAGGGGTATCGCGAGCGCGAGAAACAAATATGCCTATTTTTTGGGCATCTTGGGCTGGTGCGAGCCTTGTGCGGCGCGAGATACGCCGATTTGGAGGTGGGGACGCGCGGGCATTCGCCCTATGGCCGGGGGGACCCGCCAAGGTTTCGCTCCGGTTGGGATCCTACGGGGATAACCTATCTTGGCAGGGAAGATGGGGGTTTTTCCGGTTCGACCCAGCCCTGTCCGCCACGGACAGCGTATGGTCCGGGGCGGAAACCCGCCCGTCCGCCCCCAAAACTGGCTCGGCCGTGACGGATAGGGGGAAGGTCCGGGACAGCGCCCGCCATCCCACCCCCCAAACTGGCACACAGGTTGCATAAGCCGGCCTGGGCTCCGCCCGGCGGGGAAACCACCACAACAGGACACAGGATCAAAGAGCCATGACTCCGGTCGAACCCAAACTCTCCCGCCGCGGCCTCGGCCGATTCGGCGCCGCTGTCGCCACCATCGCCGCTATCGGGGCCGTCAAGGCCGCCACGACGCCGGCCGCCGCACAGGCGCCCGCCGGGGGACAAG
This sequence comes from Asaia bogorensis, assembly GCA_945861095.1. Taxonomy (GTDB): domain Bacteria; phylum Pseudomonadota; class Alphaproteobacteria; order Acetobacterales; family Acetobacteraceae; genus Rhodopila. The sequence goes on along the minus strand of CAMATI010000326.1, from coordinate 682 downwards.
GCAGCGGCACCATCAAGGTCGGCATCCTCCACTCCCTCTCCGGCACCATGGCGATCAGCGAGACCACGCTGAAGGACGTGATGCTGATGCTGATCGAGCAGCAGAACGCCAAGGGCGGTCTCCTCGGCAGGAAGCTGGAAGCCGTCGTCGTCGATCCCGCCTCCAACTGGCCGCTGTTCGCCGAGAAGGCCCGTCAGTTGATCTCGGTGGACAAATGCGCCGCGACATTCGGCTGCTGGACCTCCGTGTCGCGCAAGTCGGTGCTGCCGGTGTTCGAGGAACTGAATTCCATCCTGTTCTACCCGGTCCAGTATGAGGGCCAGGAATGCAGCCGCAACGTGTTCTACACGGGCGCGGCGCCGAACCAGCAGGCGATCCCGGCGGTCGACTACCTGATGGCGGAAAACAAGGTACAGCGTTGGGTGCTGGCCGGCACGGACTACGTCTATCCGCGCACCACCAACCAGATCCTGGAAGCCTACCTGATCAGCAAGGGTGTCGCCAAAGACGACATCATGATCAACTACACCCCGTTCGGCCATTCCGACTGGCAGAACATCGTGGCGTCGATCAAGCGGTTCGGTTCCGCCGGCAAGAAGACCGCCGTCGTTTCGACCATCAACGGCGATGCCAACGTGCCGTTCTACAAGGAACTCGGCAACCAGGGCATCAAGGCCACCGA
>CAMATI010000325.1 GCA_945861095.1 Asaia bogorensis | reverse complement strand
GGGCGGCCGACCCGTCGCGGGCCAGTTCGATCAGGTCCTGTCGTGATTCGCTGTCGAGGAAGCCGCGCCGGATCATGGATGGGAGCAGAATCGCCTTCGATCCGGTTGGCAAGCGATTCCTTCGGGTTTCGGGGGAGTCGGGGTATAGTAATAATAGTTCGCGACGTAGTTATCGAGACCAACCCCGGTCAGCGGCCGATACAACGCCATGCGGATGGCAGCCGTCCAGGCGTGTAGCCGCCCCTGGGAGGACTCATCGATCACGCCGCCCTCGGACGCCCCACCCGAAGCGCGCCCGCTGATCCCCGCCATCGCGAACAGCACCAGCACGGCGACCAGGCCACCACCGATCAACACCGCGCGGGAGCGGATGCGCCGGATCGCGAAGGTCGCGCAAACGGCGACAATGCCCAACAAGCCACCGCGGCTTTGGGTCGCCATGACGGCCATCGCCATCGTGGCGAACCCGGCCATCCCGAACAGCCGAACCAGGATCGGAGTCCGCTCGGTCAGGATCAGGGAGACCGCGAAGGCAATCGGGAACAGCAGCACCAAGGACAGGTCGTTCGGATCACCCAGCACCGATCCCATGTCGCGACCGATGGTGACCCGCGTTCCCTCGACCAGGCCGATACCGTTCGCGCTATTATACAACGCCACATAAGCCACCAGCATCCCCGCCAGCACGAACGCTCGGCTTGCCATGGCAAAGTCGGTTGGCCCCCGCGCCAGTGAAGCGATGGCAAAAACCATGATGGCGATCTTGACGAATGTATCGGTCCAGTAGGCGATCGCGATGTCCCGTCCGGTGGCCGCGAGCACGCCAATGGTGATCAGCGCGAAGAAGATCACGAACAACCGCAGCTGCCGGTCCCAGGCGATGTCGATACGCCGGGTCACCAGATGGGCGCCGAGAACGAGCAGCGTGCCGATCGCCACCAACTGCGGGAGGCGCAGCGGGTTAAGGACCGGAAAGGCCTCATGCAGCCGAAAGAACGTCAACAGGATGAACGCCAGGCAGAGCACGAACGGATTGCGAAACGCCACGATCGCCGCCACGGGCGCCAGGCCCAGCGCGAGCATGACGGCGGGGTGTGGAGCAAGATAGGCAACCCCCGCCACCACGGCACAGGCGCTCAGCGCGATGGCGATCTGGCTGCGGCGGTCATTCAGGTCACGCACGGGCGGGAACTCCTCGCAGCCAGGAAAGCGTTGGACATGGCCAGGCGCCGCTGCCAATCGCCGCCGGCACAACCAGGACCAGCAAGGGGATCGCCACCACAGCCAGGTCGCCGGAAACCGAGAACATCCCAGCGGCGGCGCATGTCGCGACCGGCGCGACAAGCACGGTGGCCGACAAGGGAAGGCGGACCCAACGCTGGGACAGCACCAGGAACAGGACCAGGCGCGCGGTCTGCGCCAGCAGCGTCGCGGCGATCGCGCCCGCCACGCCATGGACGGGGATCAAAACCAGATAGCCGGCCACCGCGACCATCGCGGCGACACCGTTCACCGCCATCGGGATCATGCCAGTCCGACGGGCATAGCACCCGACATTCAGCAGGCTGCCCAGGCTTTGCAGCGCCAGCCCCAGCGCGAGCCACGGCACGAACGCCGCGGCGGGATGGTAGGCCGGCGGCGTCAAAACCTGGATCAGCAACGGTCCGATGGCGGCGGTCGCCGCCGCGGACAGCGCGATCAGCACAACGCCGGCGGTCACGACCCGCGCGCTGCGCGCCAGCCCATCCGGGGCATCGAGCAACGCAATTCGCCGCGGATACCACCACAGCTCAAACGGTTGGGTCAGCAGCGCCGCGATCAGCGCGAGCTTGGCGGCCAGCGCATAATGCCCCAGCGCCTCGGCCGGCACGCTGCCGGCCAGCAGCCAGCGATCGGCGGTGCCCAACAGGAACGTGGCAAACCCGCCGCCAACGAGCGGCAGACCATAGGCGGCCAGGCGGCCCCACGCGTTCGGCGCCATCCGGACGCCGGTCGCGCGCGCCTGCCCCAGCGTCAGCACGAAGGCCGCCGCCACCGCCGCCATCGCGCCGGCGATCAGAACCCCCGTCACGCCCCAACCATTGGCTACAAAGGCCACGACCAGCGCCGCCTGCCCCGTCGCCCGCGCGACCGTCACCATCGCATACCGCCCTGCTCTGCCGCGCATGCGCATCCAGGCCAAGGGCACGCCGATCAGCGCCTCCAGCGCCACCGCGATCCCCAGCAGGATGATCTCGAACGACGATGTCGCCAGCGGCATCCCGGCCGAGAGCACCGGCGCCAGCAGGACCACAAGGGCGATGCAGCCCAGCGCGATCGCGATCCCCAGCCCGATCACCTGCGCCATCGCCCGCCGCCCATCGGCGTCGTCGCGTCCGGCAAAGCGATAGGCCGTGTCGATCAGCCCGGCACCAGCCAGCAGCGCGCCCAACTCCGCCGCGCTCGACAGCAGCTCCAGCCGAGCGAAATCAACCGGCGCGAGCATCGATGTCAGGAGCGGAAGCGTGACCATGGTCAGCGCCTTGGTCCAGGCCAGGCTGCCGCCATACAGCGCGGTGTCCCGCAATGACGGCGGCAGGCGCGACAGCAAGCCGATCACGACCGGGCCGACCGGATCGCGTCCACCAGACCCTCGGCCTGCGCGGCGATGCTGAAATGCCGGCAGATCCGGCGACGCCCGGCCCGCCCCATCACCCGGCGCGCGTCCGGCTCCAGGCCATTCAGCCAGCGCAGAGCGTCGGCCAGCGCGGGCACGTCACGCGGCGGAACCAGCCGGCCGCAATCGGGCGTGACCGTGTCCTTCAGTCCCATCAGCGCCGAGGCCACGACCGGCAGGCCCATCGCCATGGCTTCCTTGACGACGATCGGCCCGGTGTCGCGGTCGCCCGTCGCGGTCAGGCGATAGGGTGCGACGAACCCGCGATAGGCCGGACCTTCCGCGACGATCCAGCCGGACGGACGCGCCCCGAGGAAACGGATGTGGTCGCCCAGGCCCATGTCGGCGGCGCGGCGCGGCAGGGTCTCGGCCATTTCGCCGCCGCCCACCACATCGATCCGGGGCCGCTCCGCCGGGGCCAGTTCGGCCAACGCGTCCAGCAGCACGTCGTAGCCCTTCTGCTCGACCAACCGCCCGATGGCCAGCAGCCGCCCGTTGTCGGCGCGGTCGCTGGACGGCCGGAACCGATCCGGATCGACGCCACAGTAGACCTTCTGCACCCGCGCCTCGGGCGCCATCGCCTCGAAGTCCCGACGCATGTCCTCGCACACGGCGATGGCCACGCTGACCGACCGCAGCTTGAGCGGAAGGTCCGCCGGCGTGCCGTAGATGTCGTAGCCGTGCCCGGTGAAGGAACTCGTCAGGCCGGCCAGCCTGGCCGCGACGATCGCGGTGGCCGCGGCGGGGAGGGCGAAATGGGCATGCAGGTGGGTGCAGCCATGCGCCCGGGCCACCGCCGCGACCCGCATCCCGGCGAGCATGAGGGATCGCGGCCGGATGCCGGCCTGCTCGTTCGCAAATTGCAACGCGGATCGCAGGCCAGCAGTATCACGGGCGGCGCCGATCATCGCGCGCCAGGCCGGAATATCGGCCAGCGCCAGGGTTTCGTCGCGAAACGCCTCGTCCTCCGGCTGGCAGGCGCCCTCATGCGGTGCAAGGGCCAGCGGTATTACTGTGTGGCCCTGGGCACGCATGGCGCGGATCTCGTTGGAAATGAACGTCTCCGACAGGACCGGAAACGCCCCCAGTACATAAAGCACCGTTTCCGGTCCGTGGCCCGAAGCCGGCCCAGACATCGCAGTCAAATTCGGCATCGTTCCATGCCGAATGGCGGCGCGCCGATCCGGATCACGCGGTTCGCCGACTGATTCAAAGGAGGACAATACGGCGGATGAAGGGACGGCGGTGCGCATCGCAACACTCCTGCAAGCGGGAAACTCTTGCCTGGGCAACAGCACGAGGCGTGCCAGACGCGCCGCTCGCGTTCTGCAAGCGGCGTTTGGCCCGCCGCCTGCACGGACAGGACGTACGACCCCATGGGTCTTTCCTCTTTCGGGACCACCAGGAGCCAGAGATGTCCGATACCCCTTCGGTCAGCGTCATTATCCCGACACGCGATTGCCTGCCGTGGCTGCCCGGGGCGATCCATTCCATCGGGTCGGCCCCGGACATCGAGATCATCGTGTTCGACGACGGGTCCAGCGACGGAACCCCGGCCTGGCTGGCCGACGCGGCCCTGTCCGACCCTCGGATCGTGATCATGCGCGGCAACGGGATCGGCCCAGCCAAGGCGCGCAACCGCGCCATCGCCGCCGCCCGGGCACCGCTGCTCGCGTTTCTGGACGCCGACGATCGCTGGCTGCCGGGGAAACTGGACATCCAGCTCGCCGCCCATCGGAAATGGCCGGAGATCGCGCTGTCCTTCACCGACTACCGCCACGTGACGGAAGACGCGGCCGACCTCGGTCCCTGTTTCGCCTATTGGCCGCGGTTCAACGCCCTGGCCACCGGTCAGGATCGGCCGTTCGTCCTGGGTGGCGACGCGTTGGCCCGGATCTATGCCGAACCGGTGATCGGTACCTCGACCGTCATCGCCAGAACCGATCTGGTGCGCGCGATCGGGGGGTTCGTCGAAGACCTGCCATCGTCCGAGGACTGGGACCTGTGGCTGCGCCTGATCAGCCGAGGTCAGGCAGCGTGCGTGCCGACGGTCCTGATGGACTATCTGATGCACCGGCCCGGCAGCGAGACCCGCAACCTTCGCACCCGTGTCCTGGCCTTGCGCATCATCGGCGCGCGCCATCACACCGCCGCGGCCGCGATCAGCCGAACCGCCACGCGGGTGTTCGCGTCGCGGCTGTTGGCCGCCGGGGCGGAAATCGCCCACGCCGAGGGCAACGACATCCGTTCGGCGGCCCTGTCCGTGGCCGCCTTCCTGCGCGCGCCGTCCAAGCGGGCGCTGCGGGAGATGCTGGGCATGACACGCCGCGCCATCCGGTCAAGGTTCAGCCGCTCATAGAGGCGCTGAGCCGGTCCCCCGAGGCCGGCTGACCGGTTGCCGCCGTCAGGCCCCGGCGTAGAGGGCCCGAACCGCGGCCACGCCACCCGGCCGGCCATGGCGCGCCGAGACCGCGCGCCAGGCGGCCAGTGCCATCGCCGCCCGCTCGCTGGTCGACAGAGCCAGCCATTTCCCCACCCGCTCCGACAATCCGGCCACGTCGCCGGGGGCCGCCAGATAGCCAGTGGCGTCGTCTTCAATCAGGTCCGGCAAACCGCCCAGCGCGAACGCCGCGACGGGCACGCCGTTGGCCATCGCCTCCAGCGCCGCCAAGGGCAACCCCTCGGCGCGGGAGCTGATTACCAGCAGGCCGATCTGGGGCCAGGTCTCGGCCATGTTCGTAACCGCGCCGGCGAACCGCACGCTCTCTCCGACCTGGGATTGCAGGTTCAGCCGCATCGGCCCATCGCCGAAGGCAACATGGGAAGCCTGGGGGTGGTCCCGCGCGATCGCGCAGAAATGGTCGGGCCCCTTTTCCGGCGCCATACGCCCGACGAACGCGACGATCGCCGGCCCGGGCTGGGTGGACTCCATCTGGCTGGACCCCTTCTGACTGGTCCCCTTCTGACTGGTCCCCTTCTGACTGGTCCCCTTCTGGGGCGGCGCGATCGGCACATCCACGAAATTAGGAATCAGCGTGGCACCGAACGGCATCCGCGCCTGGATCGGCCGGCTGACCGCGATGCGCGCGCCCAACCCGGACGTCCAGCGGTCCATCAGGTCGTAGACCGCCAGCAACCCGCCCGGGCGTTCCCCGGCGTGATAGGTCGCCACCAACGGCGTCCTGGTCAGGGTGCCCGCGATGCGCCCCAAAATATTGGCCTTGTATCCGTGGGTATGCAGCACGCGCGGACGACCGGTGCGGCATCGGGCCAGCAGACCGGACAGCCCACCCGACAACGCCTCCCACGGCACGCCCTCCCGATCCAGACGCTGGCGCAGCGGGTGCGGTCCGTGATCGGCGAGGAACAGGACCCGCGGCCGATCCCCGGCCTCCAGCAGTCCAACCGCCAGTTCCGCGACATGCGATTCAATCCCGCCGATCCCGCGGCTATCCAGGAGAAGCCATATCTCTCGCATATCACGCACCTCTGATCCATCCGGTCGTCCCGCTCACACCGAGCGGCGCCCGGCCTTATGGAACAAGGGAAGCAACGCGCATGCCGGCCGACACGCGCGGCGCGTTGCAATTTCCAATTGGCCCTGACTTGCGGGACACTCCCTGCCGTGATGCAAGATGCGGCGTCCGGTAAGCGAACCAATCCCGGCATGGGAGGGTTTCCGGCGCTCACGCTTGGGTCGGCAGCGGGGACCGAGGCTCTCATGACAACCGGTATCGTCCGACGCATGAGGCCGAGCATGGGGGCCAGTTCCTGGCACGCCGCTTGCTCATGTCCGTGGACAGACCATTCTGTCCAGGAGACCCAAGATGACACCCAGCCTCCATCACACCTCGCCCGCCTCGCAGACCCCGGACCAGGCCCTTCGTCCGTGCGGCGCCTTCGATGCCGCCGGCGTGGCCGCCCTTCGGCTGTCCATCGAGTCCCTGGCCGCCACGTCCGCCCGGCGGGTCGTGCTGGATCTGTCGGACGTTGCGTCGATGGATGGATCCGGGCTGGGGGCCATCACCTATATGTTCAAGCGTCTGGTGGCCCGTGGCCGCCAGTTGGTCGTGACCGGCGCGTCCGGCCAACCGCTCGAAATGCTGACCGAGCTTGGCCTGACCCGCATCCTCGGCCTCGAAGCCGCCAAGCCGATCCGCCGCCGCACCTGGTTCGGCGGATGGTCGCTGGTCTCTACAAGCGGGCACGTTGGTAACACTTTAGACCGGGAACGTCGGTAACACAATTCCTGTTTTGTTCTGCTTGGCGTCACCCGGATTGTCCTGGCCCGATCGGGCCAGGACAATCCGGGTGACGCCAAGCAGCGCGCGCCCTGTCTCTGGCTCCCTGCGACCTAGTCGCGTCCAAAACCGCGTGGTGGTTCGATCGCCATCAGTTCGCTCACATCCAGATCGATGATCGCCCGTAAGGCGTCTCCGGTGGCGCCGTCTCGCGTGGCCTCGGGCAGCGCCTCGTACCACGCGGCATATTCAGCTTGTAGCG
>CAMATI010000324.1 GCA_945861095.1 Asaia bogorensis | reverse complement strand
ACAAGCAAAACCTCATCGAGGAAGTCGCCGCCTGGGAGGCCAGACGAAACAAACACCACGCCAAGGCGGATTGGCAATTCACCACTGCCGAGGCCCGCGTTAAGCTGAAGAGGCTTTACCCCACATTATGAACGACTCGGGGCACTAGAATCGTGTGATCGTAGTTCACGCCGCGCATTTCGCCGTTCGGCAGCCGCATCAGATGGGACGGGACTTGCACAAAGGGTGCCGCCGCGGCGACCGCCTCCTTGATCATGTCCTTGAGCGGCCGATCCTCCTCGGTCACCAGGCGACAGAAAGTGGTCGTCGCCTCCCGATACCGCACGCCCTGAATCTCGTCGCGGAGCCGGTCGATGGTCGCGGTCCCTTGAGCTTGCATCCTTTGGTACTCCCCCTCCTCAAAACCACCCGACGCCGTCGCGGGTCGCTTTGTGTCCACTGGTCAGTTTCCAGGTGGGGTCGGCGCCTGTCTTTGATCCAGATCAAGGACGGCGGCCCTGGGGTTTGTATTGGGTGGTTGACGTGGGTCCGGGTGACGGGTCGCGGACCAGATTCTCATTCGGCCGCCGAAGAACCGTGCCGGGAGCGGTTACAAGACCGTGCCAAGATGGTAAAATCCCGGGCGAACGCGGGGGGCCGTTTGCGCCGCGGGCCGTTGTCGCCGCGCGGACCCGCTCCGCATCGCCTTGTAATGGGAATCTGCCATGGATCTGACAACGCTATTTCTTGCGGTCGCCATCGCGTTTGGGTTGCTGACCGTCGACACGATCCGACGCGCCGACCGGGTCAACGTGGAGGTCGGTGAGATCCCGCGGATGGACAAGGCCAGCATCGACCGCGTCACGATCGAGCAGGAATTTGCCCGCCAGCTCAACAATATCGCCAGCGTCTTTTCGATCGTGCTGCCGCCGGAGATCAAGACGCAGCGCGATATCGGGATCATGCAGGCGGTTGCGTCGTCCCTGAAGATCGATGGTCTGACCCAGGCGATGGAAGCCGATCTGGGATACCGGACGGATCGCCTGCGGCTCTCTTTGGTCAACGACAATGGTGTGCTGCAAGGCGTCGTCAGCAGCACCGGCGGCAGGCTGGGCCAGTTCCAGCAGGTCCTGGTTCGAACCGAGGGGGAGCCGTTGATGGACTTCATCCGTCGCTGCTCCCTGGTCGGCGCAACCTATCTGGCGCCCTATGGGACAACGCTGTTCCTGATCCAGGAGGGGATCAAGACCGGCGACTACACCGTGCCCAAACGCATTTCCGCGCGCGCCAAAAGCTACCTGCCGCCAACCCCCATCAGCCTCGAAAGGTCACGGCTGCTCAATCTGGACGGGATCATCGCACTGATGGAAAACGACGTGAAAACGGCGATGGAGCTGTTCAAACAGGCGGTGGCGTCCGACCCGCGGAACCAGGTGGCCGATCTGAACGCGGCATTCACCGAGGTCGAGATCGATCAATATGCCGAGGCCGACGCACGTATGCTGTCACTGATCGCGGAAAACATGCCCGACAACCCAATCCTGCGATCGACCGTCTACATGACTCGCGCGGCTGCTCAACTCGGCTTGAAAAAGCCGGTGGAAGCGGACGCCCTGTTGCAGATGGCCACGTCGATCAACCCCAAGAATTCCAGTGCCTGGCACCTATGGAGTGAGACCAAGCAGATCCTGGGCGACAAGGAAGCGTCGGAACGGTTGCGCCACCGCGCATTCTCCGAAAGCGACAACCCGGAGAATTTCGCCGAGGTCGCCACGCTTTACATGCAACTGTCCTGGCAGGACGGCTCCACGATGCTGCGCAGCCCGTTCCGGAACCCATTGCTGAACCCGTCGCAACGCGGCCCGATGTAGCCGGTTGCCGGATCAGGCGCTTCGCTTGGTCCGCACCCGTGCGGCACTTGGCTTGCCGCGATATTGCCGTTCCGGCATCGGACCATTGCCGGCGCGGGTGATCCGGGCTTCGCTGGCCGGCAGGTTGGCGGTTGCCGCGGCGAACGCCTCGCTGACATCGCGGTTGATTTCGAACTGCGTATCGGTATCGAAAATCCGGATCGTCCCGATATCACGTTTCGTCACCCCACCCGCTCGGCATAGCAGCGGCAGCAGCCATTTCGGGTCGGCCCGGTGGTTGTGGCCGAGCGCGATGCGGAAGCGAACGACGTCGTTGGACGTGGACCGGGGGCGGGGCGTATCGGTGTCCGCCGATGCGTTCGTATGGGACCCGTCTGCATTGGACCTGTCCGCATCCGGCCTGTCCGCATCCGGCCTGTCCGCATCCGGCCTGTACGCATCCGACCGGTGGCGATCATTCCGGTTGGTGTCGCGGGAGGCTGCATATCGGGGGGCGGCATCACGCGGGACGGGCGCCGGCGCCTGGGTCATCGCCACTGGCTCTGGCAACTGACGTCGATACAGGCGCAGCAACGCCGCGGCGATGGCGACCGGGTCGTGACCGGCCAGCAGCGCCTCGGCGTCCGTGCGTTCGGCCCCGTCCGGCGCATCCAGCATCGGGTCGGTCAGCAGGCGTTCGCGGTCGCGACCGTTGATGTCCTCGGCCGTGGGCGGTCCGGACCACGCCACCCGTACCCGCGCGGCGTAGCTTACCTGCTCCGCTCGCCGGCGCTTCGAGTACGGCACGATCAGCACCGAAACGCCCTTCCGCCCGGCCCGCCCGGTGCGGCCGCTGCGATGCAGCAGGGTTTCCGGATTGGTCGGCAGATCGGCGTGCACCACCAGGTCCAGCGCCGGCAGGTCCAGGCCGCGCGCGGCGACATCGGTGCACACCCCCACCCGCGCCCGCCCGGAACGCAGCGCATCCAGGGCCGTGGTGCGTTCGTGCTGGCTGAGTTCGCCCGACAGCATCACGGCGGCGAAGCCGCGTTCCACCAACGACTGGTGCAGCCGCCTCGTGGCGTCTCTTGTGGCACAGAACACCAGGGCGCCGAGGGCTTCGTACCAGCGCAGGATGTTGATGATGGCGCCGTCCGTTTCATGCCCGGCGACGGTAATGCCGCGATATTCGATGTCGTTATGCGGCTGGGACCGGTCGATCGTGTCGATTCGCAGCGCGTTGCGTTGGTATTTCCGCGCCAGGGTGGCGATGTCGTGCGGGATGGTGGCGGAGAACATCAACGTGCGCCGCTCGGTCGGGGCCGCTTGCAGCAGGAACTCCAGTTCGTCCTGGAAGCCCAGGTCGAGCATTTCGTCGGCTTCATCCAGCACGACCACCTTCAGGGCCGAGAGGTTGAGGTTGCCGCGCCGCAGATGATCGCCCAGCCGGCCGGGCGTGCCGACCACGATATGGCAGCCGGCATACAGCGCCCGGGCTTCCCGCCTGATATCCATGCCGCCGACGCAGGATGCGATCCGCGCGCCGGCGTAAAGCCAGGCGAGTTCCGCCTGCACTTGCAGCGCCAGTTCGCGCGTGGGGGCGATCGCCAGCGCGATCGGGGCGCCGGGCGGGGGCAGGCTGCCGCCGGGCAGCAGGGTCGATGCCGCGGCCAGGCCGAATGCGACGGTCTTGCCGGACCCGGTGCGGGCGGACACCAGCAGATCGCGCCCTTCCGCTTCCGGCCGCAGGACCGCGGATTGAACTTCGGTGGGTTCGAGGTAGTTGCGCGCGATCAACGCCGCATCGAGCATCGGATGGACTTGGGGGAATTGCATGGCGGGGATGTAGGCCGATTGCCCGGGCGGCGCCACTTTTGCGTCATGATTATTCGGCATGGCCGTTGCCACCCGCCGTCGCGGGCGCGCGCTGGGTCCCATTGGGGGGTCCCATTGGGCGGCGGCGGGCGCATTCCAGGGCGCGGTAAGGCGCGCGCTGGGTCCCATTGGGGGGTCCCATTGGGGGGGGCCCATTGGTGGGGCCCATTGGTGGGTCCCATTGCCAGCGGGGAAGACGCCATCGCGCCAGCCGTGTCATAGTGTCCGCAAGCCGGCGCATTCGACCGTCGGAGAGGCAACGTCCGGAGTTCCCCATGCAACGCCGCCATTTTCTGGCCGGTTCGGCTGCTATTGCGGCACGACCGGCTCTCGCCCAGCCCGCCATTGGTGGTGCCAGCAAGACCCTGGTCTTCGTGCCGACCACCAACCCGCCCAGCTTCGACCCGGTGTGGAACCCCGCCCAGGCGACCCGCACCCTGGGGCTGATGATCTACGAAACGCTCTACACCCGCGACATGGCGCTGAATCCGCATCCGCATATGGTGGAAGGGCACCTGGTGGAGGACGATGGCAAACGCTGGACCATGAAGCTGCGGCCGCAGCAGACCTTCCATGACGGCACCCCGGTTCTGGCGCGCGACTGTGTGGCGTCCATCAAGCGCTGGATGGTGCGCGATGCGATCGGTCCGTCCATCCGGTCGCGCCTGGATGCGCTGGAAGCACCCGACGACCGCACGATCGTGTGGCGGCTGAACAAGCCGTTTCCGTTCCTCCCCAATGCGCTGGCGAAGACCCAGCCTACCTGCGCCATAATGCCGGAGCGTCTGGCCGCCGATCCCTACAAGCAGGCGGCGGAGGCGGTCGGTAGTGGTCCGTTCCGTTGGGTCGCCAACGAGTTCGTCAGCGGCAGCCGAGCGGTGTTCGCGAAGTTCGACAAGTATGTGCCGCGGCAGGAGAAGGTGGAGTACGGCTGGGGCGGCTACCACGTGAAGCTGGACCGGGTGGAATGGCGCATCATGCCGGACCCGGCGACGGCGGCGGCGGCGCTGACCACGGGGGAGGTCGACTGGGTCGAACTGCCGCTGCCGGACCTGCTGCCGATGCTGCGCAAGGCGTCCGGCGTGGTGGTGGACCGGATCGACACGCATGGCGTGTTCCCGGTGCTGCGGCCGAATTTCATCGTCGGGCCGACCGCCAATGTCGCGATCCGGCGCGCCATGTTGTTGGCGATCGACCAGACCGATGTGATGACCGCGGTGATGGGCGACGATCGCGACGGCTGGCGCGCACCGGTCGGGTTTTTCGTCCCGGGCACCGAAAGCGCCAGCGACGCCGGCATGGACATCCTGCGCAATCGCCCCAGCCCCGAGGCGATCAAGAAGATGCTGAAGGATGGCGGCTATAACGGGGAGCGCATCGTTTTCATGCACCCGACCGACCCCGCGTCGTATGACGCCATGTGCCAGGTGGCGGAGGGCGCGTTTCAGCGGGTCGGGCTGAATATCGAGGTGCAGACGACCGATTGGGGCACGGTGACGCAACGCCGGTCCAACAAGGAGTCCCTGGACAAGGGCGGCTGGTCGATCTTTCCGTCGGGGTTTCCCTCGGTCGATCTGGGCAATCCGGTGCTGGCCGGCGGGTTGCGCACCAACGGCAAGGACGCGTGGATCGGCTGGCCGGAGAATGCGAAGATCGAGGCGTTGCGTGACGCGTGGATCGACAGCACCGATCCGGCCGAACAGAAACGAATCTCCGAGCAGATCCAGCTCGAATGTTTCAATTATGTCCCGTATATCCCGCTGGGCCAGTATCTTCCGGCCGGGGCGTGGCGGCGCAACATCACCGGGCATTTGCGCGGTCCGGCGCCGGTGTTCTGGAATGTGGAGAAGGCGTAGCCCGCTCTCGATCTGAGCTTTCTCATGCGATCGTGACGTCAAGGTCTGGCTCTGGCGGATGTAACCGTCGGAGCCGGAATCGCGGCCTTTTGATTGGGTGCGCCTGTTGACGCGTTGGGTGGGACTTATACCAACCGGCCAAAACAATGACGCATCGGCGTTGCGACCCCGTCATGGCGGCCGGAGAGCCGCCATCCACGACTGCCGTTGTTGCAGCCTGGGAAATTCGTGGATGCCGGCCTGCGCCGGCATGACGAGGAGGCACTGACAGGAGAGTCAATGTTACCGTCGGTTGGTATTATGTGTCGCGATCGGAACCCTGGATATCGGGGCGCCATTCCAGTTGCAGGAATGGCGGATTCTGGCTGATCTGCTGGAAACCGACGCGGTGACACATGCGGACGGAAGCCTGGTTGTGCATAAGCACCTTGCACCGCACGGGGCGGCCCAGCGGCACGAACCGTTCCAGCATTGCCGCCAGGATCGCCGAACCCAGGCCGCGCCGTTGCCAATCCGGCATCAGCGCGAAATCGACGATGCAGCCGGTATCCCCACCCGAATCGACGACCAAGCGCCCAATCGGGCGGTCTTCTGCTTCCACGATATCGAAGCGCGCATGGGGGAAATTGCCGCGATAGGTCAGGGTCTGGGCGTTGAACTGCATGCCCAGCAGTGCTTCCCTCGTGGCGGCGTCCACCGGCAACCCTGCCAGTTCCAGTCCCATATGGCTGCGAAACAATGCCGACAGGAAGGCGTGGTCGTCGGCCTGTTCGGCACGCAGCCGCACCGGCCCGGCGGCGGTGACCAGAGCGATCGGGTCAGTCATGGCTTCCGTGCGTCCGGTAGGTGGCGTACAGTCTCGCCTCGACCGCGACAGGGGACGGCGTGATGGAACGGGTACTGCGACAGGAGGACTTCGCGGCGTATGTCGGACAGTCGTTTCGCTTTCGCGGGTGGCATGGCACGCTGCGCCTGGCCGTGCTCGATACCATGTCCGTCCCCGGTTATCCCGTCGCTGCTCGGCAGCCGTTCAGTCTGCTGTTTCATGGTCCCCGCGGCGATGTGATGCCACAGGGTCTTTACGCTGCCACGGCGGAAGCAGGCGCCCAATTCGAATTCCATATCATGCCGATCCACACCCCTGCGCCCGACCGGCAGGAGTATCAGGCGGCCTTCTGCTGAAACCGATCAAGCGCGGGATGGAAAAATGCCCTGCAATGCGATGCAGAAATTGCCCGCCAGATACGGCATCATGTTGGCATGCGGTTGTCCGCCCGCCGTCCCAACCATGTCGGCAGCCATCGGCACCGTGGGCGCAGAGTCGACCGCGTAGATATCGAAGGGAATCGTTGTCCCTTCCTTGTCGGAGCCGGTGGTCAGCGCCAGGATCGTCGTGCCGTCAGGGGTAAAGACGTTATTGGCCTCGACGGGTTGCCGAGCCACTGCGACTTCATGGTGGTGAGAGGGGATCTGATGTAATTGCTCACCCCGGGGTAGCGGTGGGCCGCCGCTCCCCGGATGCAGCGGCGAGCGTCGGTATGTGAGTTCGGCGTAAAACAACGCTTGACACGGTCACGCTCGAGTCGGGTCTAAGCACTGGGTGATCGCGTGCCCCAACCT
>CAMATI010000323.1 GCA_945861095.1 Asaia bogorensis | reverse complement strand
CCTCCGGGCGGTTGGGTTGCCGTGCATAGATTCGGACATTGTGCCGCGCCGGAAGCCATCCGCCCCGCGCGTCGATACGATTTTCCCATTGTGTTGCGGCGCAGACTCACTCTTTCAGCACCGAGGCATAGAGCATTCAACAGCCCTGCCCCCAACCGCAAGGGGGGGGCTCCCGCTGCCGATCTTGATGCCGCGGATCCCCAGCCCTCACGCATCGACACCCAAATGCCGGTGCATCATCGCCGGATCGGCCCGCAACGCCGCCGGTCCTCCGCTGTAGACCACGCGTCCGCGCACCAGCACGACAACCCGATCCGCCAGCGACAGAACCGCGGACACCGTCTTGTCCACGACGACGCACGCGACACCGGCGTCTCGCACCAAACCGATGGTGCGCCAGATTTCGTCACGGATCAGCGGAGCAAGGCCCTCGGTCGCCTCATCCAGGATCAGCAGGCGCGGATTGGTCATCAGCGCCCGCCCGATCGCCAGCATCTGCTGTTCTCCGCCGGAAAGCTGGTTGCCGCGGTTGCCGATCCGCTGCGTCAGCCGAGGGAACAGGGACAGCACCCGGGCCTCGGTCCAGGCGTTGGCACCATCAAGGCCGGGGCGGGCGGCGAGGCGCAGGTTTTCCAGCACCGACAGGGTGGCGAAGATGCCGCGATTTTCCGGCACCACCGCGATCCCCAACCGCGCGCGCCGGAACACCGGTATGGCGTCGGCCGGTTTGCCATCCAGCAGGACCTGCCCCTGCTGAGGCGGCAACTGGCCCAGCAGGGCGCGGATCAGGGTGGTTTTGCCCATGCCGTTGCGGCCCATCAGACCGATGGTCTCGCCCGGCATGACGGCCAGGTCGATATCGTGCAGCACCCGGCTGGCGCCATACCCGGCGGACAGACCACGCGCCTCGATGATCGGCGCCCCGCTCACGCCGACACCGAATGGCCCAGATAGGCGTCGCGCACCGCGGCGGACGCCCGGATCGCGGCCGGCGTGCCATGTTCCAGGACTCGCCCATCCACCATCACCGTCATCAGGTCGGCAACGGCGAACACCACGTCCATGTCGTGTTCGACCAGCAGCACCGCATGGTCGCGCGCCAGGGTGCGCAACAGATCGGCCAAAGGCGCGCTTTCCTCGGCCCCCATGCCGGCGAGCGGTTCATCCAGCAGCAGGACTTTCGGCCGGCCGGCCAGCGCGATGGCGATTTCCAGCAGGCGCAACCGCCCATGGCTGAGCGTGGCGGCGATTTCGGTTTCGGCGTCGTGCAGGCCAACGCGGCGCAGGGCATCCCGGGCGACCTCCTTCAAGCCCGTATCGCGCAACGCCGGCCGGAACAGGCGTGTGGCATGGACCTGTGCGGCGAGACGGACATTCTCCAGCGCCGTCATGCTGCCCATCACGTTGGTGCGCTGAAATGTCCGGCCGACGCCGATCCGGGCGCGCTGCCACTCCGGCCACGCGGTGACATCGATCTCGCCCAGCAGGACGCGCCCGTCGGACGGCGGCAACTCGCCGGCCAGCAGGTTGATCAGTGTACTCTTGCCGGCGCCATTCGGGCCGATCACGGCGTGCAAGGTGCCGGTTTCGATGGTCAGGGACACGTCGGACACGGCCAGCAAGCCGCCGAAGCGCCGGGTCAGGCCGATTGCTTGCAGGGTCGGTGCTGTCAGCGACGCGGTCATCGCCGAATCCCCGCCAGGCCGTGGCGCAGCAGCAGCACCGCGGCCAGGATCACCGCGCCTTCGACCAGTTTCTGGCGCTCGGTTACCAGATGGCCGATTTCCTGGATGAAGGTCAGCGCGAAGGCACCCAGGATCGGCCCGTGCAGCGCGCCGATCCCCCCCAGCAGGATCATCAGCAAGGCCTCCGCCGACCGATGCCAGCCCAGCAGTTCCGGGCTGACGAAGGCATCGGTCAGGGCGGCCATATGGCCGGCCAGCCCAGCCAGCGCACCCGCGATCACGAAGGCCAGAAGTTTCAGCCGTTGCACATCGTGGCCCATGGCCCGCATGCGATGCTCATTGGCGCGGATGCCCAGCAAAGCGTGGCCGAACAGGGTGCGCATCAGCGCCCATAACCCGGCATAGGTCATGATCAGGACGGACAAATTGAGCAGCAGGAACATGGTCGGGCGTTGGGCGCGCGGGACCGCCCAGATCAGCGACGGCCGCTGGATGAAGACCCCGTCGCTGCCGCCACCCAACGGCGTGTCGTGAAACAGGAAAAACAGCATCTGCCCAAATGCCAGAGTGGTCATCAGGAAGTAGAACCCGCGCGTCCGCAGCGCGAATGGCCCGATGACCGCGGCCGCAAGCCCGGCGGCCAGGACCGACACCGGCAACGACATGAACACGACGGGGGTTTCCCCCAGCGCCTGCTTCAGCAGATGCACGGCATAGGCGCCCAGGCCGAAAAACGCCGCATGAGCCAGGCTGACCAGACCGGTGGCGCCGACCAGAAGCTGCAAACTCAGCGCGAACATGGCGGCGATCATCGCGGTCGAGGCCAACTGCATGTGGTAGGCCGACGCCCAGAGCGGCATCGAAGCCACCACCAGCCCCGCCAGCCCCAGCAGCAGGTTGCCGCGCAGGCCGGCACTGGTCATGGGGACCGCCTTAGACGCCGGTATGGAGGCGCGATCACCGTCACGCGATGATGCGCGAAATGCGCGGGGACCCTTTCCAACGCCCTCTCTCCCCTCATGTCCGCGCGAACAGCCCGCTCGGCCGCCACAACAGCACCAGGGCCATCATTCCGCAGACCGCGATTCCCGCCAGTTGCGGCACATAGGCCTTGCCCAGAGTGTCGATCAGACCGACCAGCAGCGCCGCCCAGAACGCGCCGCTGACCGATCCCAGGCCGCCGATGACGACCACCACGAAGGATAGGATCAGGAACCCGTCGCCCATGCCCGGATAGACCGACTGCAACGGCGCGGCGAGCGCGCCGGCGAGCATCGCCAGGGCGGTTCCGGCGGCGAACACCAGGGTATGAATCCAGGCGGCGTTAAGGCCGAGCAGATCGACCATTTCGGGGGATTCGGCGGCGGCGCGGATGGAGGAGCCGATTTTCGTGCGCTCTATGAACAGGACCATCAGCGCGGCGACGAGCAGGCAGACCGCCAGGACGACCAACCGATAGGCGGAATAGGCGAAATCGCCGACCACGCGGACCGAGAAATCGAGCAGCGCCGGGACCGGCACACTGTGAAATTGATTGTCGATCAGGGCGGCCCGCGCTTCCTCGAACAGCAGGATCAGGGCGAAGGTCAGCAGGACCTGATCCAGATGCTCCCGTTTGCGGAAATGGCGGAACAGCAGACGTTCCAGGACGGCGCCGAACAGGGACCCCGCCAGCACGGAAGCCAGCAGGGCGGCCCATAGCGGCAGGGCGGCTTCGGTCAGGACATAGGCCAGATAGGCACCGATCATGAACAGGCTGCCATGGGCCAGGTTGATCACGCCCATGACGCCGAAGATCAAGGTCAACCCGCTGCTGATCAGGAACAGCAGGAGGCCGTACTGGATTCCGTTCAGCATCTGCGCGAGGAAGCCCGTCATGCCATCCCGTCTCTTTGAACCCTGCCCCGGATCGGCATCCGGTGCCGACATCGGGTGGTTGAAGCCAGAAAGAGCGCGGTCCCGCAAGCGGGCATGTGCCGTCCCTGTCCGGTGCGCGGATGCCGGCGGCCTGGCCAGGCTGGGAATCGAACGGTAACACGCGGCCGCCATCCCCTTGCCGCCCGGCGCACAAGGACCGATGCTGCCGAACGGAGAGCCGATCGTCGGTGTATCCATCGCAACCACGGGCGCAACCACGGGTGAATTCCACGGGGGTGCGGCGTCGAAGCACTGAAGCGCGCCGCACGCGCGTTTCCGGGAGGATGACGGCAATGACTCAACCTGGCACGGGCGGACATTCCTACGACGTGATCCGCGATTTTTTCAAACTGCCCAATGGAGAACGATTCGGGCTGGTCAGCCGGGTCGCGGCGGATGACCAGGATCGCATTTTCGTCTTCCAGCGGAAGGATCCCCCCGTGGTGGTCTTCGACCGCGAGGGCACGTATCTCGGCGCCTGGGGCAGCGGCGAGATTGGCGATCCGCACGGTCTGAAGATCGTGGGCGATGTCGTCTACACCACCGATCGCACGGGGTCGGTCGCGAAGTCCTTCACCCTGGACGGCAAACCGTTGCTGGAACTGGGACAGCGGGGCGTTCACTCCGACACCGGCTGCACCGGCGCGCCCTGGCTGGCGGTGCGGGCGGCAGGGCCGTTCAATCACCCAACCGAAATGATCCCGCACCCGAACGGGGATATCTACGTGACCGACGGCTATCGCAATGCCCGCGTGCATCGCTTTACGCGCGACGGACGGTTGGTCATGTCGTGGGGCGCGCCGGGAAACGGTGTGGGCGAGTTTCATCTGCCGCACAGCATCGCAACCGATCCTGATGGCAAGTTGTACGTCGCGGACCGCTCGAACAAGCGCATTCAGATATTCACGCCGGACGGTGTTTTCCTGAGTATGTGGACTGGCATGGGCGGGCCGAACGACATCACACGGGGCCGAGACGGCACGTTCTACATCGCCGAACAGGAAGACGGCGACAAGCCGGCCTATGTCTGCGTGCGGGATGCGAACGGGACGGTGCTCGCCCGCATGGAAAGCCGGCATGTGCACGGCGTCGGTGTGGATTCCAGGGGCGACGTCTATGCCGGATTGACCGCGGATCGCGGGGTCGACAAGTTCGTGCGCACGCAATAGGCGACGCCGCCGAACCGCCATCCGAGGTTCGCATGGGGAATGGCGGCGGTGCAGGCTGACTTGTCGGCCGGCCGCCGCTGCCATACCGTCCGCTTCGACCCAAACGGACCTGGCGGCCAATCATGAACACAATCGAACTTGTCGACCCCGAATTGCGCGAAGCCCTTGCACAATGGCCGCAGGTGCCGCTGACCGCGGAGACCTTGCCGCAGCGGCGCGCCGAGGCGCTCGCGCTACTGAGTTCCGTGCCGAAACCGGACCTGCCCGACATCGCGACGGGGGAAATTCATGTCGAGAGCGCGTTCGGTGCGCCGCCGATCCGGGTTCTGACCTATCGCCCGATCCGGTCCGACGGCCCGCTTCCCGTCATCGTGCACATCCATGGCGGGGGCTTCGTGATGGGGTCGCCGGAAATGAAGGACGTGGAGAACCGGATATTCGCGTCGGAACTGCAATGCGCCATCTATTCCGTGGATTATCGGCTTGCGCCGGAAGCGCCGCACCCGGGTCCGTTGGAGGACATCCATTCGGTGTTTGTCTGGCTGCATGCGAATGCTGGTCGCCTCGGACTTGATCCTGCCCGCATTGGGATCAAGGGCGAAAGTGGCGGCGGCGGCTTCGCGGCGGGGGCGGCCCTTTACGCGCGCGACCGGCCGGGACCGAAATACGCCTTTCAGCACCTGATCTATCCGATGATCGACGACCGTTCGGCGGTGGCGAAGGACCTGCATCCTTGCGTTGGCGAGTTCGTCTGGACACAGGCCAACAACCATTTCGGCTGGCGTTCTCTGCTTGGCGAGGAGCCGGGTGCGGCTGACGTCTCGCCATACGCGGCGGCGGCACGCTCGGTGGACGTATCGGGTCTGCCGCCGACCTTCATTTCGGTCGGTGGTCTCGATCTGTTCCTGGAGGAAAATATTGCCTACGCCGATCGATTAAGCCGAGCGGGGGTGGCGGTGGAATTTCATCTGTATCCGCGAGCGTATCATGGATTCTATCGGGCGACGACTGCACGCGTAACGAGGCAGGCCGAACACGACACGCGGGAGGCTCTGCGGCGGTTCCTGCACGGATAGGCGTTGCCGTTAACGGCACGGGAGGCGTTGCCGTTAACGGCACGGACCGGCGTTGCCGTTAACGGCACGGATAGGGTTGCCGTTCACGGCACGGACCGGGTTGCCGTTCTCGACGAAGAAATCCCCGAGAACGGGCCGTGGGATTGTTTCAGACGGTGTTGTAGACGTCGCGCCAACGCCGGATCGCGTCGATATGGCCGTCCACCGTGGTAAGGTTGGCACCCATCGTCACGACGGATATGTGGCTTCCTCCGGCCGAGCGCCACGCCGCGATGTCGCCGGGCCATTGATTGTCCCCGCGCGTATATTGCTGGATGGACTCGAAGCCGAATGCATCGGCATCCCTGCCCAACGCGCGCAGTCTGGCCGTCATCCTGGCCTTGATCTGGACGGCTTCGGTCTGAGTCCGGCCCGAAAACATGAACCCGTCTCCGATTCTGGCCGCCCGATCGTAAGCGGCTTCGCTGAAACCGCCAAACCAGATCGGGATGCTTCGCTTCGGGCGCGGCAGTATCCCGGCTCGGTCGATCCGGTGGTCCTGGTCTGCATGATCGACCACGGGCTGTTCCCACAGCTTGCGCATCAGGGCGATCTGCTGTTCCTGGCGTTTGCCGCGACGGCGAAAATGGTGGGACATTTCAAGGCCGTCATATTCGACCCAGTTCCAGCCAACCCCGACGCCCAGGCGAAGCCGACCGTCCGAGAACAGGTCGACATCCGCGGCCTGCTTGGCGAACAGGACGGTCTGTCGCTGCGGCAGGATGATCACGCCGGTGGCCAATCCCAAGGTCTTGGTGACGCCCGCGAGGTAGGCGTAGGTGACCAATGGCTCATGGAAGGGATCGGTTTCCTTGTAGGGGCCGGTCAATTTCGGTTCTCTATCGGCATGAACGGCCCCGAGGACATGATCGTAGATCACGATATGGTCGTAACCCATGTCTTCCGCCGCTTGGGCAAACGCCTTGACCGCCCCTGTATCGCCGCCGAGTTCGATCTGCGGATAAACCACGCCGACTTTCATCGTTCACTTCCCCTTTCACGCTGCCAGGCATTGCGTCGCATGCGGCCCTTCGGACCCCGGTCCGGAACCAACCGCCCGAACACCGGCGCACAGTTTCGGTGCCGACACGGTGGCACATTCTCAATCATGGGCGCGAACCGGAGCCGGGGCAATCAGCCCTTGACCTGTCGCCAGGGCAATCGCTTGAACGGGAGGGGGATTCCGGCGCGGGCAAAAGTACGATTCTTAGGGGGCCTCGTATCAGGAGGCCCCGATGTCCGAGCCAACACCCCCACCGTTTCTGGCGCATTTTGCCGCGCTACGCGATCCGCGTCAGGC
>CAMATI010000322.1 GCA_945861095.1 Asaia bogorensis | reverse complement strand
TCAACAGGTGATCCGACATGACACAACAAGATGCCCGCGACTCCCCCGCCCGAACGTTCTTGAGGCCTGGGGATCAATTTCCCCAGACCGTGGCAATTCCGACTCACCCGCCGATACGGAGTCGCCACTTCCAGCGCGCGGCACTAGGTTCAATGGCTTGACGAGCGCACCGAGCAAGCCGGGATGGGCTGTGGTCTCAACAACCGGGGGTGGGACGATGGAGGATGTCCGTCCGATGCGGGCGGCCTCGGCGGTGAAGACATCCTCGGCGGTCTGCGTCGTAAATCCCGTATCGGCGATTTTCTGCGGAACGGAGATGGTCAGCGCAAGATTGCCGCCGGACACCGCGGCGTCGCTCACAACCAGGCCCAGCATGATGGCGGCGAGCACGACGAGGCTGGTCAGATCCATGGGGTCTCGCTCCGGTTTGCGATGGCGGGGGCGTTCAGGACCGGGGGTGGGTTGGTTGCATCTTCATGCATGATAGGGCGGCAAGTTCAGGGGTTCCGTGCAAAGGTGTTCCGGTCGGGTGCGATTATGCACCGTCCGCGCGTCGCGGCTACACTCCATCAACCAGGAGATGGCGAGGAATCGATGCGCACCCAGGTCGGAATTGTCGGAGCCGGACCCGCCGGACTGCTGCTGTCGCATATGCTCCACCTGCATGGGATCGAGTCGGTGGTCCTGGAGGCGAAGTCGCGCTCCTATGTCGAAAACCGCATCCGCGCCGGGGTGTTGGAATACCCGGTCGAACAGATGCTGACCGATTCGGGCGTTGGCGCCCGGATGAGCCGGGAAGGCCTGGTGCATGAGGGGGTGATCCTGCGCTCCGACGGGCGTGACCATCGCATCGACTTCCGGGCGCTGACCGGCAAGCACGTCATGGTCTACAGCCAGCACAAGCTGGTGCAGGACCTGATCGCCGCTCGCCTGGCCGACGGCGGTCGGATCCTCTTCGAAGCCGAGGATGTCAGCGTGCATGACCTGATGAACACACGCCCGTCGATCCGCTATCGGCATGACGGCGCGCTCCGGGAACTTCGATGCGATATCGTGGCGGGCTGCGACGGATTCCATGGCGTATGTCGCGACACGATCCCCGCCGATCTGCGCACCAGTTACGAGCGAGACTATCCGTTCGGCTGGTTGGGTATCCTGGCCGACGCCGAACCGGCGTCGGACGAACTGATCTATGCCAGCCATGATCGCGGGTTTGCGCTGATGTCGATGCGGTCCCCCAGCGTGACTCGGCTCTATTTGCAATGCGCGCCGGACGAGGACATCGCGGGATGGTCGGATGACCGCATCTGGACGGAACTGAACCTGAGGCTGGGGCGGGAGGGTTTTCGCCTGAACACCGGCCCGATCACGCAGCGCGGCATTACCCCGATGCGCAGCTTCGTGGTGACGCCGATGCAGTATGGCCGGCTGTTCCTGCTGGGGGACGCGGCGCATATCGTGCCGCCGACCGGCGCCAAGGGGCTCAATCTGGCGGCGGCCGACGTGGCGGTGCTGACCCCGGCCCTGGTCGACTATTTCCGCACCGGGGCGGATGACGGGTTGAACGCCTATTCCGCGACCAGCCTGCGCCGGGTGTGGCGGGCGCAGCGGTTTTCCTGGTTCATGACGTCGTTATTACATCGATTTCACGATCATTTACCGTTCGAGCGTCAGATGCAACTCGCCGAACTCGACAATCTGGTCTCCTCTCGCGCCGCATCGGCGGCGCTGGCGGAAAACTATGTCGGCTTGCCATTGATCCTGTGACGGGGTCAGCCCCCCAATCAATCGACGCGTCATCGGGATGGCACGCGATATGCGCGGAGCAGGGCAGGACCCGTCAATCGAGCAGCGGCATGCCGCACGCGACGCGGAATTCGTTCGCAAGGCGTGTGTAGAGGCGCCGCGGCTTCAGTCCGACGAAATGCGCGAATGTCGGCGACAGGCGGCGCCAACCGGTCGGCATGATAGTCAAGTCGAAGAGATTGCTGCGGGCCTTGTAGATGACCGACAGCTCCGACCGGGGATCGAACCGGCAGGCGAGGGCTCGCCACGTCGTCACCATCCAACTGTTGTTCGGACCAGGATCGTAGGACGCGGGCGGGATATTGCGCAGACCCATGAACACCGCGAAATACATCTCGTCGGAAAAAAATCTTGTGCCTTGATGGGTGTGAACCCGAAGGCTTTCCCGGCGTTCCAGATAGAAGGCGTTCAGATCTTCAAACAGCGCCACGGATTCGGGCGATGTGTTAAAGGTGAAGACGCCGCCATTGTTTTGCACGATGTGATCGACATTCTGTTCCCGCAGGATGTCGCGTATCCTGCGCCCCTTCCACAGCCCATCGACCCGCCGGCTGCCGGTTATGGACAGGGGCTGGGCGCCGACCGCGTTCCAATAGAAATCAATATCGCGTTTAACCAAAAGGCAATCGGCGTCGACATACATCGTTTGACCAAATGGGGACACCGAAGGCAAACGGAATTTGTTGATGACGGTCGGGTAAAGCGGGTCCGGCGGCAATGCACGCAGATGCACCCGGCTGTGCTGAAGTTCCCGCGGGACGTCCGCATCGGGGTCGTGCACCACACAGACTTCCCGATTCGGGTCCATGACCAGAATGGACGCTACCAGGTTGGTAGCCATAACCAGGTATTTTCTCGATCCTGTTGCGAGGACGATATAACCCTGGCTGCCCCCCATTTGATCCATATCGGACGTCAACCCACTCGTAATTACTTCTGTCACATGCCTCCGGGGGCGGGAGCCGCAACTTCCGCGGCGATCGTCTGACCGACGCCCCGAAACGGTTCGATCCGGCGATCACGCACCGGCCTTGCCGGCGCACCTCCGCTGCCTGTGACGGCGAGCGCGAACCTCGTTTGCAGGGCGCCTGGTGTCAAGCGTGATTGTCCAGCGATCGGCCGGACGCAATGAAAATTCGCCAATTCCGCGTATCGCAGGTTGGAAAATGACGAATATCAATGATATTTCATAGCTTTCCGGCCCCGCTCCGCCGAGCACCAACGGCGATTCGCGTGGCATCGACCGGTTTGCGTTCGGCAACGCTTCCGGCAGCCGTCACGCCGCCGAGCGAACGGGATCGGTAAGGTCCTTGCAAGCCGCCGCGCCGTGTGGATGCGCCATCCTGGCCCCGCGCGACGGTTTGCCGACGATGGCTATCAGAGCCTTGTCGGTTCCAGCAACGAGCAAGGCCCCGCGGGATGAAAGAAGTTTGCAACTAAATCCTTCCAGAGATTTTCTTCGCGTTTTGGGAGCACCCGAATACACGTCCGGACACATCACATGCCTTTGCATACGGGACCGTGAGGCGGCTGGCCGGAGCTCGCCAAATGAGGCAGGTGATATTGGCGTGACAATCCGGCCGCGCCGGGCCAGGATCGGGGGGTGAACATCCTGGTCCCCCCGACCGCGCGTCTGAGCATCGAGATCGTCCATGATCTCGTGTGTCCCTGGTGCTATCTGGGGGTTCGCCGCTTGCTGCGGACCCTGCGTCGCCGCCCCGACATCCTGTTCGAATTGAGCTGGCAGCCGTTTCTGCTGAACCCCGAGATGCCGCGTTTCGGGATGACCCGACCAGATTATGTCGTGCGCAAGTTTGGCGGGGAAGAACGCGCAAGGCGGCTCTACCATGCAATCTCGGAGACCGGGCGCGCCGAGGGGATCCTGTTTCGCTTCGACCGCATTCGCCGAACCCCATCCTCGATCGACGCCCATCGGCTGGTGCGTTACGCGGCAAGGTTCGGGCAGGCCGACACGATGGTGGAAGCCCTGTTCGCGGCCTATTTCACCGATGGCCACGATGTTGGGGACCACGGCGCTCTGGTCGCCATCGCCGCAACCTGCGGACTGGACCCGCGGGAAGTGATGGCGTTCCTGGCATCGGACCAGGAAACCGACGCCGTGCATGCCGAAAATCTGCGGGCCCACCGGCTGGGGATCAACGGCGTGCCCTGCTTTGTCATCGGCGGGCGCCATGCCATCGCCGGCGCACAGGAACCGGAGGTGATCGAGCGCCTGCTGGATGTGGCCACGGTGGATACATTCGAGGCCTGATCCCGCCGCCTCCCAATTCATCATCCTTGGGCATCTCACCCCGCTCGGCGGCGCAGCGATTCGCGACGTGCGACCCAGGTGGTGGACGCAACGATCACGAGACCGCCGACGATCGTGGACAGGGTCGGGATATCGGCGAAAATCGCGTAGCCCAGCGCGGTCATCCAGATCAGTTCCAGGAACTTGACCGACTGGCTCGCGCTGGCATCGGCCGCTTTGAAGGCGCGCGTGATGCAGTAATGCCCGACATTGCCCATGACCGCGCCACCGAACAGCCACACCCATTGCATCGCGGTGGGCCAGGTCCAGTACGGCAGCGCGAACGGCAGGGAAAACGCGCTGATCGTGATGCATTGCCAGGTGATGATCACTTCGGGCCGGTCCCGTTTCGTCAGGGCCTTGGTGATCAGGGCGGACGCGGCAAACAGCGGCGCCGAGGCCAGCATGATCAGATCGTAGGTGCCTCCGGTCGTCGTCATTTTCGGCCCGACCACGATCATGACGCCGCCAAATCCGAGCAGCGCTGACGCCCACCGCTCCCAATACATGCGTTCCTTGAACACCAGCGCGGCCCCGATCATGACGAAAATCGGTCCCGTGAAGCCGATGGCGGTCATGTCGGCGAGCGTCAGATGCGGCAGCGCGATATACCACAGCAGCATCCCGGCGGTATGGATGGCGCCCCGCCAGATCTGTCCCGTTAAGCCATTGGGTGCATAGGCCGGGATGCCAACGCGGAGGATGAAGGGCAGCATGATCAGCAGCCCACAGAAATAGCGCAGGAACTGGACCTGGAACGGGTCGACCTGCATCGAGATCAAGCGCAGCGAGCTGTTGAACACCGAAAACACCAGGCCGGCGGCAATCATCCATGCCATGCCTTCCATGGTGGGCGGCAGGGCTGGAAAGCGAAAGCGGCGCATTGGCGGCAACCTCGCTGAACCGCATCCGGGTGGCAAGGGGCCGTTTTGCGTACCGCGACCGGCGCGCCGCCGCCTCGGGATTGCGCGTTGCGACGGGACGGGCCTTAATCACGCACCACAAACCAATTGGAACAGGAACGCCCATGGGACCCTTGGCAGGCGTAAGAATCGTCGAATTCGCGGGCATTGGCCCCGCGCCGATGGCCGCCATGATGCTGGCGGATATGGGGGCGACGGTATTGCGGGTCGACCGCATCGGCCCTGCCGACCTCGGTGTACCGATGGCGCAGGAGTTTGAGTTCACCAAGCGAAGCCGAGCGGCGGTCGGGTTGGATTTGAAGAAGGCGGAGTCGGTGGCGGTGGCGCTGAAGCTGATCGACGGGTCCGATGCCCTGATCGAGGGCTTCCGGCCCGGCGTTATGGAACGGCTGGGCCTTGGGCCGGATGTCTGTCTTAAGCGCAATCCGCGCCTCGCCTATGGGCGTGTCACCGGCTGGGGCCAGGAGGGGCCGCTTGCCCTGGCCGCGGGGCACGACCTGAACTACATCGCCCTGACCGGCGCGTTGCATGCGATCGGCCGCCAGGGACAGAAGCCGACCCCGCCGCTTAATCTGGTCGGCGATTACGGCGGTGGCGCGTTGTATCTGGTAACCGGGCTGCTGGCGGCGATCATCTCGGCCAGGACGACCGGCGCCGGGCAGGTGGTGGACGCGGCGATGGTCGATGGCGCGTTGTCGCTGATGACGCCGATCTACGCGATGAAGGCGGGCGGGCGCCTGGATCATCCGCGCGGCGAAAACCAGCTCGATTCCGGGTCGTATTTCTACGAAGTGTATGAGTGCTCGGACGGTCAATACATCAGCATTGCGCCGATCGAGGCGAAGTTCCACGCCGAACTGCTGCAACGGCTGGAAATCGATCCCGCGACCTTGCCCGGACAGTGGGATCGCGAATCCTGGCCGCTGGTGAAGGACAAGCTGGCCGCGGTGTTTCTGACCCGCACGCGGGACGAATGGTGCCAGCGCCTGGAAGGCACCGACGCCTGCTTCGCTCCGGTCCTGTCGATGGATGAGGCGCATGCTCATCCGCACAATGTCCAGCGCAACGCGTTCATTGAGGTGGGCGGGATGCGCCAACCGGCACCGGCTCCACGCTTCGGCACCACGCAATTGGCCACGCCGAAGCCCCCGGGCGAGGTGTCGGCACAGGATGTGCTGAAATCCTGGGGCCTGTCGGATGCGGATATCGCGGCGGTCCAGGTCTGACCCGAGCGGTCGAACGGCGGGCGGTGTCCGATCAGACACCGCCCACCTCCGCCGCGTTATGAATTGCGCGCGAAGGTTATCGTCGATCCTCCCTGACCATCGGCGAGAGAATGGCAGCCGGCGAACCCGATATGAGTGGTAGGCGCCCCACCGTTCGCTGTCGGGATACCGCCCAACGTGGCCGTCCGAAAAAGCAGGCGGCGCGCCGCTCCTGGAAACAAATCCGTCGCGCTCATTGCGTCTTTGCCACCGAACAGACCGTTCTTGTCGCCGCTCTACCCCGCGCTCGAGTCCCGGAAGGCGGCGGATGCTATTGCTGGCCGGGCGGCCAATCCATATACTTCGCGTCACATTGCGAATGATTCGCAGAAGATCGACAACGAGCATGAGGAGTGCGTCCGATCATGGGTCGGGAAAGCGTCATAACCCGCCGCTGTGAGCGCGCCGTGGTGACTGCCTACAACGAGTTGCGCCAGATCGGCTCGGACGACATTTCGGCATTTCAGGCCTGCACCGCGCTCTATCGCATCCACCACCCAGAAGCCTCGCTCAACGAGGCTCGGCGGTTGGTCGCGGAGTGGATCGATCACCATCTTGTCCGCAACGTGGTCAGTGCCGCCCCCGGTTGCGCCAGCCACTGATCGGTCGAGGCCGCTTCACGCGAGCGGCTCAATCGCGCCGGCGGCGCGTGATCTAATCGCACCCGCGGCGCGTAAGCCAATCCCGCCCTCGGCGCGTGGGCCAATCCCGCCCTCGGCGCGTGGGCCAATCCCGCCGCGATCCGCCGCGACCGTTGCCAGCACCTGATCGCAGGTGATCCGGGCCATTCCATGGTCTCGGTCGATCCCGCCGGGGGGAATGATGGGCAGGATCCGGGCGCTGTGGCGCAGGGCCGGGGTGGCGCCGAACAGCCCATAGCTG
>CAMATI010000321.1 GCA_945861095.1 Asaia bogorensis | reverse complement strand
ATGGGTCGGCCGTGACGCCACCTCCGGGCCGATATGAAGCCAGTCAGGACGTGATCGGGGCGCCGCCGGCGGTCTGATGACCGCGCCGGCGCAGCCGAACAGCCGTCGTTATTGATCGAAAATCCCGAGTCCGACAGGCTGCTAGACGGATCCTTCTGAATTGAACGGATATCGAAGTGAAGTGCCGTGCGAGTCCGGGCATTTATCGTCACCATTGTGGCAATCATCGAATTGCGACGTATGTCGATCGTTTATGTTTCGTTATATTCCGACCGCCCCCAAGCGGCGCCGAACATGATGGGCGGTGGAAGATCGGTTTCGGCGCCGTCCCGATGGCACTCGGACATCCGACGGTGAAGGAATATTTCCCTTTTTCTTTGACAGAATTGGGGCAGAGACAAATTATCCGGAGATTATGTAGAGTCTTTCTTCCGTCCGGAAAGGAAAAGGCTGGAACCGTCCCCGTACGCCCCTGATTCCGGGATGAGTAGATGCCGCAGGAAGGCATCCGGAAGCGCTGAGCCGGAGCGAGCGCACCATCGTGATTCGCTGAAAACGGACGCAGGGGGCAACAATCTCGCACTCGGGATTGGATATGCCACCGCAATCCACCCTCGCCGGCCTCACAACCTATGGTAATACGCCATCGTCATGAGTAGCATATTTAGCACATGGATTACCTTAGGTGATCATATCCGTCGCTAAATATCCGTCAATGTAGCAAGCAGGCGCATCGCTCCCGCTCCTGGCGCAGTCGCATAGGCGAAGCTACACTGTCTTGACTCGGCGGGGTGCGATGCGTAGAACCCCGGCCTTCGATCGGCGCCTTCCGGCCCGGTTTTCATCACGAAACGACGAACACAAAAAAGAGACCATGGCCAATACCGCATCCGCTCGCAAGCGCATCCGCCAGACCACGACCCGCACGGCCCGCAACCAGGCCCGCAAGTCTCGTATGAGGACCTTCGTCAAGAAGGTCGAAACGGCGATTGCCAGCGGCGACAAATCCGCCGCGGCCGAGGCATTCCGTGCCGCTCAGCCTGAAATGCAACGCGCCTCGGGCAAGGGCGTGATCCACGCCAATACGGTCGCGCGCAAGCTGTCTCGCCTGTCAGCCCGGATCAAGGCGATCGCCGCCGGCTGAAATTTTCCGGCTGCTCCCGGCCAGGGTTGGTTGACCTCCCTGGCCGCCTCCCGCATAATGACGAAATAGAGACGCACCCATGAATAGGAGGCGGCGGTAATAATATGTGCAAAGGTTACGAACCGCGCACAAATAAGAACGCGCCACTCCCTGTCGGTTGCAACTGAAATGTCTTGCGTATTTCCCGGCATTGCTTTGAGACACAATATCACAAGATAATTTCTATTGCGCACAGCTTCCACACTGCCTAAACTCTACTGATCGAACCGGCCCACTACCTAATCGTTACAGACGGGACGTAGTAGATTGAAAATCAAGTTGTAATGGTGTCGAGACCGTGGGGACGTGTGTCCTCTCCGGCTTCTTATATTGGCGACGGCGATCCGACCGTTTATATTGGCGACGGCGATCCGACCGTCTGGGCAGGGAGCATGTGCATGGGTGGGACCACTGAGCGGGAGATCGTGGACATGCCGCAACTCGCCGCACAGTGGGCGCGGATCCGGGGCCGGTTGCAGAGCGAAGTCGGTGAAGTGGAATACCGCACATGGCTGCGGCAGATGACCCTTGCCGGCGTGGATGGCGACGAGATCACCGTCACATTGCCGACCCGGTTCCTGCGCGACTGGGTACGCAGCCGGTATGGCGATCGCTTGAACGCGCTCTGGCAGACTGAAAATACCGCGATCAGGCGCGTCGATATCCGGGTCGGAGGCGCAAGCCCCATGGTCGGCGGAGAGCCGGCGTCAGCGCCGACACAGGCCCCCAACGGACCGGTTGCCGACGAACGGACAGAGACCCGTCCCGACATCAACGCCGTGCTCGATACACGATACACATTCGATGCGTTCGTCGTGGGCAAGCCGAACGAGTTTGCCCATGCCTGCGCACGCCGCATCGCGGAACACCCCGCGAGCCCCGGTTTCAACCCCCTATTCCTCTATGGCGGCGTCGGATTGGGCAAAACCCATCTCATGCACGCGATAGCCTGGGAACTGACCGATGGGGCCGCGCGTGCCGGCCGCCGGCCGTCCTCGGTCGCCTACATGTCGGCCGAGAAGTTCATGTATCGCTTCATCACCGCGATCCGCAGCCAATCGACCATCGAATTCAAGGATCAGTTGCGCAAGGTCGACGTGCTGATGGTCGACGACCTGCAATTTCTGATCGGCAAGGACAACACCCAGGAAGAATTCTTCCACACTTTCAATTACCTGGTCGAAGCAGGCAAGCAGATCGTCGTCTCGGCGGATAAATCACCGTCGGACCTGAACGGGTTGGAAGACCGGCTGCGCACCCGCCTGGGATGCGGCATGGTCGCGGACCTGCACGCCACGACCTTCGAACTGCGCCTGTCCATCCTACAAACCAAGGCAGCGCGCGCCGGTGTCCCGGTCCCGGTCAAGGTCCTGGAATACCTAGCCAACAAGATCACGACAAATGTGCGGGAGCTGGAAGGGGCGCTCAATCGTCTGATCGCGCATGCCAACCTGTTCGACCGTTCGATCACCTTGGAAACCGCGCAGGAAGTGCTGCACGACCTGCTGAAATCCCTGGAACGCCGCGTGACGATCGAGGAGATTCAGCGCAAGGTTGCCGAACACTACAGCATGCGGCTGACCGATATGTCGTCGCCCCGTCGATCCCGCGCGGTGGCGCGCCCGCGGCAGATCGCGATGTACCTGGCAAAGCAACTCACCAGCCGCAGCCTGCCGGAAATCGGACGCAAATTCGGCAACCGGGATCACACGACCGTGATGCACGCGGTATCGCGCGTGGGCGAACTGATGGAACGCGACGGTTCGTTCGCCGAGGATGTCGAACTGCTGCGGCGCCTGCTGGAAAACTGACGCAGGCGCCGTCCCCGCTCAGGCAGTCACCTGAGCGAATAACGAACGCCGGGAAGACAGGAACTCCTGTACCGCATCGGCCAGCTTGTCGCACTCGGCGTCGCCGATGGGCAGGCACAAGGTCATCATGCCGCGGCGTGCCAACCAGATGCCCTGGGCCAGCAGGTCGAAAAAGAACAATTCCTTCAGCTTCTGATCACCCTTGGCCGCGTCGGCCGGGGTGCGAACCGGGCCGCGCATCGTGTGCACGGCGAGCATCGAGCCGATCCCGGTGAACTGCAAAGGCGCATCGGCGGCCTTGCACAGAGCGTTCAGCCGCTCCCGCAGGGCATCGCCGCGCGCATTCAACGCATTGGCCGCGTCCGGCGTGTAGATTTGGGTCAATCCGGCCAGGCCCGCCGACATGGTCAGCACGTTGTTGTTGAACGTCCCCGCATGTGGCAGCGCATCGGCGCGCCGCGGGTCGAACAGGTCCATGATGTCGCCGCGCCCGCCGAACGCGCCGAACGACATCCCGCCCCCGATATATTTCCCGAACGTGGTCAGGTCCGGTTTCACCCCGCGCACCGCCTGCAACCCGCCGGGCGACAGCCGAGAGGTCATGACCTCATCGAAGATCAACAGCGCGCCCACGCGTGTGGTTTCCGCGCGCAGCATCGTCAGGAACTCCGGCGCCGCGGCGATGCAACCGCCGCTGCCCATCATCGGCTCCAGAATCACCAAGGCGAGATCGGCCGCATGGGTCGCGATCAGCGCGCGCGTGGCATCCATGTCGTTGTAGGGCGCCAGGACGTAATCGAACGGTGCGTTGATCGGCGACCCGCCACCCGAGAACCCGAACACCGCGCCATGGTAGCCGCCATCGAACACCAGCACCTTCGACCGCTTGGTAAAAATGCGCCCGAGGGAAATCGCCAGCAGATTGGCCTCGGTGCCGGAATTGGTGAAGCGCACCCGGTCAAGCCCAAACCGGTCGCACACCGCGCGGGCGAACCGTGCTTCCGTCATGTTGGACGCGCCGAAATTGATCCCGCCGTCGAGCGCGCCATCCAGCGCGGCGCGGATCACCGGGTGGGAGTGGCCGTAGATGCCGGCGGTGTATTCCCCCAGGAAATCGACATATTCACGGCCATCCATGTCCCACAGGCGACACCCCTCCGCACGCGCCATCGCAAGCGGAAACGGCGCATAATGCAGCACGGTTCGGGTGTTGCCGCCCGGCATCACGGCAGTGGCTTCGACATAGCGGGCCAGGCTTTTCGGATTGCGCGCGACATAGGCTTCTTTCGCCTCGTTCAACGCCGCATCGATGTCGGCATTGCGCAGTTTCGTATCGCTCATCGCTGGTCTCCTGTCGCCCTGAGGCCCCGAGTTTGAGCGCGGATATCGCCTTCGCGCAACCGGGGGATCGGACAGAAGAGCAGGCGGGGCATTTAACGCTTCGTCAACGTCCGGGCACTATCATCGTCCCGCATGTCAACCGAGAGCAGGATCGTCATCATCGCCGACGCGGATCGCAATCTGCGAAACGTGCTGCGTCAGCATTTCACCGACCTGGGATTTTACCCGATCCTGGCCGCCGACGGGGCCGAAGCGGAGTCCGTGGCGATGAACATGCAGGCGCGCATGGTGATCCTGGATATCGACCTGACGATCTTCACCAGCTACGACGCCTGCGCCAGGATCCGCCGAACGAATGGCTACAAGTCCGTGCCCATCGTGCTGCTGAGCGCGATCGATGCGCCGCGCCGGCGCGCCGCGGCCCAGCGCGCGGGCGCCAACGCCTTCCTGGTCAAACCATTCTCGGTCAACGACCTGATGCGGGAGGTCAAGCCATTCTTCGCCGCATCCGATCCCTCCTTACCCGAGAAGCCGGCGGCCCAGTCGCGGCCCAGCGTTCCCGGCTTCGGAGAAGCCCCGGTCCAGGTCTGGGGACCCAGCCCGCAACTGACCTGGAAATTCGGCGCCGATTCCAAACTGGCGGAGGGCAAGCGCTGGCTGGAACTCGTGCGCGCGCCCTCCCGCCGGCCCGTCAAGGCGGACAACTGAGCGTCTCCGTCGGAGACCCCGGCCTACCGCCCCTTGAAATTCGCCTTGCGCTTTTCCCGGAACGCCGCGACGCCTTCGGCATAATCCTCGGACAGGCCGGCGATCGTCTGCATCTTCCCTTCCGCTTCCATCTGCGCGCCGTAATGGTTCTCCAGGCTGTCCCAGTACAACCGGCGGATCAGTCCCAACGACAACGGCCCCGCCGCCAGCCGTTCGCCCATTTCCAGCGCGGACGCCATCAGCGCGTCGTCGTCCACCAGGCGATTGATCATACCCCACTGCAACGCCGTCTCCGCCGGCAACCTCTCCGCCAGCAACGACAGCTCCACCGCTCGGCTTTGCCCGATCAGCCTTGGCAGGATGTAGGATGAGCCGCAATCCGGCACCAAGCCGATGCGCGCGAACGCTTGCAGGAACGACGCCGAACGGGCGGCGATCTTGATGTCGGCGGACAGCGCAAGGCTCATGCCCGCGCCGGCGGCGATGCCGTTGATAGCGCTGACGATCGGCATGGACAGAGAGCGCAGCCGCTGGAAGGTCGGATGATACCAGGTTTCCAGGTCGGTCTTGACCTCGCCACGCGCTTCGGCCTGCCGATCGCGCGGCGGACGGTCCTTGTCGTTCAGATTGGCACCGGAACAGAATGCCGCACCGGCACCGGTGATGATCAGGCAGCGCGCGTCGCTGGCTTCCACCAAATCCAGGGCCTGGGTCATGTCCTGGCGCAGTTTCATTCCGAAGGCGTTCAGCACCGCGGGATCGTTCAAGGTCATGATCGCGACGTTGCCGTCTCGGCCGAGCAAGATGCGGCCATTGGCCATTGGGGTGGGGGCATTCATGTCAGATGGCTCCTGTTTCTTTCAGCCGCTCAATTTCCTGGTCGGAAAGGCCGAGCAGATCACGGTAGACTGGGGTGTTGTGTTCGCCGACATGGGGATTGACCCGGGTCGGGACCTTGTCGGCGCCGTGGAAGCGCAGCGGGCTGTTGGGCAGCACGACGGGGCCGTAATCGTAATGTTCGACCGTTTCCAGCATGCCGCGTTCGTGCATGTGCGGGTCGTGCATGACTTCCTCGATATCGCGGACCGGCGCGCAGGGGATCCTGAAGCGGCTGGTGGCGGCGAAGATTTCGGCGCGTGTATGGGTGTTTGTCCAGGCGTTCACCAGGGCTTCCGTCTGGTCGTAATGCCTGACGCGCGCATCGTTGTTGATGAAACGGGGATCGTCATTCAGGTCGTCCCGCCCCATCGCGCGCAGCAGGTTCTGCCATTGCGCCTCGGTAACCAGGATGATGGCGACGTGGCCATCCTTGGCCTCATAGACATTGTAGGGCGCGCGGTTGAAGTTGGCGAAAGCATTGCCGCTGCGGGCGGGCACCTTGCTGTCGGCCCGGAAATACTGATCCAGACCGGTGGCGAGGCAGGAATACACCGCCTCCACCATCGCCACTTCGACCAGACGGCCCACACCGGTGCGTTCACGCTCCAGCAGTGCGGTCATCAGACCGGCATAGAGATGCGCGCCGCCGAGTATATCGACATAGGGCGCACCGGTGCGGGTCGGCGGGCCGCCCGGAAAACCAGTAAGGCTCATGACGCCGGACGCGGCCTGGATGGTGAAATCCATGGCGAGGTTGTCCCGGTCAGGGCCGGACAGACCAAAACCGGTGGCCGAAGCATAGACCATGCGTGGATTGATCTCATGCAGAACGGAGAATCCGACGCCAAGCCGATCCATCACACCCGGCGCATAGTTCTCCACCAGTGCATCGGCCTTCACCACCAGCTTCTTCAACAGCGCTCGGCCGTCCTCGGTCTTCAGGTTCAGGGTGATACCGCGCTTGTTCGCGTTCAGCATCACCACGGGGAAGCCGCCTTCCTTGCCGGCGGGCGCCATGTGACGCAGGCTTTCCCCGCCCGGGGGTTCGATCTTGATGACATCGGCGCCGGCCTTGGCCAGCATCATCGTCGCATAAGGCCCCTGGTAGAACTGCGTAAGGTCCAGGATTGTGAACCCCGCGAGGGGATGGTTGGGAAGCGTGCTCATCCGTCAGATCACCCCGTTCTTGCGCAAATCCGCCAGTTCTTCGGCGGACAGTCCCAGCCAGTCGCCATAAATCTCGTCATTGTATACCCCGACTCCCCCGAAACCCGAAGGAATCGCTTGCCAACCGGATCGAAGGCGATTCTGCTCCCATCCATGATCCGGCGCGGCTTCCTCGACAGCGAATCACGACAGGACCTGATCGAACTGGCCCGCGACGGGTCGGCCGCCC
>CAMATI010000320.1 GCA_945861095.1 Asaia bogorensis | reverse complement strand
ATTCATCGATAGACGGCGGCATCAGGAAGCCGGTTAGGCGATCGGTGGGGCGGAAGTTGCTCATTGGCGGCATCCGGGGAGGGAGCGAATCGACGTTACGATTCTAACATGAGCCTCCGGTGGGCGTAAGTCCGACAGGCTGCTAGGGCCCGCCAGAAACATGGTACCGCTTGCAACATTCCGGCCTAATCGGCCGGACGATCGAGCAGAAACC
This sequence comes from Asaia bogorensis, assembly GCA_945861095.1. GTDB lineage: Bacteria > Pseudomonadota > Alphaproteobacteria > Acetobacterales > Acetobacteraceae > Rhodopila. Next base: position 7,153 of record CAMATI010000320.1, on the reverse strand, counting down.
CGCGGAAGCCGAGCCACTGCTCTACCAAGGCGCTGTCCTCGTTACGTTGATAACTGGCTATGGCCGGTGGTCTGATCACTACTCGCCGAGGCTTACTTGAAGCGTCGAAGCGCACCTGGAATGTGGCAGACACCGGTATCGAGTCCAGTTTGTCCCTTCCCCGTTCCCTCAGGTCGGCGAATATATCCGTCGCACGATCCGTGATGGAGCGTTTGAATTTGCCGCCAAGATATCGCCGATACTCGGTCAGCTTCACATCCCGCATATCGGCGACATCGGCGCAGTTCAGTGCCTCCGCACCGACCTTACTCAACGGCGCCAGTGTATATTTCTGGGCGGTCGGGAAATATCCGGCGTCACTGAACGCGAGCCGGCCCAACGTGCCAAGGTAGAGATTGCGCTCACCCTCTGTTCCGGCATGAACCCCGATCTGATCGTCTGCTTCGTTATAAAACAGGACATCGTGCCGCTGCGGACGGTACAACGCGGAAGTCGCCGTACCGTCCTCGCCGTGGCTCGCCTCCCGACGAATCAAATCACCATGCCGTACCAGAACCCAAACGATCGGCGTTTGCCTGATAATGAAGAGACGGCTGCCCCTTCCGCGCCGATGATCATCGAACCAGGCATCGAACGATGCCTCAATCTGCTTCTGGGTTTCTGCATCAATGACAGGGAACGCACGGGCTTCACCACCTCGGCCCGCATAATAGTGAAACGTCTTCTGCCGGAAGGCGACTTTTTCGGCATGTCGTTCCTCGACAAGCTCCGGATAGGCCAGCCAGACATCGATCACATAATCTGCCGCCGACGCCGTCGGATCGGCACGAATATCTATTTTGCGATTTCCAATTTTCTGATGCAGAGCCTCGATATCCTCTGGCGATGCGGTCTCATGGATATAGTACAGCGCATCAAACATCGCTGACGGCGTTCTGCTGTTCGTCACCATCAGCACTCTTGCTAGCGCCGTAAGATCGACACTTGCGCTGTTCTCGGGCGGCAGATCAAATCCACTCTCTGCCAGATACAATCGCCACGGCGACAGCATCCGGATCAGCCGGGCCGGCGACATGGTGTGCAGCCAGTCAGGGTCGGTGAATTTCGCCGGGTTGAAGCTTGACATATTCTCGCGCCGAGTCGGGCTACCATTCTAGCCGTTTCGGCAAAGGATTTCCGCAACAATCGCCAGGAACCGCCAGACCCCGACAGATCGGGATGGCAGTCGGTATATGTGACCATGCCCATCACTGCATCCACCGCCAAGCCCAACCGACCGAACATTGACCGGCTGAGCAATGATCAACTTCATCACCCGCCGCCTCATCTCCAGGAAATCTGCGCCATCCTGGCGCGGGGGCTGGTGCGGCTGCGCAGCCGCGCCGCCGAGGCCAAAGCGCCGGAAAGCGGGGCTGACGGAGAATTTCGCCTACACTCCGTGCCACCCCAGCGCGTGTGTGCCAACCGGAGAAACCGGAGACGCGCATGACCAAAACCAAGACCTCGCGGTCGGAATCACCGCCCGCCATCACGATCCCCGCCATCCCGAAACAGGACGTGCTCGGCCGTCTGGCGGCACTGGCGGGCGCCAGCATGGCGGACCTGAAGGACCAGTGGCGCGCGCTGTTCGGCGCGGAGCCGCCGCCCTACAGCCGGAAATTCCTGGAGAGCCGACTGGCCTACCGGATCCAGGAACTGGCCTATGGAGGCCTGAAGCCGGAGACGGTGGCCCGGCTCGAGGCATTGGGCGAGCAGATCGACGGCAAGAATATCACGCTGCGCCGCATCAGGCAGGAACAGCGCCCGATCACCGGAACGCGATTGCTTCGAGAATGGCAGGGTGTGGAGCATGTCGTGACCGTGACCCGGGACGCCTTCGAATGGCAGGGACGGCCATATCAATCGCTGTCCGCGATCGCCCGCGCCATCACTGGCACGCGCTGGAACGGCTGGGTCTTTTTTGGCATGCGCGCCCGGAGTGACGCATGACGCGCCGCGCCCGCGACGCCGCCGCCATCCTGGCGACCGTGCGAAAACTTCGCTGCGCCGTCTACACTCGCGTCAGCACGGACGAGCAGACCAGCCAGGAATACAATTCGCTCCATGCCCAACGCGACGCGTCGGAGGCCTTCGTCTCATCGCAGCGCGCCGAGGGATGGGTGCTGGTGCCTGACCATTATGATGACGGCGGGATATCCGGCGCGACGCTGGAACGCCCTGCGTTGCAACGCCTGTTGCGCGACATCGAGGGGGATCGGGTTGATGTCGTCGTGGTCTACAAGATAGACCGACTGTCTCGCTCTTTGATGCATTTTGCCAAGCTGGTGGAGGTGTTCGACGCGAACAACGTTACGTTCGTGTCGGTGACACAGTCGTTTAACACGACGACCAGCATGGGGCGGTTGACGCTTAACATATTGCTTTCATTCGCACAATTTGAACGTGAGGTGATCGGGGAGCGGGTGCGCGACAAGATTGCCGCCTCCCGCGCCAGGGGGATGTGGATGGGCGGGCCGGTGCCGCTCGGCTACCGTGTGGAAAACCGCAAGCTGCTGGTGGACGAGACGGCTGCCGCCACGGTCCGCCGGGTGTTCGAGGGGTTCGCCGAAACAGGATCTGCGACAAGACTGCTGCCGGTGCTTCGGCAAGAGGGCCTCGTCACCAAGACCGGGCGACCGTTCGACAAAGGATCGATCGCCAAGCTGCTGGCCAACCGGGTCTATCTCGGCGAGGCCGTGCACAAAGGTCAGTCATTCCCTGGCGAGTATGACGCGATCGTCGGACAGGCTCTCTGGGACCGGGTGCACGCGATCATGCAGGAAAGTCCCCGTGTCCGTGCTGGACGTGCACGCGCCCAAACACCGGCTCTGTTGCGTGGATTGCTGTTCGGGCCCGATGGCCGGGCACTGTCGCCAACACACACCCGCAAAGGCGGCCGGCTTTACCGCTACTACGTCAGCCAGACGGTGCTTAAGGGCGGGGCCAACGACGCGTCGTTCCGGCGCCTGCCGGCAGGGGAGATCGAGGGGCTGGTGATGGAGCAGGTTCGCGCGCTGCTCCGCCAGCCGGAGATCATCGTCGGCACCTGGCGCGCCGCGCAAGCGGAGGCGCCAGATATCGCCGAAGACGAGGTACGCGAGGCGCTCGGACGCCTCGACCCGCTGTGGGACGAACTGTTCCCCGGCGAGCAAGCGCGGATTACCCGGCTGTTGGTCGAGCGGGTCACGGTGGGCGATGCCGGGGCGGAGATCAAACTGAACCTGGAGGGGCTGGCCGGGCTGGCGCGCGAACTCGGCAACCCCGGCAGCGATCAACGGAGAGCAGCATGACGAATGTGACCAGCGTGACAGTGCGGGTGCCACTGACGATCCGGCGGCGTGGCGGGCGGAAGACGATCATCTCGCCGGACGGGGTGGTGACGGCGGTCGGACGTGGGATCCCGGCCGACATTGCCGTCACGCGCGGCGATCCGGCGCTGGTGAAGGCGTTGGCGCGGGCGTTCCGTTGGAAGCGGATGCTGGATGACGGGCGCTACGGATCGATCCGCGAATTGGCCAAGGCCGAGAAGGTGAACCGGGCATATGTCGGTCGGCTTCTGAACCTGACATTGCTGTCGCCGGATATCGTGGAGGCTATCCTGGACGGACGGCAGGCGTCTGATCTGTCGCTGCCGGTGTTGATCATGGCGTTTCCGCTGGAATGGGCAAGGCAAGGGGGAAAAAAGTCGCCCGGGATTGGTTGTACCGAATATTGGCCAATGCGATCGAATCCTTGACAGATACCACGCTTGGATATAGGATATATTACCTATATCGAGAGTGCGTAGGGACATGAGTTGGCAGAATCAAGGACGACAAAGCCACGGTTGGTTCGGTACCGGTACAGGTGCACTGGCGGGTGACATCAGCGAACGGCGAGCCCTACCGTCGCAGAGGCAAGACGCAACTCGATCGGCACGCTATCAACTTGCCCAGTGGAATCAGCAGACGGCACAGTTCGACACGCGCATTTCCCAGCAGGGCACGCCTTATGTGGCACGCGATCCAGGAGGTTTGGCTGGCGGGCCGCAAGTCGGGAGCGGTGAATGTGTGGCACTCGTCCAGCAAGCGACCGGCGCCCCACTAACCTCCGACTGGCGACGCGGCGCCGTGGTTCAAGGGAACCTGGCTCTCGTGCCAGGAACCGCAATTGCAACATTCGGACCCGACGGCCGCTACGGCAGCCGGACGGACGGAAGCAGCCATGCCGCGATCTATCTGGGGCAGGATGCAGAGGGCATCAATATTATTGATCAATGGAATGTACGAGTGGATGGCCGCATTGTCCGACGCCGCGCCCCAACCACACGATATATACCCTTTGACGATCCGAGCCGCGCTCAGGTTGACCAGGGTAGATTCTATCATGTGGTCGAATAGCCTCTCTCTCGGCTTTATCGCCTTGCTGCTATCGAGCGTCCCCGCCGCCAACCAGCGCATGATCTGTCCTTGGACACTGAAAGGCCACATCTTGCTTGATGTGGCGCTCTATGACGGCCCGATTGGAGGACTCGGAGAGATGCTTCCAGTCGGCGGAGGCTGGAATCTTGGCCATAAGTCAAGATCACCCGAGGGTTTCCAGATAAGCTGTAGATATCAAGGGGTAAAGGATGCATTGGCCGTACGGCTACCGGACGAAGTACGTTCATGTCATTACGTCGCTCCTGATCGCGAGGGAGACGCGGCGAATGTCCGATGCGAGTGATGTGCACTGGTGAGCGCCGCAACGGTAGGCCGATGCGGGGACACCGGTGCAGGTTAGGCCGTTCAGCAGCCAGTCGTGCCCCGCGACGAGCAAGGCAGTGCCGCTCACCGTAATGCTCGTATGGTAAGCAAGACCAGGCCCACGCCCAGGATCAGCGCGACTGTATGTTTGCGACGTCGGACAACCGCGAGTGATGGTGCACAGCCAATATCACGATGTGGTATCGCGTGCGAAATTCATCGATGAGTGCGACATGCCCTGGCAAGCGATCTACCAACCCTTGAACAGACTCCTGGAAAATATCCCATATTCCTCAAGGTGTTCCAGGTGGCTCGATAATCGGCCAAGTCGCCAGGTCCGGAGATATACCGCCGGGGAGAGACGATTTGGGCCGGTCGTTGCGTATCCGCAGTAGCCAGCTAGGCGACAAAATCCGCACGAAACCTGGGGAGTTCGGCGCCGGCCTCCCAGCGGAGAATGGTGCGGGGAATGGAAGGTGGCGTCCCGTAGGGACGCCATACACGGTGATCAGGACGTAGCACGACGGCGCAAATCCCGCTCCATGAATTACGAAAATTCATAGGTTTAATCAACGAATGTCCTGATATGATCCGCGCTGATCCTGAATGACATTGCAAGCGCCGAGTGTGGGAACTAACGTGGGAACCGAGGCCGATTGTGGGAACCGGTGTGGGAACCAATACGGCTGATATCGGGAGCTCCTGCGATGGCGCGTGGCGGAAACCTGGACATGAGGACGATTGAGGCGGCGAAGCCCCGCGAGGCGCCATATCGTCTGTCTGACGGGGCGGGACTATTGCTGATCGTGAAGCCGACTGGGGCGAAGGTCTGGCTTGCCCGCGTGACCGTGGCCGGCAAACGTCGGGATATGGGGTTGGGTGGATACCCGACCGTGACATTGAAGGAAGCTCGCGAAAAAGCCGCCATCGCCCGCAAGCAGGTCACCAATGGGGTAGACCCAATACAGGAACGGGCACGAGCCGCTATCGAGCGAGAAGAAAGGCGCAAGGCAGCGGCTCAGGCAGAAGCGCGTACTTTTCGCACTGTCGCCCTGGCTTGCATTGAGGCCGAGGCACCGGGGTGGAAAAACCAGCGCACCGCGCTGCTGTGGCAGCGTTCACTGGAACAGTGGGCATTCCCCACGCTGGGTGCTGTGCCCGTCGCCGATATCGACCGGACTTTGGTGCGCCGGACCATCGACACCGTATGGACAACCCGACCCGCCACCGGCCGAAAGGTGCTGCGCCGGATCGGCACCGTGCTGCGTTACGCCGCGGCGCACGGGTGGCGGGCGAACGACAACCCATGCGACGTCCGGATGCTCCGTCACGCGGGCTTGCCAGCGCTTCCCGGAGGTCACAGACAGCCATCTCTACCCTGGGCCCGTCTTCCGGCCTTCATGACCGCACTGGACTTGATGCCAGGGCTTGGTGCCCGGGCGCTGCGGCTTGCCGTCCTCACGGCGCTTCGCAGTGGTGAGATCCGCAATGCCCGGTGGTCCTGGTTGTCCTTCGATGGGACCCCGACCCTCACGGTCCCGGGCGAGGTTATGAAGGGGAAGAAGTCCGGCGACGTGACGCCTCATCGGGTGCCATTGTCGGGGGCCGCCTTGGAGACGCTGGCCCGCGCCTACGCCGAGGCCAATGGCACCACCGCTTCGGCCGCTGATCTGGCAGGCCTCGCCAGACTGGCGCGCGACGCCCTGATCTTTCCGAGCGCCAAGCGGATCACGCCGCTCAGCGACATGGCACTGTCCGCGGTAATGCGACGAATGAATGGAGATCGGCCGGATGACGCTCTGCCGCCATGGCGGGATGCGGACGGCCGCGAGGCGGTGCCGCACGGCTTCCGCGCCAGTTTCTCGACATGGGTGGATGACGTTCGGCCGGAGGAACGCGAAGCCGCGGAGAAGGCTCTTGCCCACGAGGTTGGGAACAAGGTGTCCGGCGCTTATCGCCGGTCCGACCTGTTTGATCGGCGCGTGACGCTTATGCGCGATTGGGCCGAGCATTGCCTGACCGCTGGAGTGGTGAGCGCGCAGCCGGTGGCTCAGCTCGCGGTCAACCTCCTTCCGGCCCGGACACACAATTCTGGACGCGGGCGGCCGCCACACCCGACTGCGAACGGCTCTCCGCACCGGTCCCAATAGCGAGTTGGGGCCTGCGATCCGCTCAGGAAGCCTCAGGAAGCTCTCGGCCTCACCGCACGCCTGGCCATCTTCACGCCGAGCTTGCTCAGGATTGGTCGCGGTGTCCGCCTGGCCATTCACGACCAATCACGCGCCAACCATTGCGGACACCCCATATGTTGGCCGAGACTACGGCGACACGCGCGCGGAACGACCAGACAGAACTCCAAATCAGGGATCACCATCCAGCCAAACTCGGCC